>NZ_JBEPRY010000012.1:0-237465 GCF_040548605.1 Bradyrhizobium sp. JR4.1
CAGCTTGAGAATGCCGGCGTCATCCTCAAGCGCGGCACGATGCTGGACGCAACCTTGATCCAGGCGGTGTCGGCTCCTCCCAAGGAGGATCGTCCCTCAAACGATCCCGACGCCCGTTTTGCCAAGCGGCAGGGCAAGAGCGGTTCGACCTTCGGTTACAAGGCCCATGTGGGTGTTGATGAAGGATCCGGCTTGATCCGCGCGGTGCTGACGACGCCCGCCAATGTCAACGACACCACGCCGGCTGATGAGTTGATCCGTGGCGATGAAACCGTGGTGTGGGCCGATGCGGCTTACGATACCCATGCCAGACGAGCCCGGCTGAAGGCGGAAGGCAAAAAGCCCCGCATCGCCCGGCGTCCCAACCGCCATCACCCAGAGTTGCCACCGAGGCTCAAACGCTACAACCTACTCATCTCTCGACGACGGGCGACGGTGGAGACCACCTTCGCTACCCTCAAACGCCGGATGCGGCTGACCTACATCCGTTACGTCGGTCTCATGAAGGCAAGCGGACAAATCCTGCTCGCCTCCATCGCATTCAACATGAGGAAATGGGCCGCGATCGCGGCCTGAGCCGCCCGCCGAGGGCGACAATCACAGTCTTGGCCGGAGCCTGTCGCGACCCAGACCTTCTCTCTCGACGTCTTCAGCCTCAAAAGCCAATAGCGCAACAGGCCCGCAAGGGGAGAAGGGGTAGCGCCTACGCGGCTAGACTATTTGCCCACCACCCTCGCCGCTTCGAGCAGCCGCTCGCTCGCGCTTGCCGTCGCCAGCACTGTTCCTTCCGCCATCAGCTTTGCCTCGACGAACGCAATCGTCTTGCCGAGCTGCGTCACCTTGGCCTCACCGATGATCGGTCCGGGCTTTGCGGGCGCCAGGAAATTCACGGTCATGCTGATGGTGGTGGTGTAGAGCCGGCCTTCGCTCATCACCAGCACGGCGGGGCCCATCGTGTCGTCGAGCATGGCCGAGAGCATGCCGCCCTGGATGAAGCCGGCCGGATTGCAGAACTCCGGCTTGCCGTCAAACGCGAGCTTGATCCAGCCTTCCCCGGGACGGGCATCGAGCAGACGCCACCCCAATAGCTCGGCACAAGGCGGCCTGGGAAAGTTGTCGAGCGCGGTCTTGATCATGCGAGCCTCCGTTGCCGATCACAGCTAACGCAGGGCTGCTGCCAGCATGTTGTCAGCAGGATGGGCTGCTAGGGGTCCAATCCATGCGCAATCACCTTACGCATGACGTTGGGCAATGCTTCGTCGGGGAGCGTGGCGATCGGCACCCAGCGCATGCCTGCCGGTGCCCGCGTGCGCGCTTCCACCTTGGCCGTGTAGACCACCAGTTCCAGCGGGAAATGCGTGAAGACGTGGGTGACCACGCCGACCTTGCGTTGCCAGCGCGACAGCCCCTTCAGCTCGGGCGCCTGCTGTTTTGCCTTGGCATCGTCCTGCTCGGCCAGCCAATCCGATCCCGGTACCTCGGTCATGCCGCCGAGCAGACCCTTTTCGGGACGGCTGCGGACGAGAAGCTCGTCGCCGCGCGTGACAACGAAAGCGGCGCCGCGCCGTAGCGCGCCGCTCTTCTTCGGCGCCTTGCGCGGAAACGTATCCTGCGTTCCCAGCGTGCGCGCCGTGCAGTCCTCGTTGAGTGGGCATAGCGAGCAGGCTGGCTTTTTCGGCGTGCAGATCGAGGCACCCAGATCCATCAGCGCCTGCGCGCTATCACCGGCGCGGGAGTCGGCGAGCAGCGTCGCAGCCAAGTGCTGGATCCGCGGTTTGGCCTGCGGAAGTTCTTCTTCAACAGCAAAGAGCCGCGAGACCACGCGCTCGATATTGCCGTCGACCGGCATGGTGCGGCGGTCGAACGCGATCGCCGCGATCGCTGCCGCCGTATAGGGCCCGATGCCCGGCAGCGCGCGCAGGCCCAGTTCGGTGTCGGGAAAGGTGCCGCCATGCTCGCGCATCACCGCGACCGCGCAGGCATGGAGATTACGGGCGCGAGAATAATAGCCGAGCCCGGCCCACATCCGCAGCACGTCGTCCTGCGAGGCCCGTCCGAGCGCGGTGACATCAGGCCAGCGCGCGACGAATTTTTCGAAATAGGGCCCGACCGCCTTCACCGTGGTCTGCTGCAGCATGATCTCGGACAGCCAGACGCGGTAAGGGTCAGATGCCTCGCCGGGCGCAGCGCGCCAGGGTAAGCGGCGGCGGTGGCGGTCGTACCAATCGAGCAGCGCGAGCGGGCGCGACGAGGTCTGCGGCGGAACTGGTTCCGATTTCGCCCTGAGGGCGGATTTGGGGCTCATGTTCGCACTGTAACGGCAATGCACCGATCTCTCCACGTCGTGCCCACGCTGGTCGCGGGCGTCCACGTTTTTCTTCGCGGCGAAGAGCCTGTGGCCGACGCGCCGGAGTGCTATAAGGTCCCATGTCCAAGCTTCGCCCCATCAAACCCGGTCCTATCAGCGCCAAGCCGCTGTCGCTCCTGCTCAACGACGTCTTCGCCGAGGCCTATGCCAAGCAGGGTTTTGCCGCGCGCGAGCTGGTGACGCGGTGGGCGCAGATTGCCGGACCGGAGATCGCGGCCCATGCCGAGCCGCTCAAGATGCAATGGCCGCGGCCGGTCGAGGGTCAGCCGCAGGAGCCGGCCACGCTGGTGCTGCGGGTCGAGGGGCCGATGGCGCTGGAGATCCAGCACTCCGCCGATGTGATCCTGCAGCGGGTCAACCGCTTCTTCGGCTGGAGCGCGGTCGGCAAGCTGGCCTTCCGCCAGGCTCCACTGTCGCGCGCCCGGCGGCCAACCCGGCCCGCCCCGCCGGACGCCA
The DNA here is from genome assembly GCF_040548605.1 of Bradyrhizobium sp. JR4.1. NCBI lineage: Bacteria > Pseudomonadati > Pseudomonadota > Alphaproteobacteria > Hyphomicrobiales > Nitrobacteraceae > Bradyrhizobium > Bradyrhizobium sp. JR4.1. The sequence goes on from NZ_JBEPRY010000012.1 coordinate 2,825, forward strand.
AATCGGTGGCCGAGGTGGCTGAGCGCCTGGGCGACATCGAAGATGAACAATTGAAGTCGGCGCTGGCGCGCCTGGGGGCCGCTATCAAGCGAAATTGAGCCTTATTCGGCGGCCAAACTGGACCTGTCCTTGCCGCTCGCCATTGCCTCAAACGACGTTTCAAGCTAGCGACAGGCCGTCTGAATGGGAATTTCGGGCGAGACCACGCCAATCCGGGAGCCGACCTTGATCATCACCCGCCGCGCCTTCACCTCGATGCTGTCGCTGACCGGGCTTGCCGCGCTCGCCGGGTTCTCGCCGCTGCGGTTCATCTCGGAAGCTATCGCGCAGGCCGCTGGCGACGTCGCCAAGCCGGTGTCACTGCCCGACATGGCGCTGGGCCCGAAGGACGCCGCGGTCACCATCACCGAATACGCCTCGATGACCTGCCCGCATTGCGCGGCTTTCAATGAGCAGGTGTTTCCCAAGATCAAGTCGGAATACATCGACGCCGGCAAGGTCCGTTACATCTTCCGCGAGTTCCCGCTCGACATCAAAGCCGCCGCCGGCTCGATGCTGTCACGCTGCATCGCCAATGGCGACGCACCGAAATACTTTGCGGTCACTGACATGCTGTTCCGCCAGCAGAACGACTGGGTGGCGAAGAACACCACGGAGACCCTGACGCGGATCGGCAAGCAAGCCGGCCTCACCCAGCAGCAGGTCGAGGCCTGTCTGAAGGACCAGGCGCTGCTCGACAAGATCGCCGCCGACCAGAAATATGCCAGCGACGTTCTGAAGGTCGATTCGACGCCGACGTTCTTCATCAACGGCGAGAAGATCAAGGGCGAGACCTCGTTCGAGGAATTCGCCAAGAAGATCAATCCGCTGCTGAAGAGCTGATTCGCACGGCACAATCCCTGATTCGCATCTCGATAGCCGTATCTTTCCCGGCATAAATCCCTTGGGAAAAGCGGCTTTCGCCGGTTGCCCTCGCAGCGCACCGCGGCCATTGTCCAGCCGCATGAGGCGCCTCGCGCGACTCGCCCGGATAGCGACATTGCCTTCCATGGTATTGTCCCGGCAGGGGGATTCGCGCCTGCCAACAGAGATGCGTGCTTATGAAAATCACCCGCCTGCGCCTTCACGGCTTCAAGTCCTTTGTTGAGGCCACCGACTTCGTCATCGAGCCCGGCCTGACCGGCGTGGTCGGCCCCAACGGCTGCGGCAAGTCGAATCTCGTCGAGGCGCTGCGCTGGGCGATGGGCGAGACCTCCTACAAGTCGTTGCGCGCCGCCGACATGGACGCGGTGATCTTCGCCGGCTCCGGCAATCGTCCAGCGCGCAACCACGCCGAAGTGACGATGACGATCGACAATTCCGATCGCACCGCGCCGGCGGCGATGAACGACAGCCAGCTTCTGGAAATTTCCCGCCGTATCGAGCGCGAGGCAGGTTCGGTCTACCGCATCAACGGCCGCGACGTGCGCGCCCGCGACGTGCAGATTCTGTTCGCCGACGCCGCCACCGGCGCGCGCTCGCCAGCCCTGGTCCACCAGGGCAAGATCGGCGAGATCATTCAGGCCAAGCCCGAGCAACGCCGCCGCGTGCTGGAAGACGCCGCCGGCGTCGCCGGCCTGCACGCCCGCCGCCACGAAGCCGAGCTGCGGCTCAAGGCGGCCGAAACCAACCTCACCCGCGTCGAGGACGTGATCGGCCAGCTGGCGGGGCAAATGGAAGGCCTCAAGAAGCAGGCCCGCCAGGCCGTGCGCTATCGCGAAGTTGCGGCCAAGGTCCGCAAGGCCGAAGCAACCCTGTTCCACCTGCGCTGGATCGGCGCCCATGCCGACGTCAACGAATCCGGCCACACCCACGATCTCGCGGTCCGCGAGATGGCCGAGCGGACCCAGCACCAGGCCGAGGCCGCCCGCATCCAGGCGATCCGCGCCGCCGAAATGCCGGCGCTGCGCGATGCGGAAGCGCGCGCGGCAGCCGGGCTGCAGCGCCTCACCAACGCCCGCGAGCTGCTCGATCGCGAGGAAGAGCGCGCCAAGGAGCGCGTCGCGGAGCTCGAGCGGCGCCTCGCACAGTTCGAAGGCGATATCTCGCGTGCCCAGCAGCAGACCATGGACGCCGACGTCGCGCTGCAGCGCCTCGACGCCGAAGATGCCGAGCTGAAGGAAGAGATCAAGTCGCGCGTCGAGAAGCGCTCCGGCGTCGACGAGCGTGTCGCCGAAGCCGAGGCGGTGTTGACCGAAACCGAGCAGCAGTTCGCCGAGCTCACCACCGCGCTCGCCGACCTCACCGCCAAGCGCAATCAGCTCGAAGCCAACGTTCGCACCCACCGCGACAAGCTCGCCCGGCTCGATCAGGAGATTTCGAACGTCGCGGCGGAAGAGCAGAAGCTCACCGAGGCGACCGGCGGCTTCGGCGATCTCGACGAGCTGACCGCGACCGTCGAGAACGCCGAGCAAACGCTGGCGGCCTCGGAAGCCGCGGCTCAGGCCAGCGAAGCCGCGCATGTCGCCGCGCGGCAGACGCTGGAATCCTCGCGCTCGCCGCTCGTCGAAGCCGACAAGCGCGTGCAGCGGCTCGATACCGAGGCGCGCACGATCTCCAAGATCCTCAACGGCGAGACCAAGAATCTGTGGCCGCCGATCATCGACGGCATCACCGTCGACAAGGGATTCGAAAAGGCGATCGGCGCAGCCCTCGGCGACGATCTCGACGCCCCGGTCGATCCGTCCGCGCCGATGCGCTGGACCAATGCCGGCGTCACCGACGGCGATCCGGAACTGCCCGAAGGCGTCGTGCCGCTCGCCAGCCACGTGCAAGCCCCGGCCGAGCTGACCCGCCGCCTGGCGCAGATCGGCGTGGTGCCGCGCGAGCGCGGCGCCGAACTGGTCTCGCAGCTCAAGACCGGCCAGCGGCTGGTCTCGCCCGAAGGCGACGTCTGGCGCTGGGATGGCTTTGTCGCAGCCGCCCACGCGCCGACCGGCGCAGCACGGCGGCTCGCCGAGCGCGCCCGCCTCATCGACATCGAGAACGAACTGGAGCAGGCCCGCATCGACGCGCAGATCAAGCGTCAGGCGCTGGAGAACGCCGAGGCCGAGCTGCAGATGGCCGCCAGCACCGAAGGTGCGAGCCGCGAAGCCTGGCGCGCCGCACAGCGCGAGCTCAACGTCGCGCGCGAGCGCCATGCCACGGTCGAGCGCGAGATCAGCCGCCACGCCGCGCGCAAGGCGACGCTGTCGGAAGCGCACAGCCGTCTGGCAGCCGACCGCGCCGAGGCCGAAGCCGCCTACGAATACGCCGAAGCCGGGATCTCCGAGCTGCCGTCGAGCGAGGACACCGAAACCCGTCTCGCCGCCGTCCGCAGCGACATCGAAGGCCATCGCCGCATGGCCGCCCAGGTCCGCGCCGAGGCACAGGCGTTGGCGCGCGAAGCCGAGCTGGCCGACCGCCGCGTGCAGGCGATCCTCGCCGAACGCACCGAGTGGCAGAACCGAAAGGAGAGCGCGACCTCCCACATCGACACCATCCAGGCGCGCATCGCCGAAGTCTCGATCGAGCGCAGCGATCTCGAGAACGCACCGGCCGTGTTCGCGGAGAAGCGCAGCGCGCTGATCACCGAGATCGAATATGCCGAAAACGACCGCCGCATGGCCGCCGATGCGCTCGCCAGCGCGGAAACCGCGATGGCCGAAACCGATCGCGTCGCGAAGCTGACGCTCGAGGCACTCTCAAGCTCCCGCGAGGCCACCGCCCGCGCCGAGGAGCGCATGGAAGGTGCGCGTCGCCGGCTCGAGGACATCGAGCGCGAAATCCGCGACATGCTGGAAGTCGAACCGCAGGCCGTTGCCGGCCTCGCCGAGATCGAACCCGGCACGGAGTTGCCGCCGCTGCACGACATCGAGGAAGACCTCGAAAAAATGCGCCGCGATCGCGAGCGCCTGGGTGCGGTCAATTTGCGCGCCGAGGAAGAGCTGCGCGAGGTCGAGACCCAGCACAACGGTCTGGTCACCGAGCGCGACGATCTCGTCGAGGCCATCAAGCGGCTGCGCCAGGGTATCCAGAGCCTCAACAAGGAGGCGCGCGAGCGGCTGCTGACGTCGTTCGAGGTCGTCAACAACCACTTCAAGCGCCTGTTCGTCGAGCTGTTCGGTGGCGGCGAAGCCGCGCTGCATTTGATCGAGAGCGATGATCCTCTCGAAGCGGGCCTCGAAATCATCGCCAAGCCGCCGGGCAAGAAGCCACAGACGCTGTCGCTGCTCTCCGGCGGTGAGCAGGCGCTGACCGCGATGGCGCTGATCTTCGCGGTGTTCCTCACCAACCCTTCGCCGATCTGCGTGCTGGACGAAGTCGACGCGCCGCTCGACGACCACAACGTCGAGCGCTATTGCAACCTGTTGCACGAGATGACCGCCTCGACCGACACGCGCTTCATCATCATCACGCACAACCCGATCACGATGGCGCGGATGAACCGCCTGTTCGGCGTCACCATGGCCGAACGCGGCGTCTCGCAGCTGGTGTCGGTGAACCTGCAAGAGGCGGTGGACATTCTCGACCAGAACGTGGCGTGATTTTTTGGCCGTCATTCCGGGGCGATGCGCAGCATCGAACCCGGAATCTCGCGCCACCATTTCAAGATTCCGGATTCGCGCTACGCGCGCCCCGGAATGACGGCGAATTAAGATGATCTCGCCCACGCTTCCCGCTGAGCTAAAGGCCGCCCTCGACGGCAAGCTCCAGGGGTTCTCGCGCACCGACGCAGCGCAGCGATCGCAGAGAATCTCGACCACCTACCGCACAGGCGGCGGCTCCGGCACGATCAAGTCGGATGCCGACGCGCTCGCCTATGCGCTCGCGCGCATGCCGGCGACCTACGCGGCGGTGGCGGCCAGTCTGAATGCGCTGACCGAGATCGTACCCGACCTCGCTCCGGAAACGCTGCTCGACGTCGGCGCAGGTCCGGGCACCGCGAGCTGGGCCGCGGCGGAGGCGTTCTCCTCGCTGCAGGATTTCACCCTGCTCGACGCCAACGCCACGCTCAGCCGTCTCGCGCTCGAACTGGCGCGCGACAGCACGCGTCTGGCGGATTGCCGCTATCTGCCGGGCGATGCCGGCGCGAACCTCGCCGAGGTCTCGCCAGCCGATCTCCTGGTCGCGAGTTATGTCATCGGCGAGCTCAGTGAGCGCGATCAACGCAAGCTCGCGGAAACGATGTGGGCGAAAGCGCGCCGCGCGCTGGTCGTGATCGAGCCTGGCACGCCCGCCGGCTACGCCCGCATCCTCGCTTTGCGCCAGCAACTGATCGCGGCGGGCGCCTATGTCGCCGCACCCTGCCCGCACGAAAAGCCGTGTCCGCTGACGGCGCCCGATTGGTGCCATTTCTCCCAGCGCTTGCCGCGCTCGCAGGCTCACCGCCAGATCAAGGGCGCCGAGGTGCCGTTCGAGGACGAGCGGTTCATCTATGTGGCGCTGACCCGCACGCCGCCCGCAGCCCGCGCCGCGCGCGTGCTGGCGCCGCCGGATGTCGGCAAGGCCGAGATCGCTGCAAAGCTCTGCACGGAGGACGGTGTCGAACTCGCCAAGGTCCCCCGGCGGGACAAGGCCGCCTATGCGGACGCAAGGCGGTGGCGCTGGGGCACAGCCACAAATTGAGGTAGAAGTCCCTCATGGCCAGAGATAGCTCAGCAGTCTTGGTATTCGAGCGGAAGCGCTCGACAATAATTTGGATGATTCCAGCGGGCCTTCTCGGCATTGCCGTTGTTGCAGCCAGTTCAGGCGCGACTGTAGTCGGAGGCGGCGTCATCCTATGGCTATTGCTGGCGTGCATGTTCTTCTCCGTCGCGTCCCAGCGAACGATCGTTCACATCGATCTTCGCGCAAGGCGGCTGACGATCCTTCGTCGTTTGTTTGGGCGATGGGGCAAGACGATCGTGGATTGCCCGCTCGACCAACTCCGCACGCTCGGTCGTATCGAATACGAGAGCGACGGGCATGCCTCGTATGGCGTTTATGTCGAGCTGCTCAGCGGAAGGCGGCACGACATTCCGGTCAAGGAAGCAACTATTCAGGAAGCAGGCAGGGTCGCAGCGCGATTGGCCGAAGCCACGGGCATACCCAGGCTCGATACGAAGTACTGAGACGCCGGTCCTGTCCGAAAATTAACCTCGTTACCCGCTTTCGCCTTGAACTCGGATAGTTCCTCATCCGACCAAATCCTACCTCTCCTCTGCGCCGGGCTCTCGCTCGGGGCCAATTTGGTCTACCCTAGCGCCCGCCTTCTTCCCCCTTCAGGAGTTCTCAATGTCGACCGGCTGGATCGTCCTCGGCGTTATCGTCGTCCTCGTGTTCTTTGCCTTCGCCGCCTACAACCGGCTGGTGGCGCTGAGCCAGCGCGTCGGCCAGGCCTTTGCCGACATCGACGTGCAGCTCAAGCAGCGTCACGACCTGATCCCGAACCTGGTCGAGACGGTGAAGGGCTATGCCTCTCACGAGCGCGGCACGCTCGACGACGTCATCAAGGCGCGCAATTCGGCGATGTCGGCGCAGGGACCAGCGCAGGTGTCCGCGGCCGAGAACCAGCTCTCGGGCGCGCTCGGCCGGCTGATCGCGCTGTCGGAGGCCTATCCCGACCTCAAGGCCAACGCCAATTTCCAGCAGCTCGCCAGCGAGCTGTCCGACCTCGAGAACAAGATCGCGGCCAGTCGCCGCTTCTTCAACAGCGCGGTCCAGGAATACAACACCGGTATCCAGCAGATGCCGGCCGCCTTGTTCGCCGGCATGTTCGGCTTCACCAAAAAGGACTTCTTCGATCTTGGTGCCAGCCGCTCCGAGGTCGAAGCCACGCCGCAGGTGAAGTTCTGAGTTGAGCTGATAGGCCGGCAGGGCATCGCGTCATGGCCGCGTATGGTCTCTACACGCACATCGCCTCGAACAAGTTTCGTTCGATGCTGCTGCTCGCCGGCCTGTTCGCGCTGGTCTATGTGCTGGTCTATGCCGGCGCGCTGATCGCTGAAGTCGTCATCAATGGCGACGAGACCGTCGTCTATTATCTGAGCCGTGCCTTCTATGACCTGAAAGTGGCCGCTCCGGTTGCGACCGTCGTGGCAGCGGCCTGGATCGTGATCGCCTATTTCTTCCACCAATCGATGATCGATGCGGTGACCGGCGGCCACGACGTCACCCGGCAGGAAGAGCCGCGGCTCTATAATCTGCTCGAAAATCTCTGCATCTCGCGCGGCATCACGATGCCGAAGCTGAAGATCATGAAGAGCCCGGCGCTGAACGCGTTCGCGACCGGCCTCAACCCGCGGCAATATTCGATCACCGTCACCACCGGTCTCCTCAATGCGTTGAACGACAAGGAGATCGAGGCGGTGCTGGGTCACGAGCTGACCCATATCCAGAACGGCGACGTGCAGCTCATGGTGGTCGCCGTCATCATCGCGGGTGTGGTCGGGTTCTTCGGCGAACTCTTCTTCCGCCTGTTCACGAATTTCAGCTGGAGCTCCGGCTCTGGCGGCTCGTGGTCGTCGGGCTCCTCCTCGTCCTCACGATCGTCCTCGTCGTCGAGCGACAGCAAGAGTTCGGGCGGCGGCGCGGTGATCGTGATCATCATCGCGGTCGTGCTGATCGTGGTAGCCTGGCTGTTGTCGCAGGTGGTGAAGCTCGCGCTATCGCGCTCGCGGGAATATCTCGCGGACGCGGGCTCCGTTGAGCTGACGAAAAACCCGGACGCCATGATCTCGGCCCTGCGCAAGATCGAGAACCGCGGCGAGCTGCCGGGCGCAACCTCGGCGGTGATGGAGCTCTGCGTCGACAATCCGCGCGAGGGCTTCGCCGATTTATTCGCGACCCACCCCTCGGTGCAGTCCCGGGTGGACGCGCTGGTCAAGTTCGCCGGCGGCCGTGATCCTGGCCCGCTGCCGCCTCCCGCCGACGAGGGCGAGGAGCCAGACACGCAAGCCGACCGCCAGAACACCCCACCGCCGCTGCGCCAGGGTCCCTGGAACGACGCAGGCGGCACGGCCAGTCCGCCGCCCGTGCCCGCACCCGGAACCGCCAGCAGCAACCCAATAGGCAATCGGGTAAGCAATCCCTTGGGAAATCCTATGGGTCCTTGGGGCCGCCATTGAGCGCGATTTGACGCCATGCGCGGAAGGATTGATCGCGATTGGGAAAAACCTCGGGAATTGCCGTAACTGGGGCCTGCGGAATTGAATTCTCCCTTGTTTCTGCCATGTTCGCGCCCAACAGCAGACTTGGGACATCTTTGCGACATCGATTTGGGGCCCGTCCGATTGCGACCTCGCGATCGGGGGCGCGCGTTAGGGGACAGCAATGGCAAAGCCGGCAGTGGTTGTGGTGGGCGCGGACAAGGGCGGGGTCGGCAAGACCACGGTATCGCGCACCCTGCTCGATTATTTTTCCGCCAACAACGTGCCGACGCGCGCCTTCGACACAGAGTCACCGCGCGGAACCCTGAAGCGCTTCCATCCCGACATCACCGAGATCGTCGACATGACGACGACGTCGGATCAGATGAAGATCTTCGATACGCTCAACGCCACGAGCCCGTCGGTCACCGTGATCGACGTCCGCGCCGGCCTGCTCTCGCCGGCGCTCGCCTCCTTGCGCGACATCGGTTTCCTCGATGCCGCCAAGGCCGGCCAGATCACCTTTGCCGTGTTCCACATCCTCGGACCCTCGATCGCCTCTCTGGACGAAATCGCCGAGACCGCGGGCTTCATGACCGGCGCCAAATACTTCCTGGTGAAGAACTTCATCAACGACACCCAGTTCTTCCAGTGGGACCAGGCGACCTATAATTCCTACTTCCACCGCATCAAGGATGCGACCGAGCTAACCATCCCCAAGCTCAACGAAATGGCCTATGAGCAGGTCGAGGTGTCTTCCGTTCCGTTCCTGAAATTCGTCGCCAACAAGGGTATCAACGACGAGGCCGCGAACTATTCGTTCGTGCTGCGCGGCTATGTCCGGCATTGGCTGGCGAACGTCTGGAGCGAATTCGACCGGATCCGGCTGACCGACATTGTCGGCTCCAAGCCCACGACCCGCAACAGCGAAAAATAGTTGCGCAAGCCGGGCGGATACGGCTGGATTGGTCGCCGAGTTCGACTGATATAGCTATCGATGCCCGCGACGCCCCTCTACATCATTTGCTCGCCCCGCCCGCAGGTCGGCAAGACCCTGCTGGCGCGGCTTTTGAGCGAATTTTTGCTGCTCAAGAACGGCAACGTCGTGGCCTTCGACGTCAACCTGAAGGAGCCGTCGCTGCTCGACTATCTGCCAACGATCACGGAGACCGCCGACGTGATCGACACCTACGGCAAGATGCAGCTGATGGATCGCGTCATCGTCGATGACGGGGTTGCCAAGGTGATCGACCTCGGCTTCCACGCCTTTGACGAGTTCTTCAAGATGACCGAGGAGATCGGCCTGTTGAAAGAGGCGGCGCGCCGCCACGTCGCGCCGATGATCCTGTTCGTCGCCGACACCGACCGCGTCTCGGCCCGCGCCCACGAGATGCTGCGCGAACAGATCCCGCGGATTAACCTGATCACGGTGGACAACGAGCACATCATACGCGGCGAGCTGCCGGCGGCGATGGCTGCCGGACGGGTATTCCGCCTGCCTGCGCTGCCCGGCTTTCTCAAGACCTATATCGGCCGGCTGAACTTCTCCTTCACCGGCTATCTGCGCCAGGAGAAGGATGCCTCGACCGAGCTGCACCAGTGGACCCGGCGGAACTATCTCGCTTTCCGCGAGCTGGAGCTCAGCCTGATCCTGCAACGGTCCTAGGCGATAATTTACCCGGGCGATACTCCTCGGCGTCCTGGCTCAGTGCCCCTCGAACGTCATCAGCGTGCGCACCGGCACGTCCATCGCGCGCAGCTTGGCGGCGCCGCCGAGGTCCGGCAGGTCGATGATGAAGCAGGCGGCGACCACATTGGCGCCGATCTGGCGCAGCAATTTCACCGCGCCTTCCGCAGTGCCGCCGGTGGCGATGAGGTCGTCGACCAGGATCACGCGCTCGCCGGGCTGGATGGCGTCGACATGCATCTCCATCTCGTCGATGCCGTATTCGAGAGAGTAAGCGATCCGCACGGTGGTGTGCGGCAGCTTGCCTTTTTTCCGGATCGGCACGAAGCCGGCCGAAACCTGGTGCGCCACGGCGCCGCCTATGATGAAGCCGCGCGCTTCCATGCCGGCGACCTTGTCGATCTTGTTGCCAGCCCAGGGATTGACGAGTTCGTCGACCGCGCGGCGGAACGCACGCGCATCCGCGAGCAGCGTGGTGATGTCGCGGAATAAGATCCCGGGTTTCGGGTAGTCCGGGATGGTGCGGACGCTCGCCTTCAGATCGTGGTCAAAAGTCATGGTGCCTCTCAATCAGCGCGCGCATCCAGGCGGAACGCGTTCTCGACAATTCGTAAGCCCACCTCGCCGCTCAGCGACATCAGCGATTCCGGATGGAATTGCACGCCGGCGACCGGCAGGGTCTTGTGCTCGAGCGCCATGGCGACGCCGTCCTCGGTGCTGGCGGTGACGGATAGCACCTCCGGCATGCTGTCACGCTCGACATAAAGCGAGTGATAGCGGCCGATCACGATCTCGTTCGGCAGATTGCGCATCAGCCGCCCGCCGCGCACCTGCACCCGCGAGGGCCGGCCGTGGGCGGGATGCGTGAGCTGCCCGAGCTCGCCGCCGAAATACTCGCCGATCGCCTGGACGCCGAGGCAGACCCCGAACACCGGCAGCTTGTTCTCCAGCGCTGCGTCGATGGTCTTCTTGATCCCGAAATCCTCGGGCCTGCCGGGGCCGGGCGACAGCACCAGCAAATCCCACCGCTTCTGCTTGAGCATGTCGAGCGCATGCACATGGCGGACCACGGTGACGTCGGCGCCGACCTGGCGGAAGTAATCGGCCAGCATATGCACAAAGCTGTCGTCATGGTCGATCAGCAGTACCCGCTTGCCGCTTCCGGTGGCATCGGGCGCGAAGGCCGACAGCGGCTTCGGCGGATCGCCGCGCAGCGCCTGGAACAGGGCCGCGGCCTTGACCTGGCATTCGCGGTCCTCGGCGGCGGGATCTGAGTCGAACAAACAGGTGGCACCGACACGCACTTCCGCGAGGCCTTCCTTCATCCGGATGGTGCGGATGGTGAGGCCGGTGTTGATGCTGCCGTCGAAATTCACCGCCCCGATCGCGCCGGCATACCAGCGGCGCGGCGAGCGCTCGTGATCCTCGACGAACTGCATCGCCCAGAGCTTTGGCGCGCCGGTGACGGTGACGGCCCAGGCATGGGTGAGGAACGCATCGAGCGCATCGAAGCCGGGACGCAGCATGCCTTCGACATGGTCGACCGTGTGGAAGAGTTTTGAATAGGTCTCGATCTGCCGGCGTGCCAGCACCTTGATCGTGCCGGGGACGCAGACGCGCGCCTTGTCGTTGCGGTCGACGTCGGTGCACATGTTGAGCTCGAACTCGTCCTTCTCGGAGTTCAGGAGCTGGCGGATCTGCTCGGCATCGCCGATCGCATCGGTACCGCGCGCGATCGTCCCCGAGATCGGGCAGGTCTCGACCCGGCGTCCGTCCGAGCGCACGAACATTTCCGGTGAGGCCGAGACGAGAAATTCGCCCTCGCCGAGATTCATCAGCGCGCCGTAAGGCGACGGGTTGATGACGCAGAGCCGCTGGAACACTTCTGCCGGCGAGCGGTCGCAGGGCTCGGCAAAGAGTTGCCCCGGCACCGCCTCGAACAGATCGCCACGCGCAAAGGCAGCGCGCGCGGTCTCGACCGTAGCCTGATATTCGCCGGGCGCGTGATCGGCAAAACCCTGGCGCGGTGTCTTGAGGTAGGGGCTCTCGGCGGTCTCGTGGGGCAGGCCCGCGGTGGACTTGCCCTTCCACGCGAAATCGTAAGTGAGCACGACGCCGCGGCCGGTGGCGCGGTCATAGGCGAGCAGCCGGTCGGGGACGTAGAGCACGATGTCGCGTTGGTCGGCCTCGCGCGCGCGCTTCTGCACGAGGTCCTCGATCTGGAACACGAGGTCGTAGGCAAAGGCGCCGAACAGGCCGAGCACGCCGTCGTCGTTGGCGGAGAACGCGGCGACGAGATCGCGCACCAGCGACATCACGCTGGCGCGCCGCGTGCGCTGGTCTTCGTCGATCGGGGCTTCGCCGCGGATGATATGACCGGCAAGGCGCGTGGGCGTCGTCTCGGAGATCACGACGCAGGGTTCGCGCAAGACGTCGGCGAGGAAGGCGATCAGCACCTCTCCGCGCGCATTCAGCGCTTCCAGCTTGAAATTGACGCCAGTGGTCTCGAGCTTGAGCGGCGGATCGGAGAAGCCGAGGTCAAAGCTTTCGTAGCGGCCGGGCACGGTCGTCCCCGACGACAGCACCACGCCGCGGCGACGGTCGAGCAGGTTGACGAGATCGTCGAGCCGGTTGGCGCCGCCGGAAAACTGTTCCGCCACGCGCGTGATCGCAAGCCCCGCGCGGGTCACATAGTCGCTTCGAGCCGGAAGGGCAAAGACGGTCCTGTTCATGGGGTCCTCTTACGAAACTTGTCGAGGGAACGCCACACAGGACAAACGATCAGGCCGCCGCACTGCGTGGGCGACCTCAGACGATTTTGGGAGAATAAATCGCACCGGCCACCTCTTAGGAGGTGCGCCACCAAAGACGGGATGGGCGGACGGCGGTGCTCATGGGCGGATACTCACCATGGCGCGGGGACGGCGTCAAGGGTGGCTGGGCCGGCTGCTAGTCGTCCGTGAGGGACGACACCAATCTCCACCGTCGTCCCGGCGAAGGCCGGGACCCATAGCCACAAAATTGAGTTTGGCGAAGACTCGCAGTGGCAGCTCGCCCCGACCACAAAGTGTTGTGGTTATGGGTCCCGGCCTTCGCCGGGACGACACCGAAATTGTAGCGCGATTGGCGCCCAACCTACCCCAGATGCTTGCGGAAAAACTCCGTCGCCCGGCCCCAGGCCAGCTCGGCGGCTTCGCGGTCGTGCACGGCCTGGCGCTGCTCGTTGACGAAGGCGTGCTCGGCGTCATAGCGGAACAGCTCCAGCGACTTGCCGGCGGCCTTCATGGCCTTTTCGAAGCCATTGACCAGTTCCGGCGTGCACCAATCGTCCTTGTTGGCGAAATGGGCCTGGAGCGGGATCTTGACGTCGGCGGGCTTGGCCGCCTGCTCTGGCGGGATGCCGTAGAACACCACGCCGGCGGCGAGCTCCGGCACATGCACCGCGCCGATGATGGTGACGGCGCCGCCGAGGCAGAAGCCGGTCAGGCCCACCTTGGCGCCGTTGCGCGACAGATATTGCGTGGCGCCGCGCACCGTCTGCGTGGTGGCGTCCATGAAATCGAGCGAGTTCATCTCTTTGCCGGCCGCGTCCGTGTCGTGATACGGCACCACCTTGCCCCTGTAGAGATCGGGCGCGAGCGCATCGAACCCGGCCAGCGCGAAGCGGTCGCACAGGCCCTTGATCTGGTCCGACAGGCCCCACCATTCTTGGATGACCACCACGCCCGGCGCATTGCCGCGCGCGGCATTGGCGAGATAGCCCGATGCGTCCTTGCCGTCCGGGCGCTTGAAGGTGATGGCGGTTCCCATGATGTCCTCCGACGAGTTTTTGGGGAGCGGTTGGCGGCATTTTGGCGTTTGAGCGGGCGATAGGCAATCGCGCCTGACAACACACTCTCGTGCCCAACAAAAAAGCCCCCTTGCGGGGGCCTCTTCATTCTCGCCTCAGGCCGCTCAGTGCGAGTCGGCCCAGACCTTCTTCTTGGTGAAGTACATCAGGCCGGCGAAGATGATCAGGAAGATGAAGACCTGGAAACCGAGGCGCTTGCGCGCTTCCATGTGCGGTTCGGCGCTCCACATCAGGAACGTGGTGACGTCCTTAGCGTATTGCGCGACCGTGGTCGGCGAGCCGTCGTCATAGGTCACCTGGCCGTCGCTGAGCGGCTTCGGCATCTTGATGGCGTGGCCCGGGAAGTACTTGTTGTAGTAGGACCCCTCCGGGATCGTCACACCCTCGGGCGCCTTGTCCTCAAAGCCCTGGAGCACCGCCGAGACGTAGTCCGGGCCCTGCTCCTGATATTGGGTGAAGAAGTCGACAATGAACCAGGGGAAGCCGCGGCCGTAGGAGCGCGCCTTGGTGATCAGCGACAGATCCGGCGGCGCCGCGCCACCATTCGCCGCACGCGCGGCCTGCTCGTTCGGGAATGGCGAGGGGAAATAATCCGCCGGCCGGCCCGGGCGCTCGAACATATCGCCGGCGTCGTTCGGACCGTCCTTGACCTTGTAGTCGGAGGCGAAGGCTGCAGCCTGCGCGACCGAATAGCCGGGACCGCCGGCTTCCGCGAGGTTGCGGAAGGCGACGTAGGACAGGCCGTGGCAGTTGGCGCAGACTTCCTTGTAGACCTTCAAGCCGCGCTGCAATGCGCCGCGGTCGTACTTGCCGAACGGACCGGCGAACGACCATTTGTTGCCCGGCGGCTTGTCGCTGCCTTCGGAGGCACGCGCGCTATCGGCTGAGCCCGCAAACAACGCGCCCGCCAGCGCAAGCACGATCGCGCTCGACACCATCGGCGTCGACCTGCTCCCGGTTTTGGCCAGGACGGCGTCCGAGATCGAGTTCGGCACCGGCCGCGGCTTCTCGATGCGCGAGAGCAGCGGCAGCACGATCAGGAAGTAGGCGAAGTAGCAGAACGTCAGGACCCGGCCGGCGATCACATAGATGCCTTCCGGCGGCTGCGCGCCGAGATAGCCGAGCAGGATGCAGACCGCGACGAAGATCCAGAAGAACTGCTTGGCCAGCGGACGGTACTTCGACGATTTGGTCTTGGCAGCATCAAGCCAGGGCAGGAAGCACAGGATGATGATCGCCGAGAACATCCCGATCACGCCCGCGAGCTTGTTCGGGATCGAGCGCAGGATCGCGTAGAAGGGCAGGTAATACCATTCCGGCACGATGTGCGGCGGCGTCACGCCCGGGTTCGCCGGAATGTAATTGTCGGCGTCACCGAGATAGTTCGGCATGTAGAAGATGAACCAGGCGTAGAGCAGCATGAAGCAGGACACGCCAAACATGTCCTTGATGGTCGCATGCGGCGTGAACGGAACCGTGTCCTTCTCCGTCTTGGGCTCGACGCCATCAGGGTTGTTCTGGCCGGAGACATGCAGCGCCCAGACGTGGAGCACGACGACGCCCGCGATCAGGAACGGCAATAGATAGTGCAGCGAGAAGAAGCGGTTCAGCGTCGGGTTGCCGACCGAATAGCCGCCCCACAAGAGCGTCACGATGCTCTCGCCGACATAGGGGATGGCGGAGAACAGGTTGGTGATGACGGTGGCGCCCCAGAAGCTCATCTGGCCCCACGGCAGCACGTAGCCCATGAAGCCCGTCGCCATCATCAGAAGGTAGATGATGACGCCGAGGATCCAGAGCACCTCGCGCGGCTCCTTGTAGGAGCCGTAATAAAGGCCACGCAGCATGTGGACGTAGACGGCGACGAAGAACATCGAGGCGCCGACGGCATGCATGTTGCGCAGCAGCCAGCCGTAATTGACGTCACGGACGAGCAACTCGACCGACTTGAAGGCGAGGTCGGCATGCGGCGTGTAGTGCATCGCCAGGATCACGCCGGTCAGGATCTGGATCCCCAGCATGAAGGAGAGGATGGCGCCGAAGGTCCACCAATAGTTCAGGTTGCGCGGGGTGGGATAGACCACGAAGGAAGAGTGCATGAGGCCGAGGATCGGCAGACGTCGCTCGATCCATTGCAGGGCCGGATTGCTCGGCTGGTAGTCGGATGGTCCGCTCATGATGCGATCCTGAGGAAATAGTACGACGAGACGGCGCGAAGCTTCGGACGAGGGCCCGAAGCTCAGCCGATCTGGATTTTGGTGTCGGAAACGAACTGGTACGGCGGCACCGGCAGGTTCGCGGGCGCGGGCCCCTGGCGGATGCGGCCGGACGAATCGTACTGCGAACCATGGCAGGGGCAGAAGAACCCGTCGTAATTGCCTTCATGGGCGATCGGGATGCAGCCGAGATGGGTGCAGATGCCGATCACGACCAGCCACTGGTCATGGCCGGACTTGACCCGGGCCTCGTCGGACTGCGGATCGGGCAGGCTCGCCACGTTGACGGCGCGCGCCTCGTCGATCTGCTTCTTGGTGCGGTGGCTGATATAGATCGGCTTGCCGCGCCAGAACACCTTGATGTCCTGCCCCTCGGCGACCGGGCTGAGATCGACCTCGATCGGCGCACCGGCGGCGATGGTCGACGCATCAGGATTCATTTGGGAAATGAAGGGCCAGAGCGCGGCTGCGCCCCCTACTGCTGCAGCTGCCCCCGTTGCAACGAATAAGAAATCACGGCGTGTCGGATGGTCCGCCGAAGACGCTGTCGTCACGATTCCAACCCTTTCTTCTTATGCAGCCGGCGGAACCGCTCCGGGAGCCCCCAAGGTCCCCAGAACAGCCTGCCGGCGCCCGCGGCCCCCCGCGGCGGCAGAACTTCACGTGCCCCCACCAAAACAAGGCGAAAACAGCAGTCCAGAATCGTTCTATTGGCACCCTTGCCGGGCGAGCGCAAGCCCGCTATCGGCGCGGGAGCGTGCAATGCACGAATTCCCCGGCCAGCGATGTTTTATTGAGACATTTCCGGCCCGCACCGAACCGAGACAGCCCATGCACAGCCCATGCAGATAGCGCTTTTCCAACCCGACATCCCCCAGAACACCGGCACGATTCTCAGGCTCTGCGCCTGTCTGGGCGTGGCCGCCCACATCATCGAACCGGCGGGCTTCCCCGTCTCCGACCGGCATTTCCGCCGGGCGGGAATGGATTACCTCGATCAGGTCAGCATCGTCAGGCATGACTCCTGGTCAAAATTCGAGCAATGGCGCGCGGCGCAGGGCGCCCGCCTGCTGCTGTTCACCACCAAGGGGGCGACCGACTACCGCGATTTCCGTTACCAGACGGCGGACATCCTGCTATTCGGGCGCGAGAGCGCCGGCGTCACCGAGGCGGTGGTCGAGGCCGCCGACGCGCGGCTGGTGATCCCGATCGCCCCGGGGCTGCGGTCGCTCAATGTCGCCATGACCGCGGCGATGGCCGCAGGCGAAGCGCTGCGGCAGCTCCGGAACCCGCAAGTTTGATATGTTGAGGAGAGACGGTTGAGTTACGCGGTCAAGGAAATCTTCCTGACACTGCAAGGCGAAGGCGCCCATGCCGGGCGCGCGTCCGTATTTTGCCGTTTTGCCGGCTGCAATCTCTGGAGCGGGCGCGAGGCGGACCGCGGCGAGGCGACCTGCAAATTCTGCGACACCGATTTCGTCGGCACCGACGGCACGCTCGGCGGGCGCTATGCCTCGGCCGCGGACCTCGCAGACACCATCGCCGCGCAATGGACGGCCTCCACCGACAACCGTTACGTGGTGCTCACCGGCGGCGAGCCGCTGCTCCAGGTCGATACGGCGCTGGTCGACGCGCTCCATGCCCGCGGCTTCGAGATCGGCGTCGAGACCAACGGCACGATCGCCCCGCCCGAGGGGCTTGACTGGATCTGCGTCAGCCCGAAGGGCGGCAGCGATCTGGTGATCCGGCGCGGCCACGAGCTGAAGCTGGTCTATCCGCAGCCGCTCGCCATGCCGGAGGCCTTCGCGGGCCTCGCCTTCGAACGCTTCTCGCTGCAGCCGATGGACGGGCCCGAAGTCGCCCAAAACACCGCAGGCGCAATCGACTATTGCCTGAATCATCCGCAATGGCGGCTCAGCGTGCAGACGCATAAATCGCTCGGTATCAGATAGGATTGGTTTTCGAACAGATGTGGGAATTGACGAAATCGTTTCGCTTCGAGGCGGCGCACTCATTGTCGGGAACGACATTCGGCGCTGATAGCGAAGAGATCCACGGCCACTCATTCCGCGCCGAGGTGACGTTGCGCGGCACGCCGGACCCTGCGACCGGCATGGTGGTCGATCTCGGCCTGGTCCAGCGCGCCATCGAGGATGTGCGCATGACGCTTGACCATAAGTACCTCAACAAGATCGAGGCGCTGGGCACACCGACGCTGGAAAACCTCTCGCGCTTCGTCTGGGAGCGGCTGGCCCCTATCGGCAAGCTCACCCGCGTCAGCATCCACCGCGACAGTTGCAACGAGAGCTGCACCTATTACGGTCCGCAAGGGTGAAATTCGTAGGGTGGGCAAAGCGTAGCGCGCCCACCATTCAAGATAAACGGTGATAGATGGTGGGCACGGCGCAAGTGCGCCTTTGCCCACCCTACGAGCCCGTTCGTTGGGATTTGCATATGGACGTTTCTACGATCGAAGACCGCAAGACCCGCGCACGCGCCTGGTTCGAAGCCCTGCGCGACGACATCTGCGCGAGCTTCGAGCGGCTGGAGGACGATGCCCCGCAAAGCCTCTATTCGGGCGAGCCCGGCCGCTTCAAACGCACGCCGTGGCAGCGCACCGATCATACCGGCGCGGCCGGCGGCGGCGGCGTGATGTCGATGATGTCAGGCCGCCTGTTCGAGAAGGTCGGTGTGCATTGCTCGACCGTGCACGGCGAATTCGCGCCCGAGTTTCGCGCGCAGATTCCCGGTGCGGCGGACGACCCGAAATTCTGGGCCTCCGGCATCTCGCTGATCGCACATCTGCGCAATCCGCATGTGCCGGCGGTGCACATGAACACGCGCTTCGTCGTCACCACGAAAGCCTGGTTCGGCGGCGGTGCCGATCTCACGCCGGTGCTCGACCGCCGGCGCACGCAGGACGATGCCGACAGCGTCGCCTTCCACGCCGCAATGAAACAGGCCTGCACGCAGCCGAACGGCGTCGCCGATTACGACAAGTACAAGAAGTGGTGCGACGAGTATTTCCACCTGCCGCACCGGAAAGAGGCGCGCGGCATCGGCGGCATCTTCTACGACTGGCACGACAGCGGCGACTGGGACGCCGACCTCGCCTTCACCCAGGATGTCGGCCGCGCCTTCCTGAAGATCTATCCCGACATCGTGCGGCGCAATTTCGCGACGAGCTGGACCGCGCAGGATCGCGAGGAGCAATTGATCCGGCGCGGCCGCTATGTCGAGTTCAACCTGCTCTACGACCGCGGCACCATCTTCGGTCTCAAGACCGGCGGCAATGTGGATTCGATCCTGTCGTCGCTGCCGCCGGAGGTGAAGTGGCCATGACGACGATGAAGCCCGCAATGAGGCCGCTGCCGCGCGCCATGCTGATCGACATGGACGACACCATTCTGTCGGCCTATGCGCGGCCCGAGATCGCCTGGAACACGATCACAGCGGAGTTCGCGGAGGAGCTCGCGCCGCTACCGCCGCAACTGGTCGCAAGCACCGTCCTGGCGTTCGCGAAAAACTTCTGGGCCAATGCGGACGCCTCCTGGCGGATGAAGCTCGCCGAGGCCCGGCATCTCACCGTCAAGGGCGGTTTTGCCGCGCTCGCGGCCGCCGGTCATCGCGCCCTGCCCGACGACCTCGCCATTCGTCTCGCCGACCGTTTCACCGCCTATCGCGAGGAGGAGATGTTCGTCTTCCCCGGCGCGCATGATGCGATCGACAAATTGAAGGCGCTCGGCATCAAGCTCGCGCTGGTGACCAACGGCGCCGCCGACACCCAGCGCGCCAAGGTCGAGCGGTTCGAGCTGGCGCATCGCTTTCACCACATCCAGATCGAGGGCGAACACGGCTTCGGCAAGCCCGAGGAGCGTGCCTATCTGCACGCGATGGACGCGCTTGGCGTCACCGCTGGGGATACCTGGATGATCGGCGACAATCTGGAATGGGAAGTCGTGACGCCGCAGCGTCTCGGCATCTACTCGATCTGGATCGACGTGCATGGCGACGGCCTGCCCGAAGGCTCGATCGTCAAGCCCGACCGCATCATCCGCTCGCTGACAGAACTGGTGCCGGGCTGACTGCAATCAGGGTGCGTAAACAAAAACATCGAAAACAACCCCATGCACAGTAGACGGCCGCAGCAAAATCAACGACTTGCGGAAAACGCGAACTGCGGATCCGACGAAATCGGTTGCTCCGTCGGGCAAAACAGGCGCATGGTGTCATGGTCGCGACGCACGGGACGGAAGAGCCCTTGCGCCATCCATCGAACAGGCGCCATTGCCTCTCGTGATGGGATCGCTCCGGCCTAAAGCTCTCTGATCGACGTTTCAGCAGCACGGCCGGCGGATGCGCGCTACCGCAACACATCCACTGACCGAGTAGCCCGTGATCGGCATGTCATGCCGGTTTGCTAGCTTCTCCGTCAATCAACCCGAAAGGACCATCCATGGAACTAAAAGCCGGCGATATCGTCATGCTGAAATCCGGCGGGCAGCCGCTCACCGTCGCGGACGTGAAGGGCGACGACGTGATCTGTCTCTGGATGGGCGCGGAAGGCGATCTGTTTCGCGAGACGCTGCCGCTCGCGGTCCTCGATCGACTGGAAGAGCTCGACGAAGACGAAGACGAGGACGACGAAGACGAGGAGTAGGCGCGGCTGAGGCCGCGTCAAGGTTTGATCGTAGCGCACAGCTCCGGCGCGCGTGATGTCCGCTTCTTCGCCAACAATGGCGCGGTAGCGGACATCGCTGCAGGGCGCAGAACGGCCACAATGGAGCGCATCTGCCTTAGCTCCGGTCACCACAGCCTAAAATGGCTAATCGCGCTACTACCTCCGTCCGGGAGGCGCTGACTCGACCGTTATAGCTGATACCCGGCCTCCGGATAGTGATCCAACACGCCCATCGTGACCGTCCGTCGGGGGTACGCCCTCAATGCCGAACCTTGTGGCGAGTTCTCTAACGCCAACCGGGGTTACGACGAGCGCTCGGCTATCCCTGACGTGCTCGACCCAATCGTGCTCGAGAGCGTGATCAAGAATGGCGGCGCCGACTGCCCCGGCCAGATGCGGCCGGCGCTCGCTCCAGTCGAGACAGGGGCGACAGAACACCCGGCGCTTAGAGGCGAGGCCAAGATCGACGCCCAACTCATTGAAGAATGACCGGCCGGCGTCGGTGAGTTGCCCGCCATCCTCGTCGAGCAGAATAAACGACTGTTGGACCAACCGGTCGGCGATTGCGACGGCGATGCGGCCGGCCATGTGGTCATAGCACGTGCGCGCGTGCCGGAGCGTTTCTCCACCGCGCCAGAGATTGCGCTGCCGGGCGGGGCCGTCCTGCGCCACGACCATGAGACCTTCTAGCACGCGCGCGACGTGCGGAGAGGCCAGGCGGAAATATCGCCGTCGGCCCCGCTTTGCGAGCGCGAGCAATCCCGCGTCGCTGAGTTTCGCAAGATGGCCACTCGCTGTCTGCGGCGCCACGCCAGACACATAGGCGAGCTCCGAGGCGGTCAACGTTCGGCCATCCATCAGCGCGCTCAGCATGTTGGCCCGCGCCGGGTCGCCGATGACCGCTGCGACTTGGGCGATTTTGGGTCCCGTGTCCATGCCCTTCTCGTATGCCGATAAGGACGCAGTGCCAAGCACGGATACTTCGGTCAAGACCGTAGTGTTTCCGCGAGACTGGATCGATCACGAAACATAGGTTGCCCGGACGCCAGTAGGCCCGGTGAAGAAATGCCGCGACGAGGAGAAAGATCATCCCGCGGCTCCGAGTATTCGGTTGGTATCGAATGACCATCGCGAAGTGGGCTGATCAGGGCCGTCAAATTCTCGCAGGCAACTGAGTGTGATCAATGCCAACAACTTCGTTCAATACAAGACAGCCGGAACTAGCCCACGCCGACAACACGTCATCCCGCTCGCCTCTCGCGACGGCGCTGGCACTTGCTGCCACGAGCCTCGGCCTTGGCGTGGTGCAGCTCGATATCACCATCGTCAATACTGCGCTGAGCAGCATCGGCACTTCGCTCGGCGGTAGCGTGGCCGAGCTGCAATGGGTGGTGACCGCCTATACCATCGCATTCGCGGCCTTCATTTTGACCTCCGGCGCGCTCGGTGACCGCGTCGGCGCCAAACGGATATTCATCGCGGGCTTTGCGATCTTCACGTTGGCTTCGCTCGCCTGCGCGCTGGCGCCGTCGGCGATATTCCTGATCGCCGCACGCTCCGTGCAGGGCCTGGCAGCAGCGATCCTGGTGCCGAACTCGCTCACGCTGCTCAATCATGCCTATGCCGATCCGAGGGCGCGCGGCCGCGCGGTCGGCTTCTGGGCCGCAGGTGCGAGCGTCGCACTGACTTCGGGGCCGTTTGTCGGCGGCGCGCTGATCGCGCTGGTCGGCTGGCGAGCGATCTTTCTCGTCAACCTGCCGATTGGCGCCGCCGGCCTCTGGCTTGCCTGGCGTTATGCCGAGGAGACGCCGCGGCTCGCGCAGCGCGAGATCGATCTGCCGGGACAGATCGCGGCGATTGCAACCCTCGGCACGCTGGCCGGCGCCCTGATCGAAGGCGGCGTGCTCGGCTGGAGCCATCCGCTCGTCATCATGGGCTTCGTGGCAGCGGCCGTGATCGGACTCCTGTTCGTATGGCGCGAGGCGTGCGCGCCACAACCGATGCTGCCACTCTCGCTGTTCCGCCACCGCGTGTTTGCGCTGACCGCTCTGGTCGGGCTCCTCTTCAACATCGCCTTCTACGGCCTGATCTTCGTGCTCAGTCTCTACTTCCAGAAAATCAATGGCTGGTCGCCGTTCGCAACGGGTCTCGCTTTCGTTCCCATGATGGGCATGGTGCTGCCCGCCAACCTCGTCGCCGCATCGGTCAGCGAGCGCCTCGGCGCGCCGCAAACCATTGCACTGGCTTGTGCGATTACTGCCGCGGGCTGCGTTGCGCTGCTGCCTATGGCCTCAGGCACCAGCTACGGGGCGATCGGCACTCAGCTTGTGATCCTCGGCGGCGGGCTCGGCTTGCTCGTGCCGTCCTTGACCTCGACGCTGCTCGGCAGTGTCGAGAAGTCGCGATCCGGCATCGCCGCGGGCGTTTTGAACGCAACGCGGCAGACCGGCAGCGTGCTTGGCGTTGCCCTATTCGGCTCGCTGGTCGGAGACAACAACGTGTTCATTGCGGGCGCACATACCTCGCTGCTCATTTCGGCCGCTGTGTTGCTCGCCGGTGCGGTCGCGATCTGGCTTGGCCGAGCAAAGGACTGACGGTGAAAGGGAGGGGCCGATCGACCTCATATGGTGCCCGGATGTCGAAGACCGTGGGGTCCGACGGTTCGCAGCTTTCTGACGCAGTGAAGCGCGCGTTTGTCACACTGCAAATTTGGCGCGAACGGGTTCGGCAGCGCCGCGAATTGGCGCAATGGACTGACCACGACTTACATGATGTCGGATTGTCCTGGTCTGACATCGCTCTGGAAATCAAAAAGTCCTTCTGGCGGGCTTGAATAGCACTCGGATAGAGCGGCCTCCTGCGCGACGAGGCCGGCCAAAGAAGGCGGACCCTTGTCCAACTAAATTCTTCCGCTTTTGGCCCATCGCGACATTTGCCGCGGTTGCGCAAAGGAAAATGGCGCCGGACCGTGGCCTCGAGATGGCCTGCCTCGATCTAGTGCCAGGCTTCGCAGCAACGATGTCCGCTCCTCTACCAATATCGGCATAAGAGCGGACATCGCTGGATGCTTCGAACGTCAATCCAACGGAACGTTCAAACTGGTACCCTTGGTGATGATGCCACCACGGTTGCCGATCTCAATCGAGCCATAGCGCTGTTTGAAACAATCGGGCAGCGGCCGGTCGCCTTCCGTGCTGAGCCAAAGGCGCAACAAATGACGCTTTTGGCCTGCAATGGGCCAATCGCGGAATTCGGTCCGATCGTGCAACAAGGCATGATTGTAAACGAACTGCATGTCGCCCGGCTGAAGCCGCATGCCGAAATGCAGCGCGGGATCATTTGCGAGCGCGTCAAAGAGATCGAGCGCCTCGACGTGAGCCGGCGTCAGTCTTGGCGCATCGGGAAAGCGTTGGGCACTATCGATATACTGGCGCTGATAGAACCCGGTCAGGAACCCCACATGCCAATTCAGCACCGGGATTTCAAGATATGGCTTTTCGTTCTCCGGCACCTCGCCTCGCCGGTCCGTCGCGATCGGATCAAACAAGAGGGCGGCAAGGTCGGGACGTCTGTCAAACATCTCGTTGTAGATTGTCGTCGTACTGACGAGGAGAGAATCCCCTCCCTCCATCGCCTCGCGAATGCATAACAATCCAACCACGTCGGCCGAATCCGTGTGGAATGTCTGCCGGTCCGACGTTTGATAAATTCGGGTGTTGGGATCCCTTGCATCGGCGCCGGTGTCACGGACGTGACCGAGAATGTGACCCGCTGCATTCTGAGACCGCGCCGATCCAAGGTGCGCGCCCACTCCGCAAAAGATCGTAGCGGCAAACTCCTGATTATATTTTGCCACCGGGAGGCCGCGTATGACTTCGAAGCCAAGGCCAGCCAGGAGCGTTGTCTTAAGCTCTTCCAGATGCCTGCCGAAGTGGGGAAGCGGAAAGCTTTCCTTCGTGATCTCGGCGATTTTTTTGTTTCTGCCAAGATATGTTTCAGCCGCGCCCTCGAGTTCCGCAATCTCGCCGGCCGCAAGCGATATCAACCATCGATCAGGATTGGCTTTCATCTCAGCGCCCAGCCAGGCAGACGGGATATCGACCTTCCCCGGAGGGCGATGAATCCCGCCGGGCACTGAGACCAAATTCATAGTGTTGGCTCCCGAAGAGATTGGACGTCAGACATGGGGGCGGAAGACGTGGGGGCGGACGATCGACGATATTGTGCCGACCACTTGTTTGCAACTTGGCTAAAGCGCCGCCGTGAGCTGAGCGCATTTTCGCCGTGACGAGATCCGTTCCAGGCAGTCGCGTGTTAGGTGAGCCGCTTCCGCCAAAATGATTACAACGCGGCGCTTCGTTCGACCGGACAAAGCCCGGGAAAAAATGGCATCAGCCGGAACGTTCACGAAGCTGGCTGAGTTAAAAGTCATGCGCGTCGCGCTGCGGTCATGGCCGCACCGCGCGGCCCGGATAAGGCTCTGGAAGAGGCGAAAGCTACTCTGCGGCGTGCTTCGCGGCACGGCCGCGCGAGGACCGCGATGTACACGACGGCGATATACGATGAGCTGAGGCAGATCGAGCGCGACGTCGTCGAAGGAGAACGCCGGCTCGCAGAGCAGGAGGCGCTGATCATTGAAATGAAGCGCCAGAACGAGGACACAGCCAAGGCGGAAGGCGAACTCGAACGGATGCGGATGGAGCAGCGACGTCGCGATCAGGATCGGCAACGTCTGCTCTCACGGCTACAACCCTGAACAATTCCGCTCAATGAGGCTGATCCGCCGAAGGCGTCGTGTTCCTGAGACCTGTACTGCGGTGACAGTTGCCATTTTCGGTCAATGACGATGCAGCGGTTCAAATCAGCAGATCATGATGCGCAGGGACAATGGCTTGATGCGCGCCGTTATTGCCGTGATCGTCCGCGTGTCCGTTCAGTGCATGAGGGACGAGCTTGGCGTTGAACCCGAGGCTCTCTTCCTGACTGGGCGGAACGTGCGCATCGAGCGGATCATTGAACTCTTTAACCTCAACTATCGCGACGAGAGGAGAAGGAGTTGGTCCGCTATCGAACCGGAACACCGGTCCTTGGTCTGCGCCGCCGATTTCGAACGCAGCCTTGGCCGGGTGTGCGTCGTCTGATGCGATTGCTGCAGATTGCGCAGCGTGCTGCGAGTTACCGTGGTCCACGGTGGCTGGTTCTGCCGTCTTCATGGTCCCCGCAGCATCCGAAGCCGAAGCGTGATGCTCGGCGCCATCGCCGGTGCCGTTGCCCGGTTTGCCTCCATCTTCCGTCGATTCCGTGCTTGCCGCCTTTGCAGACCCTGGCTCCGAGGCGTGTTGCGAGTTGTCGTGGCCCGCGCTGGCGGGCGTTGCGGCGGCCGGATCGATCTTTGCTCCGTCCGGCGGGCTTGCAGCGGTTGAGTGCCCGGATTTGCCGTGTTCCGCGCCGCCTGGTTCAGCCGTCGTCGCTGGCGCTTGCGCGGCTTCAGAAGCCGAAGCGTGATGCTCGACGCCATCGCCGGTGCCGTTGCCCGGTTTGCCCCCATCTTCTGTCGATCCCGTGCTTGCCGCCTTTGCAGATCCTGGCTCCGAAGCGTGTTGCGAGTTGCCGTGGCCCGCGCTGGCGGGCGTTGCGGCGGCCGGATCGATCTCTGCTCCGTCCGGCGGGCTTGCAGCGGCTGAGTGCCCGGATTTTCCGTGTTCCGCGCCGCTTGGTTCTGCCGTCGTCGCTGGTGGTTGCGCAGCGTCGGAAGCCGAAGCGTGATGATGATCGCCGCCATGGCCGCCATCATTGCCCTGTTTGGAGCCAGCTTCAGTTGATTCGGTAGCTGCCGCCTTTGCAGACCCTGGCTCCGATGCGTGATGCGAGTTGTCGTGGCCCGCGCCGGCGGCCGTTGCGACGCCCGGATCGATCTCTGCTCCGTCCGGCGGGCTTGCAGCGGTTGAGTGCCCGGATTTGCCGTGTTCCGCGCCCGCTGGTTCTGCCTTCTGCGTTGCCCCTCCCGGAGCTTCCGAAGCCGATGCGTGATGCTCGGCGCCATTGTCGTCGCCCTTGCCCGGTTTGGAGCCACCTTCAGTCGATTCGGTAGCTGCATCCTTTGCAGACCCTAGCTCTGAAGCGTGCTGCGAGTTGCCGTGCCCCGCGTTGTCGGCCGTTACGACGCTCGGTTGGCCGATCTCGTTGGGTGCAATCGACGAAACGCCGGTGCCCGTGTCGGTCGGGCCACTGTGCGACGTGACATTTGCGACTGCCGGCGCTGTGGCACTATGAGCAAGCTCGATGGATGATCCGTGAGCCGACGCGGCAGACGCACCATCGCTCTCTTCCGTTGCATCCGCGGACGGGTCCGTGGAGGTTTCGAACTTCGACGGCGTTCCCAAGCCGGTCCGGGTCTGCCCGAAATGGAAACCCGAGCCGTTATTGGCCAGAAGGGCCCAGGCTCCGGCCGTCCCGAGCGTGCTCTCGCCCCCTTCGATACTGGTCTGGACATGGTCCTTGCTCGAAACAGCCTCATCGAGTGCGGTCGCCGGTATCAGCGCGGCTTCGAGCTGCTCCAAAGTGGTCGCGACAGCCGCGCCATCTGGCTCGGAGACGACATCCGCCTCCGCAACGGCTACAATTCCCTCCAGATGAATTTCCAGCAAGCCGCGATCGCCGATATCAAGGATACGATCGGTCGCATTCACATAGACGATCGTTTCGTTGCTTGCGGAGTCGTAGACCCAGGCGAGTGTATGTGGCGGTATAGACTTGCTTGCCGCCGTCATATGCAGCCAAGCAAGCGCTCCGAAAGCCGCAAGATTGATCCTGCTCGACCCAGATGCGAAATCGAACACGGTGTCGGAAGCGGTCGACTTGGAATCGTTAGACACGGAATCGATCGGGGAGCGATAAACAATTTTTTCAACGTTGCCGCCCAAGCCGATACTGGCATCGTGACCAAGGTCCGCGCCAACGGGTTTATGGAGGTTGTCACTCGCATCGCCCGGGCCCTTTTGGCCCAGAGCGCCTTCCGCGACGTCGTCGTGTCCAGCGGTCGCAACGGCGGAAGACAGGCGGACATCGTGCGACAGGAAACCCGGGGCTGAATTGTCGTCATGATTGGCGGCAGCATGGGTGATCGCGGCCAGTTTTGTGGTCGCACTCTCTTCAGTAACGGCCAGGATGCTGTCGATCGACGCTTCACGGAGGTCATGCGCCTGCGCGGCGAGATGGGGATCCTGCAGTGCGTAGATCAACGCACCGGCGAGAATAGCGAAGTTGCCATACCCGCCCTGCATCGACATCGCATTGGAAAGAAGCCGCGGGAATTGATGTTCCGGGGCCGGGTCAACTCCGACCTGTATGTCGTTTGCTGCTCGCGGCAAGAGCCCAGAAAGATCGGGCGCGCCCGATCCAGCTGGACCGTGGTGTGTCCACGCTTTCGCGCCCCCGGATTGCTCGGCCGCGCGCAGCGCTTCCATTGCCGTCGCCGGGTTGGTGATTTGGGCGGCCTTGGCGAACAAGTCTCTCTGGGCGAGCGTGGGCGTCTCGCCGGATTCCCAGGCGATGAGGTGCCGGAGAATGCCTTTTTTCCAGGGCTCGTACGCGGCGTGCTCGTCCGCATGGCCGACGCCGTTCTGATCCGGAAAGATGTCGTTCGCTTCGGACGCCTTGAGTTCGTCCGCAATTGCCAACGCCAGAAACGCCAGGGAGAGCGCGGCCAGGCCGGAGGGGCGCTGCAGCAATGCGATGGTCGCGAGCACGGTCCTGTTGGTGATCTCAAGCTTTTGGAAAATATTGTACAAGTGGACTTTGACCGTCCCGTCGGAAACGTTGAGCTGGCGCGCGATCTCCTTGTTCGACAGTCCTTCCGACACCAGCCGTGCAATTTGACGTTCCCGTTGCGTCAACAGCTCCAGCATCTTTTCGACTTTGCCGTCGCCGTCCACCTCCTTGCCGGCTGCCGAGAGATCGGACTTCTCCAGTGCCACACCGCTCTTCGTCATCAGCCGCAGCGATCGCAGCATCGTGGCGGGAGAGGCATACTTGGAAATTGCGCTGCAGGCGCCGGCTGCGATGGCGGACGTCAGATCGTGGTCGGTGTCGGACTCGGTGAAGAACACCAGGCGCGTAGAGAGCTTCTCAGCTTTCACGATCGCGAGGATCTCGGGGACCGTCAGATCCGGCACCTTGTCGGCAAGAAGCGCGACGTCGGGTGTCAGCTTTCGAATTGCTTCGAGGCAGCTTGTCCGATCGCTGGACGATGCGGCAACGTCGAAGTCCGGCTGCGTCCCGAGAACCGACCTCAGTCCCTGCAAAACGATCGGCTGTGGATCGACGATCACAAGCCGGATGGGCTTGAGTATCCCCTGCCTGGCGGACGCGTCCAACATCGATCTTGCCCTCGGCCCGGTCCTCTATGTCGTTCGCCATATGGCCGTGCCCGGGTGGGATATTAAAATCAAAAAAGGCTCGGCAGTTCCAGAGCCTGAAGCAGATTTGGACGGCATGCGAGTGAAAAATATGTCCTTTGACCCGATGGCCGTTGCGGTTGACTGGCTTGATGCCTATCGCGCGGGCGATATCGAGGCGATCTTGGAGCTCTATGCCGAAGATGCCGTTGTGCACTGCGGCTGCGCCGGTGTCCAAACCATTACCGGCCGCGAGGCACTTCGTGCCTATTGGGTCGATCGCCTCCGAAAATATCCGGCAGGCACGTTGGATGATCTCAATCCCTCGCACAACGACCGCACCATTATCTCGTACATCACCAGTGCTGGTGTGATGAGCGCACTTTTGGCGTTTGACGCCTCCGGCAGGATCAAGGAACTGGACTGCAGTCCCTCACACTAGATCTGCGGCGTAACCCAAACCCGCAGCGGGACACCTGGCGGCGTTAGATGAGCTGCCTCGCCGCTGCCGAAATCATCACCAGCCCGCCCGTGATCACCGCGACGTCGAGGATCGCGGTGTGGATGTGCACCGGCATCCGCTCGACAAAGGCCTTGGCCAGGAACGCGCCGGGAATGGCAATCGCGCCGATCAGAAGTGCAAAGGCGAGCACCTGCGCGGTCACGGCGCCGGC
The DNA here is from genome assembly GCF_040548605.1 of Bradyrhizobium sp. JR4.1. Classification (NCBI taxonomy): domain Bacteria; kingdom Pseudomonadati; phylum Pseudomonadota; class Alphaproteobacteria; order Hyphomicrobiales; family Nitrobacteraceae; genus Bradyrhizobium; species Bradyrhizobium sp. JR4.1. Next base: position 32,476 of record NZ_JBEPRY010000012.1, read on the forward strand.
CAGTCCAAACACCGAGATCTTGATGAGGCCGGTGCCGAGCGAGATCATTGCATCGGTCGCGATCACGGCGGCGCCCTCGAGGCCCGCGGCCATCAGCAGCGACAGCAGGATCACGCCGGAGCCGGAGGTGCCGCCGACCAGCGCGCCATAGCCGACCGAGCCTGCCGCAAGACCGGTGTCGCCGATCTTGACCTGGCGGCGGCGGAGCACACGGCGCAGCGGCACGCTCAGGATCAGCATGGAGCCGATCACGAGTGCCGCGCCGGCATTGGTCAGCCGCGTATAGCCGTAGGCACCAAGGGCGGTCGTCAGTGCCGCGCAGGCCAGCACGATCAGCGCGCGGCGGCGATCGGCATAGCGGAGATAGGCAACCGCGCGGCTGGAATTGGTGAAGATCGCGGAGATCGCGATGATCGGCACCACCGGCTCGGCGCCAACGAGAGGGACCAGCACCAGCGGCATCAAGGCGCCGGTGCCGTAGCCGGCGAGACCGCCGATGATCGAAGCAAACAACGCCATCAACGCGACCAGCAGGAGCTGAAAGATCGAGATGTCGGCAAAGCCTGAGACGATGGTCACGTTCTCTCGTCGCGGCTGATTCGTGCCGCAGCTTGATCGGCGATGGAAGCGAGTGCGGCTTGCTCTAGGGGAAAATCCGCCGCAAGCCAAGCGTCCTCGGCGAGCGTCAACACATGTCCGAGCGCGGGTCCTTCCGCCATGCCGCGCGCGATGAAGTCGGCGGCGCGAAGCGGAAATTTCGGCGCAGTCCAGCGCTGCGGCAGCTCGGCGAGCGCCCGCCATCGCGACGAGCCGACGTCACCGCCGGCTCGCGCCCAGCCCAGCAACACGCGATCGTGATAGCGCTCTGCACCGAGCCGGTAGAGCAATCGCCGCGCATCGGCTTCGCCCTTGGTGGCCAGGCGCCACCAGCGATGCCCCATCGAATCCAGCGCCTTGGTTTCCGCATTGGAGAGCCTCAGGCGCGTGGCGACGCGCTTGGCGTCTTCGGTCACGGCGACCGTCAGCGCGGCGAGGCGCCGCGTGCTGCTCGCGGTGAGGCCAAGCTCGCGCTCGATCGCGATCATCGCCGAGAGCGGCCCGGTATAGGCGACGCCGCCGGTCAACGCCTGCAGCAATCCGCCATCGGCCATCGCAAGCGCGGCGGCGGACGCACCGGGAGCGACCAGAAGCTTCAGCGTCTCCATGCGCAGCCGCTCGGCCGAGAGGCTGGCAAGTCCGGCGCGGCCGCGGATGCAGGCGAGATAGCCGTCGCGGTCGGGATCGCCGGCACCAAAGGCGGCGTGGATGCGGAAGAAGCGCAGAATGCGCAGGAAATCCTCGGCGATGCGCTGGTCGGGATCGCCGATGAAGCGCACGCGCCGCGCGGCCGCATCTGCGATGCCTTCGACGTAATCGTGGACGACGCCGTCAGCATCGACCGAGAGGCCGTTCATCGTGAAGTCGCGGCGCTCGGCGTCCTTCACCCAGTCGCGGCCGAACGCAACCTTGGCCTTGCGGCCGAACGTCTCGGTATCCTCGCGCAACGTCGTGACTTCGTAAGGCTGGCTGTCGATGACGAGGGTGACCGTGCCGTGGTCGATGCCGGTCGGCACGGCCTTGATGCCGGCGCTCTTGGCGCGCCGCATCACCTCGTGCGGGAGCGCCGTGGTTGCGATGTCGATGTCACCGGGCACGAGGCCGAGCAGCGCGTTGCGCACGGCGCCGCCGACAACCCGCGCCTCCTCGCCATCCGCGTTGAGCAATTGCAGGACGCGCGCGGTCCCGCCCGAAATCAGCCAGGGCGCATCGGCGAGCATGGGCACCGCGCTCATCGGCCGGCCCTATCTTTCCACGCCCGGCACGAGCTTGCCGTTCTCGACATGGGCGGGGACATAGGTCGAATCCGGCGCAGCGCCGGAGTAATGCGCAAAGCCGATCAGCCCCGCGATCACCAGCACGAGCGCCGCCAGCATGAGACGCGCGACGATGGTGGTCGGCCAGGACGATTGCACGAACAGGCCGGAACGCGTGGCGGCCAGGAACAGCGCATAGACGACAAAGGGAACGAGGAAGATTCCGATCTCGGTCAGGATCGGCCGGATCATGACGAATAGATCCGCTCGTAGAGCACACGCAGCATGCCGGCCGTCGCGCCCCAGATGTAGCGTTCGGCAAACGGCATCGCGTAGTAGGACCGCTCCATGCCGCGGAATTCTTTACTGTGCACCTGGTGGTTGGCCGGGTTCATCAGGAAGGATAGCGGCACTTCGAACGCATCATCAACCTCGGAATGGTTGATCGTCAGCTCAAAACCCGGGCGCACCCTGGCAACCGTCGGCAGGATGCGGAAGCCGAAGCCGGTGCCGTAGAGATCGAGATAGCCGATCGGCTCGACGAAGTCTCTGGACAGCCCGACCTCCTCCTCGGCCTCGCGCAGCGCCGCATCGAGCGGCGAGCGGTCGGTCGCGTCGATCTTGCCGCCGGGAAAGGCGATCTGGCCGGCATGGTCGTTCAGATGCGCCGACCGCTGCGTCAGGAGGATGGTCGGCTCGGGATGATCGACCACCGCGATCAGGACCGCCGCCGGCCGCACCGGCTGCTCGCGCGCGATGATCTCGAGCATCTTGTCGGTACCGGGATCGCCCGAGGCAGGAATGATGTTGGGATCGTAGAGACCGGGCGGAACGTCGAAGCCGAGCCGCGCGGAGGAGCGGGCGAAGAAATCGGCCGCACCGATCACGGCGGGATCGTTCCTGGAGATAGGCTTGTTCAAAGCGCGGCCCTCACCTGCTCCGCATCGGCCATGGCAAAGAATTCGCCGGCCGATTCGACACCGAACATCGGCTGGCCATCGACCATCCGCTCCTCACCCATGTCAACAAGATCGTAATAGAGCGCGCGGGTGACCTTGGCCCAGAGCTCGGCGCGGACGTGCAGATAGGGCGTCAGCCCGCCGTCTCTGGCCTGCTCGAAGCGCAGCCGGTGCGCCGCATCGCAGGTGACCCAGTCGTCGACATTGGTGCGGAAGCGGAGCACGCGATGGTTGGCCTCGCCGTCCTTCTGCATCTCGACCGCCATGAACGGCGCGTCGTCGACGCGAATGCCGACCTTCTCCACCGGCGTGACGAGGAAATGCTTGTCGCCTTCACGCTTGAGGATGGTCGAGAACAGGCGAACCAAGGCATGACGGCCGATTGGCGTCCCCAAATAGAACCAAGTACCATCGGATGCGATTCGCATGTCGAGATCGCCGCAGAATGGCGGATTCCACAAATGCACCGGAGGCAGGCCCTTTTTGGCACCTTCGGCATCGGCAGCAGTTTTGGCAGCGGCAGTCAGCCCCTCGAGACCGCGATCGGCGCTCTGCCCTTGGTTCGCCATGGTTTGCCCTGACTTTGTCATTTGGCACGATCGGTGCAAGTCTGAATTGTAAGTCTACGTTGTATGCCGGTGCACGGTTCCACCCCGGATTCATCCGGTGTGGAGGTCGCCACTTCGTGATGCCCTACATATCCCTAAGCCGATAAGGTGGGGATAGGTTAATTCAACGAATACATGGCCTTCCTGCAAGTCTAGCATAGGGCCCACGTCTTGAGTTGAGGACGTGACGACATGACGACGCAAGCGAGCTGCATGGCAGGCTGAAGGAGCTAACGGATGGCGGAGAGTGTCGAGAAGCTCGAAGACGGAATCGTCCGTTCGGCCGAGCAGGTGTCGAGCCAGATTCGCGCGGCGAAAGAGGCGATCGGCTCCGTCATCTTCGGTCAGGATCGCGTGATCGAGAACACGCTGGTCACGATCCTCTCCGGCGGCCATGCGCTGTTGATCGGCGTCCCCGGCCTCGCCAAGACCAAGCTGGTCGAGACGCTCGGCGTCACGCTCGGCCTCGATGCCAAGCGCATCCAGTTCACGCCCGATCTGATGCCGTCGGACATTCTCGGCGCCGAAGTGCTCGACGAGAGCACCTCCGGCAAGCGTGCCTTCCGCTTCATCTCCGGCCCCGTATTCGCGCAACTGCTGATGGCCGACGAGATCAACCGCGCCAGCCCGCGCACGCAGTCGGCGCTGCTGCAGGCGATGCAGGAGCAGCACATCACCGTTGCCGGCGCGCGTCACGATCTGCCGAAGCCGTTCCACGTGCTCGCCACGCAAAATCCGCTGGAGCAGGAAGGCACCTATCCGCTGCCTGAAGCCCAGCTCGACCGTTTCCTGATGGAGATCGACGTCGACTATCCCGACCGCGACGCCGAGCGCCGCATCCTGTTCGAAACCACCGGCGCCGACGAGACGCTGGCGAAGGGCACGATGACACCTGACGCACTCATCACCGCGCAGCGACTGATCCGGCGCCTGCCGGTCGGCGATTCCGTGGTCGAGGCGATCCTGTCGCTGGTGCGCGCGGCCCGTCCGGGTCCGGACGGCGGCGACACCAGCAAATTCATCGCCTGGGGCCCGGGCCCGCGCGCCAGCCAATCGCTGATGCTCGCGGTGCGCGCACGCGCGCTGATCGACGGACGCCTCGCGCCTTCGATCGACGACGTGCTCGACCTCGCCGAGCCCGTGCTGAAGCACCGCATGGCGCTGACGTTCCAGGCGCGTGCCGAAGGCCGCACGATTCCGGACGTGATCCGGCAACTGAAGACACGGATCGGTTGATGGCGGCGGAGAACGGGCACGCAGCAAAGGAGATCATCGCGATCCGACGTGCCGATGGCGAAAGCCGCACGCTCGCAGCTTCCTTGCCGCGCCTGGTGCTCGAGGCCCGCCGTATCGCCGCCAACGTCATTCACGGCCTGCACGGCCGCCGTCGCGCCGGCTCCGGCGAAAATTTCTGGCAGTACCGCCGCTTCGTCTCCGGCGAGCCGTCGCAGAACGTCGACTGGCGGCGATCGGCGCGCGACGATCTGCTCTATGTCCGCGAGCTCGAATGGGAAGCCTCGCACACGGTCTGGATCTGGCCCGACCGCTCGCCCTCAATGGCCTTCGCTTCAAAACAGGCGCGCGAATCCAAGCTCGAGCGGACGCTGATTGTCGCCTTCGCGCTGGCCGAGTTGCTCGTCTCCGGCGGCGAACGCGTCGGCATTCCCGGGCTGATGGCACCGACCGCGAGCCGCAGCGTCATCGACAAGATGGCGCAGGCGATGCTGCATGACGATGCCGACCGCTTGAGCCTGCCGCCGTCCTTCGTGCCCGCGGCGCTGGCCGAGACGATCGTGCTGTCGGACTTCTGGTCGCCGATCTCCGAGATCAGGACCACGCTCGGCGGCCTGTCCGGCTCCGGTGCGCATGGCACGCTCGTGCAGGTCGTCGATCCCGCCGAGGAATCATTCCCCTATTCCGGCCGCGTCGAGTTCGTCGAGCCAGAAGGGTTCGGCGTGATCACCGCCGGCCGCGCCGAGAGCTGGGCGCAGGATTACACCGCCCGGCTCGCGCTCCACCGCGACCAGATCCGCGCCGAGACCAACAAGCTCGACTGGCTGTTCACGACGCACGCCACCGACCGCTCGGCCGCCGAGCTCCTGCTGTTCCTCCATGCCGGCATGCAGGTGAGCAAGTCGGGCGCCCGCACCACCACGATCAAGGCGGGGCCGGCAGCATGATGGGACTGCCGCTCGCCTTCACCGAACCGCTGCTCCTGATCGGCCTCGTCAGCCTGCCGGTGCTGTGGTGGCTGCTGCGCGTGATGCCGCCGCGGCCGCGGCGGATCGAGTTTCCGCCGACGCGCCTGTTGTTCGATATCGCGCCTCGTGAAGAGACGCCGTCTCGGACGCCGTGGTGGCTGACCGCATTGCGGCTGCTGGCTGCCGCACTCGTTATTTTCGCCGCCGCCGGTCCGATCTGGAATCCGCAAACAGGCGCGGCCGCCAGCAAGGCGCCGCTGATGATCATGTTCGACGACGGGTGGAGCGCGGCCTCGAACTGGGACATCCGAATCAGGGCCGCCGACGAGTTGATCGCCAGTGCCGAGAACGACCGCCGCGCGATTGCGCTGGTGCCGCTGTCGGAGCCGAACCGCGATATCACCCTGATGCCGGCGGGCGCCGCGCGCGTCGCGCTGCGGCAGCTGACGCCAAAGCCGTATTCCATCGACCGCGTCGAGACCCTGACCGCAATCGATCGCTTCCTGAAAGCGACCGGCGACTGCGAGATCGCCTGGCTCTCCGACAGCGTCGACACCGGTCGCGGCGAGGAATTCGTGGCTGGCCTCGGCAAGACCATCGGCGATCGCAGCCTGACCGTATTCGAAGGCGGCACCTCGTCGCCGCTGGCCCTGGTCGCGGCCGAGAACGCCGCCGCCAAAATGACGGTAAAGGTGCTGCGCACCGACGGCGGCATCGCAATCGGCACCGTGCGCGCTCTGGACCAGAAAGCCTCGCCGATCGGCGAAGCGCGCTATTCGTTCGGCCCGCAGGATAAGGAAACCGAAGCGTCGTTCGATCTGCCGGTCGAGTTGCGCAACGACATCACGCGGCTGGAAATTGCCGGTGAGCGATCCGCAGGCGCAGTGCAGCTGCTCGACAAGCGCTGGCGCCGCCGCGCCATCGGCATCGTCTCGGGCTCCACCAGCGAGACCGCGCAGCCGCTGCTGGCGCCGACCTTCTATCTCACCCGCGCGCTGGCGCCGTTCGCTGACGTGCGGCTCGCCGACAAGGGCTCGCCGCAGCAGGGCATCACGCAGTTCCTCGACCAGAAGCTGCCGATGATCATCCTCGCCGATGTCGGCACCATCGCCCCGGAAATCCGCGAGCGTCTCAATGCCTGGATCGATCAGGGCGGCGTGCTGGTGCGGTTCGCCGGTCCGCGGCTGGCGCAGGCAGAGGACGATCTCGTCCCGGTCAAGCTGCGCAAGGGCGGCCGAACGCTCGGCGGCAGCCTGACCTGGGAAAAGCCGCAACATCTGGCCTCCTTTGCCGCCGACGGTCCGTTTGCCGGCGTGGTGGTCCCCAAGGACGTCACCATAAGCCGCCAGGTGCTGGCCGAGCCCGACGCCGTGCTCGCCACCAAGAGCTGGGCGTCGCTGGAAGACGGCACGCCGCTGGTGACCGGCGAGCATCGCGGCAAGGGCGTCGTCAGCCTGTTCCACGTCAGCGCCGACATGCGATGGTCGGATCTGCCCATGTCGGGCACCTTCGTCGAAATCCTGCGGCGTGTCGTCGACATGTCCGGCTATACCGCCAAGCCGGGTCCAGGCGTTGCCACTGAGGCGACCGCCGAGACGGTGGCGCCGCTGCATATCCTCGACGGCTTTGGCGCCTTCGGCCCGCCGCCGGCCGCCGCCAAGCCGCTGCCCGCGGATTATCGCGACCGCGCCACACCCGATCATCCGCCGGGCTTCTATGGTCCGGCAGAAGGACCGCTCGCCGTGAACACGCTTGCCAGCGCCGACCGTATCGCAGCGCTGAACACCGCGAGCCTGCGCGCCCGGCACGCCACCTACACCAATGCCGAGCCGCAGGACTTGCGCGGCTGGCTGCTGTCGACGGCGCTTGCGCTGTTCCTGGTCGACGCCATCATCGTCGCGGTGCTCGGCGGCGGCCTTGCCGCGCTGCTGCGCCGCCGCGCCGCGCCCGCGATGATCGTCTTCGGACTGGTGCTCGCTGGCCTCGCCTCATTCGTGCCGACGCCGTCACACGCAGACAGCGCGTCCGACGAGTTCGCGATGAAGGCGGTGTCGCAGACCCGCCTCGCCTATGTCGTGACCGGCAATGCCGATGTCGATTCCATCGTCAGGGCCGGACTATCAGGATTGACGCTGTTCCTGGCGCAGCGCACCGCGCTCGAGGCCGGCGATCCCGTCGGCATCGACCCGGCGCGCGACGAGCTCGCCTTCTTCCCGCTGATCTACTGGCCGATCGTGCCGGGCGCGCCCAAGCCGTCGCGGGACGCCATCAACAAGATCGACGCCTACATGAAGCAGGGCGGCACCGTGCTGTTCGACACCCGCGATGCGGTCGAAGCCCCGCCCGGCGCGAACGGCGCCGCGCAGACCCCCGCCATGCAGACGCTCCGCGAGATCCTGTCCTCGCTCGACGTGCCCGAACTGGAGCCGGTGCCGCGCGAGCACGTGCTGACCAAGACCTTCTTTCTCTTGCGCGACTTCCCCGGCCGCTTCACCACCGGCCAGACCTGGGTCGAGACCTTGCCGCGGGAAGACGACGACGACAGCGCGCAACGGCCGGCACGCGGCGGCGACGGCGTCTCACCGATCATCATCACCTCGAACGACCTTGCCGGCGCCTGGGCCGTGCGGCCCGACGGACAGGCCATGCTGCCGGTGACCGGCGGCGACCCCCGCCAGCGCGAATTCGCCTACCGCGCCGGCGCCAACATCGTGATGTACACGCTGACCGGCAACTACAAGGCCGACCAGGTGCACGCACCGGCCCTGATCGAACGGCTGGGGCAATAGGATCGATATGAATTACGGCATCGCATTCACGCCGCTGGTTCCCACGATCGTCCTGTGGCTCGCGCTGGCCGCGGTCGTCTTCATCGCGCTCGTGCTGCTGCTGGCGCGGGCGCGCGGCGCTGCCGTGCGCGTGGCCGCGTTGGCGCTGTTCCTGCTGGCGCTCGCCAATCCCTCCTTCACCCGCGAGGACCGCGATCCCCTCACCTCGGTCACCGCAATCGTCGTCGACAAGAGCCCGAGCCAGAATTTCGGCAATCGCAATCGCGAGGCCGCTCAGGCGCAGGAAGCGCTGGTCGACAGCCTGAAGAAGATCAAGGGGCTCGAGGTCCGCGTCGTCGATGCCGGACAGGCCGACGGCGAGACCGACGGCACCAAGCTGTTCGGGGCGCTGGCCTCGGCCTTGTCGGACGTGCCGGTCGACCGCGTCGCCGGTGCGTTCCTGATCACCGACGGCCGTGTCCACGACATTCCGGCCAACGCCGCCGGGCTCGGCTTCCAGGCGCCGGTGCACGCGCTGATCACGGGGCAGAAGGACGAGCGCGACCGCCGTATTGCGGTCATCGCCGCGCCGCGCTTCGGCATCGTCGGGCAGCCCCAGACCATTACCTACCGCCTCGACGACCAGGGCGTCAGCGGCGAGCGCGCCAAGGTCACGGTCCGCAGGGACGGCGAGGTCATCAACGAGCGCACGCTTTCGAGCGGCCAGGCCGCAAGCGTCGAGGTCGACATCAAGCACTCCGGGCCGAACATCGTCGAGATCGAGGCCTCGCCGCTCGAGCGGGAATTGACGCCGGTGAACAACCGCGCCGTGGTCGCCATCGACGGTGTGCGCGACAAGCTGCGCGTGCTGCTGGTCTCGGGTGAGCCGCATTCCGGCGAGCGCACCTGGCGCAACCTGCTCAAGTCCGACGCCAGCGTCGATCTCGTCCACTTCACCATTCTGCGGCCGCCGGAGAAGCAGGACGGCACGCCGATCAACGAATTGTCGCTGATCGCGTTTCCGACCCGCGAGCTGTTCCAGCAGAAGATCAACGAATTCCAGCTGATCATCTTCGACCGCTATGCTCGCCAGGGCGTGCTGCCGATCGCTTATTTCGACAACATCGCGCGCTACGTGCGGTCCGGCGGCGCAGTGCTGGTCTCGGCCGGCCCCGATTACGCGTCCAACACCAGCATCTGGCGCACGCCGCTGGATTCGGTGCTGCCGGCCGAACCGGTCGGGGTGACGGAAAAGCCGTTCTACGCGCATCTGTCCGACGTCGGCAAACGCCATCCTGTCACGCGCGGCCTCGAGGGCTCCGCCTCCGAGCCGCCGCGCTGGAGCCGCTTCTTCCGCACCGTCGAGACCCGCAATGCGGTCAACCCGCCCGTCATGACGGGCGTCGACGGCAAGCCGCTGCTGTTCCTATCGCGTTTCGGCGAGGGCCGCGTGGCGCTGCTGCTCTCCGACCATATCTGGCTGTGGGCGCGCGGCTACGAAGGCGGCGGCCCGCATCTCGATCTGTTGCGGCGGATGTCGCACTGGCTGATGAAGCAACCTGATCTGGATGAGGAAGCGTTGCGCCTGCAGGTGCAGGGCAAGAATCTCGTGGTGGTGCGCCAGACCATGGCGGACAGCGTTCAGCCGGTGAGCGTGATCTCGCCGTCGGGCGTGTCGCGCGACCTGACGCTTGCAGCCGGCGATCCCGGCGAATGGCGCGCCAGCCTGCCGGCGAGCGAGCTCGGCCTGTGGCAAGCCACCGACGGCACGCTGAAGGCGCTGATCAATGTCGGCCCGACCAATCCGAAGGAGTTTTCGGAAGTCACCTCCACCACTGAGACGTTGAAGCCGCTGACCCAGGCGACCGGCGGTGACGCCGTGCGCGTGGTCGACGGCGCCAGCGTCGAGCTGCCGCGCATTCTGCCGGTCCGCTCGGCGAGCGTCTTCCATGGTGACGGCTGGATGGGCGTGCGGATGCGCGACGCCAGCGTCGTGAAGGGCGTCGGCGTGCTGCCGATCTTTGCCGGCCTGATCGGCCTGTTGCTGCTGCTCGGCGCGTTTGCTGCGACGTGGGTCCGTGAAGGGCGCTAGGCGGCTTACGCGCGTCCCTTCGCTTCCCGTTAGTCGGATAATCCAATCGTCACTTCTTCGCCGGAAGCTCCATAGCGCCTTCGACCCCGAACTCGGTCGAATGTAGCGCGTTGTGAAATCTGGGGGCGGTTCTTCCTCGGCCCTGGGCAGGCGTGTCCCTGTCCAGGCATCGCTCCCCGCGGACAAGAGCAGTTCTCGACGGAGCCTTCGCAGCACCCAAACAGCGCGAGCGTTCGATGAGAAGCGGAGTTACTCGACCATGACAGACACACTTCACCAGCGCACGTTCAGCTCGCCTCGTCAGACAACGCGCTACATCGCGTGCGGGCCGGCCGACGGACCGTTGATGATCTTCGTCCATGGCTGGCCGAGCATCAGCTTGATGTGGCGCGCGCAGATGGGCGCGTTTGCCGTCGACGGTTGGCACTGCGTCGCTCCCGATCTGCGCGGCTACGGCGGCTCTTCCACCCCTGCAGCCAACGACGCCTATACCATCGAGGAAATCGTGATGGACATGGCCGAACTTCATGATCACCTCGGCGGCAAGCCTGCGATCTGGGTTGGCCACGACTGGGGCTGTGTTGTGGTCGGTGAGTTGGTCGCGCATCAGCCAAAGCGCAGCCGCGGAGTAGCGCTGACCTCGTTGGCGTATCAGCCCGACGGGCACGCCCTGCGCACTGTCGTCCCGCTGGTCGACCGAACGATTTATCCGGTTGACCAATATCCGGACGGCCAATGGGATTACTACCGTTACTACACCACGCACTTCGAGGCGGCGGTCGCCGACCTCGATGCAGATTTGGCAGCATCGCTGGCGTCGATCTTTCGGCCAGGCGACCCCGCCGGCATCGGCAAGGTTTCGCCGAATGCGATGGTCACGCGCAATGGAGGGCGCTTTGGCGCCGCGCACCGCGCCCCGCCGACTGAGCCTGATCCGGCTCTCTGGCCGCCGGCGGACTTCGACGTGCTGGTGCAGACGTTCAAGACTCATGGCTTCCGCCCATCCTGCGTGTGGTACCTGAACGACGACGCCAACATCGCCTATGCGCGCAAGGCACCCAGTGGCGGCCGCCTGTCGCAGCCGGTGCTGTTCGTTAACGGCGACTTTGATCAGATCTGCAGCATCACCGGAAATCGCCAAGGTGACCCGATGCGGGCCGCCTGCCCGGACCTGACCGTGACGAGCCTGCCCGCAGGGCATTGGCTGCCGCTGGAGCGCAAGGCAGAACACATCGAGGCTATCCGCACCTGGCTCCAGAGCAAAAAGCTCTGATGCCGCCTCCTCGCGCTGGCACTGAGTCAATCAATCGCCGTTCCCGTAAGCCATTCGATAGGTCCTCAGCCTAGATCTTTCAGTTGCCCGCACGACACGGCGAGGAGCCGGCCCGCTCGGGTCGGCTCGACAGCGGTTGACATCCGCTGACCGATCGGGCGATGTTACATTATAACATCGCGGGATCAGGGGATGATGCCTCGCGATGTGGGGGTGGCGTTTTCGGATGAAGTGGTTCCGGTCGAATATCAAGCACGGCGCCCGGCTCGCGATCTTCGCGATGCTGGTGCAGTTCGCGCTGACGTTCGGCCACAGCCATTGGTTCGCCCAGGCCGCTCCCCTCGCTCAGTCCTCGCTTCAGCAGACCGACAGCAACCAAGCTCCCACTTCGATCGACCGCGCCGCGGTCGAGAAGCAATCTCCCGCTGGCCCCGACAGGGAGCAGCCGGGTGAGGACAATTGCGCGATCTGCGCATTGGTCGCGATGGCCGGCACCGTCATGTTCGCGGCGCCGCCGGTGTTGTTGCTGCCGCAGGCGATCGACCTGCTCTACCGCACCACCGACGCCGAATTCGTCCATCTGAAATCGGCCGGCACGGCATTCCAACCGCGCGCACCTCCCGCGTCCTGACTTCCAACAACGCTTGATCACGCTCGGCTCGCCGCTTTCAGGCGCGTGCCCGGGAGCAGTTGAAGTCGAATTCCGTCGCGCAGCGACGGCAGGCCGCCTCCGATCAGCAGACCAACATGCGGACGGCGCCTGACTGGAATCAGGACCATGTCATTCAAATTGCGGCGCACGCAGCGCCTTGGCGGAGCAAGCCTGCTCCTGATCGGCGTCGCCACCTCGGCGCTGGCCGAGGATAAGTCATCGACCGAGATCCCCGCCGTCACCGTGACGGCTCCGAGCCCCATCGTACGCAGGGCGGTGGTGCCGACCCGCAACCCCGGCCGCCCTACGCGAACCGCGCGGGCGCGCAGCCCCGAGCGCACCACGGACGCCACGCCGGCAGCCTCCACGCCGGCCGCACCCCAGCAGGGCGTGCTGCCTATCGTGACCAACCAGTTCGCGACCGTCACGGTGGTGCCGAACGAGGAGATCCGCCGCGAGGGCGGCGGCCAGCTCGGCGATCTCCTGTTTTCGAAACCCGGCATCACCGGCTCGAGCTTCGCGCCGGGCGCTTCCAGCCGGCCGATCATCCGGGGGCTCGACGTCAACCGCGTCGGCATCGTCGAGAACGGCACCAATGCCGGCGGCGCCTCCGATCTCGGCGAGGATCACTTCGTCCCGATCGATCCGCTCGCGACCAACCAGGTCGAGGTGGTGCGCGGGCCGGCTGCGCTGCGCTACGGCTCGACCTCGATCGGCGGCGTGGTCAGCGCCACCAACAACCGGATTCCCGACACGCTGCCGAACTGCGCTCCGTCGTTCCAGGCTTACGGCATGCCGGCCAAGGCGCCGCTCGCGAGCGCCGCGACATCGCCTTGCGTCACCGCCGAGACGCGCAGCGCCTTCAGCTCGGTCGACCGCGGCGTCGAAAGCGGCGTGCTGCTCGACACCGGCGGCGGCAATTTTGCCTTCCATGCCGACGTCTACGGCCGCAACACCACCGACTACAGCATCCCGAGCTATCCCTATCTGAACGACCAGACACGCTCCGTCGCCAACGGCCGCCAGCCGAACTCCGCAACGCGCTCGGACGGCGCCTCGATCGGCGGCTCCTATTTCTTCCAGGGCGGCTATGTCGGCGCGGCGATCACGCAGAACGACTCGCTCTACCACATCCCCGGCATCGACGGCGCCGACCACAACACCCGGATCGACGGCCACCAGACCAAGATCACCGTCAAGGGCGAGTACCACCCCGACGCGGCCGCAATCGACGCCGTCCGCTTCTGGGCCGGCGCGACCGACTACCGGCACAACGAGATCGGCCTTGCCGATCCGGCCGATCCCACCACCGACGGCGTGCGGCAGACCTTCACCAACAAGGAGCAGGAGCTTCGCACCGAGGTGCAGCTGATGCCGTTCAACGCGCGCTTCGCCGAGGTGACGACGGCGTTCGGCTTCCAGGCGGGCCACCAGGAACTGACGGCGCCAAGCCCGGATGATCCCGGCGCGCTGTTCAACGGGTTGTGGGACCCGAACCGAAACTACCGCGTCGCCGGCTACGTCTTCAACGAGTTCAAGTTCAGCGAACAGACCAGGGCGCAGATCGCGGGCCGGATCGAACATGTCGAACTGCACGGGTCGACGCCCGATTTCCCGGCAGACTTCCTGCCCGACGGGACGCCGCAAACGAGCATCGTCCGCAATCCGTCGTTCACGCCGAAGAGCGGCAGCATCGGCCTGTTGCAGGACCTGCCGGGCGGCATGGTCGGCAGCATCACCGCGCAATATGTCGAGCGTGCGCCGAAGCCGGCCGAGTTGTTCTCGCGCGGTGGCCACGATGCGACCGCGACCTTCGACATCGGCAATCCGAACCTCACCATCGAGACCGCGAAGTCGGTCGAAATCGGCGTGCGCAAGGCGGCCGGACCGCTCCGGTTCGAGGCGACCGCCTATTACACGCACTTCGACAATTTCATCTATCGCCGCCTCACCGGCGTGATGTGCGACGGCGACTTTGCCTCCTGCGGTGCGCCCGGCGCCGAGCTGAACCAGGCGGTCTACTCACAGCGCAATGCCAACTTCCGCGGCGGCGAATTCCAGTCGCAGCTCGATATCGGCGCGTTCCAGGGCGGCATCTGGGGCATCGAGAACCAGCTCGACGTGGTCCGCGCCACCTTCAGCGACGGCACCAACGTGCCGCGGATTCCGCCGGTGCGGCTGGGTGGCGGCGTGTTCTGGCGCGACGACAACTGGCTGATGCGCGTCAACCTGTTGCACGCGTTCGCGCAGAACAATGTCGCCGTGATCGCGGAGACTCCGACGGCAGGCTACAATTTGCTGAAGGCGGAGGTCAGCTACAAGACCAAGCTCAACCCGAATGCATTCGGCGCGCGCGAGATGCTGGTCGGCCTCGTCGGCAACAATCTGTTGAACGAAAACATCCGCAACTCGGTGTCCTACACCAAGGACGAGGTGTTGATGCCTGGCATCGGCGTGCGGGCGTTCGCGAACTTCAAGTTCTGAAAGCGCGATAGCTAGCCGGAGCTCATCGCGGTTCGGCTAGAGCGGCTGCATCGGGGGAAGCCTCTGCCGCCTCCCGAAACAGCACGGCGAACAGCAGGGTCCACAATGTCAGGAGAGAAATGGGGATCGTGTAGTATGGCGTCGCGATCGGATAGGTGAAGAAGAAGGCGAGGTTGAGCGCCAGATTGGCCATCGTGAGCAGCGCGACGCGGCGAGTGCCGTTCGCCTGCCGCAACAGCCAGATCGAGCCTGCAACTCCGATGACGATCAGCAAGGTCTGGAGCGGGTCGGCGAGATAGTCCCGGACCACCGCGAACGAAAAATCCAGCGGCCTGACATCGGGGTTGTTGCCGTAGGTCGACGCGAACGGACTGCCGGCGTTGACGGCGTAAGAGACGATGGTCGGGATCACGCCGGCCAGCAACGCGAGGCCGAACACGAGCCCCTGCAAGAACCGGGACAACGTCCGTTCCGCAAGGAACGCGACGAGGAGAAACAGGCCATAGCCGGACGCCAGGAAGAGATTGGCCAACCGGAAATCAACGGTCAGTCCGAGCAGGAAGCCGATCGGCGCCAGCGGCCAGATCCTCGGTTGAGATCGCGGGCTCGCCAGCCATCGCGCCGTGAGACATCCCGCGAGCGCGCAGACGACGACGGTCGGGGCCATCGAATAGCTCGCCTTGACCGGATTGACCATCTGGTAGATCGCAAGGCAGCCGAACGTCCCGGCCATCAGGACCGACCGCATGCTGCGCGCGAGAGAAAGCGCAAACAGCGCAAAGCCGAGCACGATAATGGTCGCCAGCATGTACATGGGCACGACCTGGTGACCTGGCGGAAACAGCGCCAACACGAGGCCGACACCCGGCGGATATTGAATGACGACCTTCCCCGTGGCCGGCATCAGATTGTGACAGGGCGCCGCGGTCGTATCGTTCCAGTCCGGGTAGCCGATCTCCTTCAGCTTCGCTTTCTGATAGCCATCGTCGTCGCGGCCGAGGTTGGTGTCGAAGCCCTCCACCAGCCCGAACCTCTGGAACAGATGCGCCTGCCTGAGGTAGCAGATGTCGTCATAGACGCCGCGCGCCTCATTCCATCGCATCATGGTCCAGAAATGGCCGATCAGCACCGCGAGAAACAACACGGCGAAGACGGCTTTGCTGGTGTGGATCTTCTTCATCGGGGATCATGATGCGACGGAGGCGGCGCTGCTTTAGCGGAATGCAAGATAGAGATTGGACGATAGCGGGCCGAGCGACAAACCGGTGTAGCCCACGGCCGCGGACTTAGGGGTGGAGGACTTGGCGGCGAGCCCCAGCAGCCGTTTTCGCGTCATCAGGATCAGGTTCTGCTCGTCGGTCCATTCCGACTTGCCGGCGATCCTGCAGGCGATCCTGAAGGTGCCGTCGAGATAATGCGCCAGCGGGATGGCGGTGTGGTGCTCGACCGGAAAGAACCTGTTGGGCACGGTGATGAACACCCGCCGCGCGACGCGGCAAAGCTCCTCGACCAGGAGCACCTGATTTTCATGGCTACCGGCATGCTCGAGCACGGCATTGGACGTCGCGACATCGAACGCATTGTCGTTGAACGGCAGCCGTGTATTCGGTTCGATCTGCACGTAACGGCAAAGCGGAAAAGCCGCCTTGAACCCGATTCCTTCGCCGAGCCCGCACGCCGTGATCTTGTGCTGATGCGGGTAGCTTCGCTCCAGCACGTTCGCGCCGTCGTTGATCACGTCGGATACGCCGACATCCAGGATCTCGTCCAAGGCAGACGGCTGCATGCGGGCGATGAAATCCTGGTAGATGCGGTCGCGCGCGGCGATCAGCAGCTTTTCCGCCGTGCTCCCGGACGCCACTTCCCGGTAATATTGCTGATCGACCGGCACTGCCCTACCTTCATGTGAGCTTCGAAGCGATGGCGTCAGGTGCGCGTCTTGCTCCAGTCCGGACCGACCGGTCCCGATACGCCTTCGAACGCGCCCTCGACCAGCTCGATGACGAGGAGCCGGCTGTAATCGACCGGGCCCGGCATGGTGACGCGTCCCTTGGGGACCTGCTTGAAGCCGACGCGGCTGTAATAGGGCTCGTCGCCGACCAGCAGCACCAGGCGATGGCCCTGCGCCTTCGCATCCGTCAGTGCGCGCTCGAGCAGCAGCCGGCCGACGCCGCGGCTGCGGAACGGAGGCTCGACCGTCAGGGGCCCGAGCAGCAGTGCCGGCGTGTCGCCGACGCAAATCGGCAATTGCCGTACGGATCCGACCAGCAACGTACCGACGCGGGCGGTGAAGGATAGATCGAGCACATGATCCACGTGCTCGCGGATTCGGTACGCGCTGAGCACGAAGCGGCCGGGTCCGAAGGTGCGTTCGTGCAGCCGCTCGATCGCCTGAGCATCGCCGGCGGCTTCCGACCGGATGGTGAGGGAGAGATCGTTCATCGCGTCGGCGGGATATCACCTTGGAGGGCAGCGGTCCATGGGATTGCGCCCGGCCCCGGAGGCAATTTCAGGTCCGCCCGAGCGGCGGTTGGGACAGGTAGGCGAGCATCTTTATTTCCCGCCGCCCGCGCGTCACGGTGTCGAGCACGAGCCCCGACGAAGCCGAAAGCAGCGCCATGATCATCAGACCCATGGAGAGCACGGCGGTCGGCAGGCGCGGGACCAGGCCGGTTTCGAGGAAGGTGATCACGACGGGCAGCCCGAAAGCGATCGACAGCAGCGCGAGCACGATGCCGATCGCCGAAAAGAAGCGCAGCGGCCGCTCCGACCGATTGAGCTTCAGCATCGTGTTGAAGATGCGCAACCCGTCCTGCCAGGTGTCGAGCTTGGAGAAGGAGCCTTCCGGGCGCGCGTAATAGGGCGTCTCGACCTCGGCGACCGGCAGCGACAATTCCAGCGCATAGACCGCGAACTCGGTCTCGATCTCGAAGCCACCGGACAGGACCGGGAAGGATTTGACGAACCGGCGCGAGAACACGCGGTAACCGGACAGGATGTCCTTGAAGGCGTGGCCGAAGGTCGATGCCAGGAAACCGGTGAACAGCCGATTGCCGATGCGATGACCGCGCCGGTAGGCCGCTTGCGATTGATCGACACGCAGACCGACAACCATATCCAGATGCTCGTCGAGGAGCTCGTCGATCATGCGCGACGCGCTCGGCGCGTCGTAGGTCGCATCGCCATCGACGAGCACGTAGATGTCGGCCTCGATGTCCGCGAACATGCGGCGCACGACGTGACCTTTGCCCTGGCGCCGCTCGCTGCGCACGATCGCTCCCGCCTCGCGCGCGACCGCCGCGGTACGGTCGGTCGAGTTGTTGTCGTACACGTAGACCTCGGCCGCAGGCAGTGTCTTGCGGAAATCGGCAACGACCGTCGCGACGGCGGCTTCCTCATTGTAGCAGGGCACCAGCACGGCGACCCGAAACGGCCATGACCTCGTCGATTCAGACAATCTTCATCCCTCGTCCATGCGCCGACACCGCAGGTGCGGCGATTTACTAGCACAGGCAGCCATCATCGCCACGTCGCAATCCGCGGCCTGTCGTGTAGGACTTCCGCGATCCGCAACCGCGTGCCGGGCGTGGTCCCCTCGGGCAGCGCGGTGACCGCGAAGAACCCGCACTCGGCGATCTCGTGGTTGGGCGCGGGCAGGCGATCCTGCTTGAACTGCCTGACGACGTAGACCGCGACGTGGTCGCGGCGCGAGACGTGGCTGTTGAGGAAGATGCCGTGCAGCACGGCATCGCCAGTGAGATCGATATCGCCCTCCTCCTTGAGCTCGCGGCGCATCGCCTGCTCCATGGTCTCGCCGAGATCGACGCCGCCGCCGGGCAGATACCAGCCCGTGACGTAGCTGTGCCTGACCAGGAACACCCTGGTGTCGGCATCCAGTACCACGGCGCGGACGCCGAGCGTCATGCCGCGGACCAGCAGGAAATAGGCGTGGAAGATTTGCCGCAGCAGCGGCTCGAATCTGCGTCGGACGCTGTTCAGACGATCCGCCATCGGGCTCCCTTGATGCCCCGCTTGCACCTGGCCTGCGACCTTGCCATTACAGCGGGCGAATAGCGAGGCAATCGCCCCCAATGGCCCCCTTCACGCTCGCCCATCTGTCGGACCCGCATCTGCCGCCGCTGCCGAAGCCGCGGCTGATCGAGCTCGCCGGCAAGCGCGCGTTCGGCTACGTCAACTGGACGCGCAACCGTCACAAGTATCAGCGCCGCGAGGTGCTCGACGCACTCGTCGCCGACATGAAGGCGCAAGGTCCCGACCACATCGCGGTCACAGGCGATCTCGTCAATCTGGCGCTGGAGGCGGAATTCGCGCCGGCGCGCGCCTGGCTCGACGGCCTCGGTCCGCCCGACCGCGTCACCACGATTCCCGGCAATCACGACGCTTATGTCCGCGCCACCTTTCATCGCTTCGGCGAAACCTTCGCGCCCTATCTTGCGGGTGACGATGGCCGTATCGGCTTTCCGAGCCTGCGCCGGCGCGGGCCGCTCGCGCTGATCAGCCTGTCCACGGCGGTGCCCACCTTGCCGTTGATGGCGACAGGCGCGCTCGGACGCGATCAGCTCGCGTCGCTCGAAGAGATGCTCGAGCGGTTCGCAGCCGAGGACGTCTTTCGCGTGCTGCTGGTGCATCATCCACTGAAGTCCGGCGCGCGCCACAAGCGGATGATCGACTCGGCCGAGCTGCTGACGCTCTTGAAACGCCACGGCGTCGAACTGATCCTGCACGGGCACGACCACATTCATTCGACGATGTGGTTCGAAGGCCCCAACGGCAACATTCCCGCAATCGGCGTGCCATCGGCCTCCGCGCTCGCGCACGGGCACACCCCGGCTGCGGCCTACAATCTGTTCACGATCGAGAAGGACAACGCCAGCTGGCGTTGCGAGCAGACGGTGCGGAGCCTGGGGGCTGGACTTCAGATCGGGCAGATCAAGCATGTGAAGTTGATTTAGACCGCTGTCATTCCGGGGCATGCGAAGCATGAACCCGGAATCCATCGGGCCGCGATACGTGCTGATAAATGGATTCCGGGTTCGCGCTTCGCGCGCCCCGGAATGACGACGCCTCACCAGCTCCGCAGGGCCGCGAGCACGGCGACCCCGAACAGTGCGGCGGCACCGAGCACGAACCCCAGCACGAATGGCCAGACGCGCGAGCGGCGCCGCGGCTGCGCCACCTCGGGCTTCGGCTCGGGCGGGACCACCATGGCATGCTCGCGCTCGATCATGCGGCGCGCGACGTAATCGGTCACGGCCTCGACGATGACAGCGGTGTCGTGCGATTCAGCGAGCACGATGCGGCCGAAGCGGGTGTCCTGCACGAAGCGGTACATCCGCTTGTCGCGCCCCATCACGATGTGCGCGACGACGTCGATCCAGAGCCTGGGCGTATCGCCCTGGCTGATACCGCGGTCGAACAGGTCGATCTTGTCAGGCACCTGCGCGAACAGAGGATCGAGCGAATCGTTGAGTATCTCGAGCCGTGCCACCTCGGCATCGCGCAAATCGACGACGACGCCGGTCCGGTCGGCAGCCTCGATCCGCGCCCGCAACAGCGCATCGCGCAGCCGCACCGGGCGCGGCTGGCTGGGATGGATCCCGCTGGTCTCGGGCTCTGACATTGGCGGCCTCGTCCTCACTTGGCCGGATTAACCTATCAGCAACCAATGTGTCCGCAAAGGCCCTACAATTCCAGTTACTTACGGAGCCCACAGGCTATTCACCTGTGCCAAAAACAGACGGTCCCACCCGGCTTGCGCCGGATGGGACCCTCCGTCCTTGGACGTCTTCTTATTCAGATTGGCATGTTAGTTCAGATTCTCACGCCGAGACCCGCGACGGCTCTTCCACGATCGAGAAGCGGACGCCCGCCTTGTGGCGGTTCTCTTCCGAGACCGAGCGCCAGGCGTCCTCGGCCTCCTTGCGGGTCTTGAACGGACCCTGCACCTGGGCCGAGCCTTCCACCAGCTTGTGGAAGTTCATCGAGCCGAACTCGCCGCCGATCACCCAGAAATTGCTGTTGGTCATTGTCAGTCTCCTGTCGATTAGCGTGATGCGTTAGCCGAACTGGTTCATCGTGTTGTGGGCGCCGCCCGCCTTCAGGGCAGCCTCCCCGGCGAAGTATTCCTTGTGGTCGTCGCCGATGTCGGAGCCGGCCATGTTCTGATGCTTGGCGCAGGCGATACCCTGACGGATCTCGGCGCGCTGGACGTTCTTGACATAGCCGAGCATGCCCTGGTCGCCGAAATATTCCTTCGCCAGATTGTCGGTCGAGAGCGCCGCCGTGTGGTAGGTCGGCAACGTGATCAGGTGGTGGAAGATGCCGGCACGCTTGGCGGAATCCGCCTGGAAGGTACGGATGCGCTCGTCGGCTTCCTTTGCCAGCGGCGTATCGTCGTATTCCACCTTCATCAGCTCGGCACGATTGTACTTGCTGACGTCTTGGCCGGCTTCCTTCATCGCGTCGTAGACCTGCCAACGGAAGTTGAGGGTCCAGTTGAACGAGGGCGAGTTGTTGTAGGCCAGCTTCGCGTTCGGAACCACCTTGCGGATGCGGTCGACCATCTTGGCGATCTGCTCGATATGCGGCTTCTCGGTCTCGATCCAGAGCAAGTCGGCGCCGTTCTGCAGCGAGGTGATGCAGTCCAGCACGCAGCGGTCCTCGCCGGTGCCCGGGCGGAACTGATAGAGATTGGAGGGCAGCCGCTTCGGACGCATCATCTTGCCGTTGCGGTTGATGATGACGTCGCCATTGCGGGCGTTCTCCGCCGTCACTTCCTCGCAATCCAGGAAGCTGTTGTACTGGTCGCCGAGGTCACCGGGCTTGTGGCTGACCGCAATCTGCTGGGTCAGGCCGGCACCGAGCGAGTCGGTACGGGTCACGACGATGCCGTCTTCGACGCCGAGTTCGAGGAACGCGTGGCGGCAGGCCCGGATCTTCGCCAGGAACACCTCGTGCGGCACCGTGACCTTGCCGTCCTGGTGGCCGCACTGCTTCTCGTCCGAGACCTGGTTCTCGATCTGGAGCGCGCAGGCACCCGCCTCGATCATCTTCTTGGCGAGCAGATAGGTCGCCTCCGCATTGCCGAAGCCGGCGTCGATGTCGGCGATGACGGGCACGACATGGGTCTGGAAGTTGTCGATCTTCTCGATCAACTCCTTCTCTCGGGTCTTGTCGCCTTCCTTGCGGGCCTTATCGAGGTTGCGGAAGATATCGTTCAGCTCGCGCGAGTCGGCCTGACGCAGGAAGGTGTAGAGTTCTTCGATCAGCGCCGGCACCGAGGTCTTCTCGTGCATCGACTGGTCGGGCAGCGGGCCGAACTCGGAGCGCAGCGCCGCGATCATCCAGCCGGACAGGTACAAATAGGTGCGATCGGTCTTGCCGAAGTGCTTCTTGACCGAGATCAGCTTCTGCTGGGCGATGAAGCCGTGCCAGCAGCCCAGCGACTGCGTGTACTTGGTGGGGTCGCCGTCATAGGCGGCCATGTCCGCCCGCATCAGCGCC
The DNA here is from genome assembly GCF_040548605.1 of Bradyrhizobium sp. JR4.1. Lineage (NCBI taxonomy): Bacteria > Pseudomonadati > Pseudomonadota > Alphaproteobacteria > Hyphomicrobiales > Nitrobacteraceae > Bradyrhizobium > Bradyrhizobium sp. JR4.1. The sequence continues at coordinate 54,890 of NZ_JBEPRY010000012.1, forward strand.
GCGGTGTAGCGGGCGACGTCGAGGCCGGTCTTGAAGCGATTCTGCAGGCGCATGCGGGCGACGGCCTCGGCCGACACCCCGTTCCAGGTCGGCTGGGTCTCCAAGAGCGACCGGGCCGCCTCGACCTCGCTCTGATACGAGGCGGGGGCCTGGAGGGTGCTGATGCCGCGGGGCTGGTAATTCATGTGCCTGATCCTTTCGCTGACGATGGCCACCAGCCATCGACATTCTTGACAATGCATTGCGAGATGCGTGTCAGAAGCTAAACGCGAGAAAGCTCAGCTCGTATAGTAGGCTTGTATCTGAATGGTGATGTCATGTAACATCGGTACTTGTAACAAATGTCACTTTGTAAATCTTGTAAATTAAAAGGTCAGCAAGCCTGCCCTTGATGCCTCCGGAGACCTGAGAATGCCCGCCGGTTCCAGCAAGAAGCTCTTCGTCGGCCCGCGCTTCCGGCGGATCCGGCAGCAATTGGGGCTGTCGCAGACCCAGATCGCTGAGGGGCTCGGGATCTCGCCGAGCTATGTCAATCTGATCGAGCGTAACCAGCGCCCGGTGACCGCCCAGATCCTGCTGCGGCTGGCCGAAACCTACGACCTTGACCTGCGCGACCTCGCGACCGCCGACGAGGACCGCTTCTTCGCCGAACTCAACGAGATCTTCTCCGACCCGCTGTTCCGTCAGATCGACGTTCCCAAGCAAGAATTACGCGATCTGGCCGAACTTTGCCCCGGCGTCACCCATGCGCTGCAACGGCTCTATGCCGCCTATACCGAGGCCCGCCAGGGCGAGACGCTGGCCGCGGCACAAATGGCTGACCGAGACGTCGGCACCCGCTATGAGGCCAATCCGGTCGAGCGCGTCCGCGAACTGATCGAGGCCAACCGCAATTACTTTCCAGAGCTCGAGCAGGCCGCGGAGACTCTGCGCGACGAGCTGAACGTGCCGGCCGAAGAGCTTTACGCGGCGCTCGCGGCACGGCTGCGCGAAAAGCATTCGATCCAGACCCGCATCATGCCAGTGGACGTGATGCGCGAGACGCTGAGGCGCTTCGACCGCCACCGGCGCCAGCTCCTGATCTCCGAACTGGTCGACCCGCCCGGCCGCGCCTTCCAGCTCGTCTTTCAGCTCGGCCTGGTTGAATGCGCGCAGCATCTGGAGACCATCATCGGCCGCGCCGGCCCGCTCGACGACACACCGCGCCGCCTGTTCCGGATCACGCTCGGCAACTACTTTGCGGCCGCCGTGATGATGCCCTACCCGGCTTTCCTGGCTGCCGCCGAAGCATTGAACTACGACATCCATCTGCTGGCACAGCGCTTCAATTCCGGCTTCGAGCAGGTCTGCCATCGGCTCACCACCCTGCAGCGGCCGAACGCGCGCGGCATCCCGTTCTTCCTGCTTCGTGTCGACAATGCCGGCAACGTCTCGAAGCGATTTTCATCGGGCACGTTCCCGTTCTCGAAATTCGGCGGCACTTGTCCGTTGTGGAACGTGCACTCGACCTTCGACACGCCTGACCGCCTGCTGAAGCAGGTGATCGAGCTGCCGGACGGCACGCGCTATTTCTCGATCGCACAAATGGTGCGCCGTCCCGTCGCGCCGCACCCGCTGCCGCAGCCGCGCTTCGCCATCGGCCTCGGCTGCGAGATTCGTCACGCCGCGCGCCTCGTCTATGCTGCCGGCATCGATCTGGAGAAAACGGAGGGCACGCCGATCGGCGTCAACTGCCGTCTCTGCGAGCGCGAAAACTGCGCCCAGCGCGCCGAGCCGCCGATCACGCGCACGCTGATCCTGGACGAGACGACGCGGCGGGTGTCGAGTTTTGCGTTCTCGAATGCGCGGGAGTTGTGAAGGGGCACATCTACCTCCTCGTCATTGCGAGCGAAGCGAAGCAATCCAGACTGTCTCCGCAGTGACAGCCTGGATTGCTTCGTCGCTTCGCTCCTCGCAGTGACGAAGGACTTACGCCAGCGTATGCACGATCACCGGTCCCGCGGCGGCGCGGGCGTCGCCTGCAAGGAGCGCACCCAGATCCTTCTCGATCCAGGCGATCGCACGCCTGTTCGCCTCCTCCGCCTGCTCGAACTTGTCGAAGATCGAAATCGCCGTGACCGTGTCGTCGCCGGCATAGACGACGTAATAGGCGCGGAAGCCGTCGACGTCGCTGATGATCGGAACGGCACCTTCCTTGATACGGCGCGCCAGCTCTTCGGCGCTCCCGCTTTTCGCCTTGGCCTGACGGATGGCGGCATACATGGCATCCTCCCTTCCGGCTATCTGGTTTGAGGGCTTGGTGCCCGGACCGCATGCTACGCCGAAGCGCGCTGGCAATCCACGCTTGGTTAACCCGGCGCTAATTCACTTCCGCGATCCGCAACCATCGATTAAGCACGCCTCAACATCGCTGCCTTAGTCTCGCCCCACTCACTTTTCGCAAACAACGGCGGCTTATCCTGCCGCGTGAAGTGACATCAGGGGGTTCATCATGCGCATTGCGTTGCTGCTGACCGCGACCATTGTCGGCGCGCTCTTTGCCAATTCGTCCCATGCCGGACCGCTTGATGCATCCGCCGGCGCAGCGCAGGCGTTACCGCCGGGCTTCCAGAGCTACCGCGGCTACATGTTCGACTTGTCGGAGAATTCCGACCGCAAGGATGTCGACAAGCTCACCGACAATGTGAAGAGCCAGATCGACGTGGTCGAGGCCGCCGGCCTCTCGCCGCGCGTCCTGCGCTTCTTCCGCACCGTCCCGATCATCGCCAGCGAGCTCGCCTGCCTCGACGAAGGCGCCGCGACCGCGTGCTACGGCCGGGTCACGCCTGACATCCAGCGCACCGCTCCCCGCACGCTGACGGTCTGGGACCCCAACAAGCAGCGCTGGAGCAATCCGAACGCCGTCGACCTCGCGGTCGATTCCGGCCTTGGCGTGATCATGCTGCGGCCGGACATGATGCGGTACGAAAAGGAAGCCGTGCTGCTGCACGAGTTGCTGCACGCCTACCACGCGCGGCTGTTGCCGGACGGCTACGCCAACAAGGGCGTGATCGGCTATTACGCCTACGCCAAGTCCAAGGATCTCCTGCCCAAGGAATCCTACGCGCTGAAGAATCACATGGAGTTCTTCGCGGTAACCGCCAGCATCTTCCTGGCCGGGAAGAGCGAATTCCACGACCCGAAGTCGCGCGAGGCGCTCAAGGAGAAGTTGCCGGACTATTACAAATATCTGGTCGGCGTGTTCGGCTTCGATCCCGATCCGGCAGCCTCGAGCGGCCCGGTCGCCTCGCTGAAGTAAGACAGAAAGCGCCAGACCAAGCCCGAGAGCCGCGCGCGCAGCGCGGCTCTTTTATTTTGGTCACCGGAAGCTGCGGATGACGCGTGGCCGGGAATTGCCAAGGTGGGGCCCGATCTGCATAGTCCCGCCCGCATCGATACCGTTTTCGAAGAGGATAGAACAACATGGCGGAAGCCGACCTGGATGTCGTGATCCGGCAACTGGCCAGACAGCTGCATACGGGCCTGATGACCCGCGCCAAGGAGCGGCGGGACCGATTCAACGGCCTTGCGGCCAAGGCCAAGGGCAAGGAGACCGGCGACCGCTTCAAGATGATGGCCAAGGCCACCATGGAGCAGGCCATTGCCGCCGCCAAGCGCCTGCAGATGTCCGCCGACAACGTCGCCGACAGCTACGCGCGGTCGATGCGGATCGCCGCCAGCACGCCGGTCGCGGTGAAGGTGGAGAAGAAGGCGCCCAAGGAAAAACCGGCCAAGAAAGCGAAGAAGGCCAAAGCCAAGAAGGCGAAGTAGACGCTCACTTTCCTGGAGCGCCGAGCCGGGTCGGCTCGGCGCTCGCCAGTTCGGCGAGCTTTGCGCGTGCCGCGTCGCGGGTGCGGACGTCCTTGCCGGCGGGCAGCGCCAGCGCGGCCTCGAAATCGGCGCGCGCCTCATTCGCCTGGCCCCGGGCGAGGAAGGCGAGGCCGCGGTCGAGCCGAGGCTGCGCATCCGAGGGGTCGAGGCGGACCGCGGTGTTGTAGCTCAGGATCGCGCGATCGAGATCGCCGGCGGCCGCGAGCGCGAGACCGCGCTGGTGATAGGGCGCGGCGTGCCTGGGATCATGCGCGATCGCCTCGTCGTAATCCTCGATGGCAAGTTCGAGGTCGCCGTTCTGCCGGCGCGCCAACGCCCGATCGCGATAGAGCGAGGCGCGGTTGGGGTTGAGATGGATAGCCTCGTCGAAATCCGCGATCGCCCGCCGCCAGTCGCCGTGGCGCAACGCGATCCGTCCACGCCCCTCATAGGCGAAAGCGATCAGCGAGCCGCGCAGCGGCGAGAAGCCGATCACTGCCGAGCAGATGTCGGGCTCGTCCTCGTCCCCGCAATTGACGACGGTGTGCGTGGACAGGCCAATCAGCATGCCCAGGGCAATCAACAATGGTACTGCAGCTTTGGTCATCTTCGAGGGTGGCAGGCAGAGGGCCGGCCACGCATCCCCTTTCGCAGGAACTGTCACGGCAGGGTGTTAACACCGGCCGGGACGGCCCTGTGTGCGACAGGTCACAAAGCGAGCAAATTCGCGCTGCTTCCGCGTCAGCCCCAAGGGCCGCGTGAAGAAGAGCGGCCCCATGGGCTCCGCGGCGGATAGTTCTCATTGGCGCCGACCGACGGCGAGGCCTGCGCACCGAGCTCGGCTGCGAGCTGCTGAAGTGCCGCGATGCGATTCTGCGTCGAGGGATGGGTGGCGAACAGATTGTCCACGCCGTGGCCCGACAGCGGATTGATGATGAACATGTGCGCGGTGGCAGGATTTCGCTCCGCCTCGACATTCGGGACCTGATGCGCAGCGCCCTCGATCTTCACCAGCGCCGATGCCAGCCACATCGGCTGACCGGCGATGCGTGCGCCGAGATTGTCCGCGGCGTATTCGCGCGTACGACTGATCGCCATCTGCACCAGCATGGCGCCGATCGGGGCGAGGATCATCATCAGGATCGAGCCGACGATACCCGGACCATTGTTGTCGCGGTTGCCTCCGAAGAACATGCCCAACTGCGCCAGCATCGAGATCGCGCCTGCAATGGTCGCGGTAACGGTCATCAGCAGCGTGTCGTGGTGCTTGATATGAGCGAGTTCGTGCGCGATCACGCCGGCGAGCTCCTCGCGGCTGAGCTGGCGCATCAACCCGGTGGTGACGGCAACCGCGGCATTCTCGGGATTGCGCCCGGTGGCAAACGCGTTGGGCTGCGGCTCGTCCATCAGGAACACGCGCGGCATCGGCAAGCCGGCCCGGCCCGCCAGCTCGGCCACGAGCCCGACCAGCTCCGGTGCGCTGCTGCGGTCGACCTCATGGGCGCCATACATCGACAGCACCATGCGGTCGGAGTTCCAGTAGGTGAAGAGATTGGTCGCCGCGGCAATGACGAGCGCAATCATGGCGCCGCCGGCACCGCCGATCAGATAGCCGACGCCCATGAACAGGGCGGTGAGGCCTGCGAGCAGCATTGCGGTACGAAGATAGTTCATGGCCGTCTCCCGAGGCCGGCCGTGGCCGCTGGAGGCGTTGCAGGCCGGCAAGCATGAGGTAGGGATGCCCCCCGTCCGCGTGCAAGGTTTCAAGGTGCGTCGCGGAGCCGCGGCCATTGACCAACATTGCTTTTCCGTCATGCCCGGGCTTGTCCCGGGCATCCACGTTCTCCCTCCGGCGCAAGGCCGAAAGCGTGAATGGCCGGGACAAGCCCGGCCATGACGAAAGGATGGTTTGAGGCGCTCAATTCCCTTAAGCTTTGGCAAGATTCCCCACGCGCCCTCCCCCCGGAAACCTCATGCTCCAGACCCGATTTGCGATCGCGGCCGTCACTCTTGTCGCGCTGTCTGCAACCGCCTCCGCCCAGTTCGCGCCAGCGCCCGCAAAACCAGCAGCCCCCAGGGCGACCGCGCCCTCGCCGCGCGCGGCGGCGTGCCATAACGGCGCGAACTTCGATCGGTTTCTGGCCGACGTGAAACAACAGGCCGTTGCCGCCGGCGTGTCGCAGCGGACGATCGCGGCGGCCTCGCCTTACCTCATCTACGACCAGGGCATCGTCAATCGCGATCGCGGCCAGCGCGTGTTCGGCCAGCTCTTCACCGAATTTGCCGGCCGCATGGCCGCGCCCTATCGCATGCAGAACGGCCAGCAGCACATCAAGCAACATGCGGCCGCGTTCGCGCGCGCGGAAAAGGAATACGGCGTGCCGCCGGCGGTGATCGCAGCGTTCTGGGGACTGGAGAGCGATTTCGGCGTCAACATGGGCAATCTGCCGACGCTGAAATCGCTGGTGTCGATGGCCTATGATTGCCGCCGCTCGGAGATGTTCGTGAACGAGACCATTGCCGCGCTGAAGATCATCGACCGCGGCGATTTGCATCCTGACGAGATGGTCGGCTCCTGGGCCGGCGAGCTCGGACAGACCCAGTTCCTGCCCGTGCATTACGTCAACTATGCCGTCGACTATGACGGCGACGGACGACGCGATCTCCTCCGCAGCGAGGACGACGTGATCGGCTCGACCGCGAACTACATCGCCAACGGATTGAAATGGCGGCGCGGCGAGCCGTGGCTGGAGGAGATCAAGGTGCCGCAAAACCTGCCGTGGGATCAGACCGACCTCACGGTGCAGCTGCCGCGCTCGAAATGGGCGCAGCTCGGCGTGACCTATCCCGACGGCAGGCCGCTGCCGAACGACAATCTTGCGGCCTCCGTGCTGCTGCCGATGGGGCGCTTCGGGCCAGCCTTCATGGCGTACCCGAATTTCGCGGCCTACACCGAGTGGAATAACTCGCTGATCTATTCGACCACCGCAGGCTATCTCGCCACCCGCATCGCGGGCGCGGCTCCGATGCGAAAGCCGTCCACACCGGTCGCGCAGCTGCCGTTCAACGAGCTCAAGCAATTGCAGCAGCTTCTGGTCCAGGCCGGCTTCAATGTCGGCAAGGTCGACGGCGTGCTGGGCCAGCAGAGCCGCGCCGCGGTGAAGGCGATGCAGATCAAATACGGTCTGCCCGCCGATTCCTGGCCAACGGCCGAGCTTTTGGCCCGGATGCGCGGTGGCACGGCGCAGGCACAGCCGGCGGGGACGATCCGCTAAGCACTAGAATCGCTGTCATGCCCCGCGAAAGCGGGGCATCCAGTACGCCGCGGCCTATCGATTCAATCACAGCTGCCTCGGAGTACTGGATCGTCCGGTCAAGCCGGACGATGACAGCGGGGCGCCGATAGCACCACAAGCCCGCTCGGTAGAATTTTCGCACTGCACAAGCCGCTCCCGCGATTGTATTTTTCCATGAGGTTCCCATGTGAGTGGCTCAGGTTTCTCCTGAGATTTCCCACCACAATAGCGAGCATCACATGTCCTTCCACGACGCCGTCGTTCCCGCCTATTTGCAAATGCTGAACAGCCTGACCGGCCTGCTCACGAAAGCCGAGGCGCATTGCGCGGCCAAGAAGGTCGATCCCGCCGTCCTGCTGGGCTCCCGCCTGTTTCCGGACATGCTGCCGCTCTCGAAGCAGATCCAGCTGGTCAGCGATTTTGCAGCCAAAGGCTGCGCCCGGCTGACCCATAGCGAAGTGCCCTCCACAGCAGACACCGAGACCAGCTTTGCCGAATTGAAGCAGCGGCTCGCCAAGACCATCGACTATGTGAAATCGTTCAAGCCCGAGCAGTTCGAGGGCGCCGACACCAAGGACGTCACCTTCCCGGCCGGTCCCGACAAATCCATCACCATGAAGGGCCAGCAATTCCTCAGCGCGTTCTCGCTGCCCAACTTCTATTTCCACGCCGCCACCGCCCACGGCCTTCTGCGCCACGCCGGCGTCGAGGTCGGCAAACGCGATTTCCTCGGCGCGAACTAATACCCGATGATTCAGGCGGCCGCGGCGGGAGATCGAATCTGCTGCCGCGGCTGAAATTGCACATGCTTTATGCTGCGTAGCCCCGCTGCGCATCTCGCCTGCAGTTTCCGTATGGCTCCTCCCTTGCGCTGATTGCCGCGATGCACAAGTGTTCCGGATCTCTCACCGCCTGGAAGCATTCTCATGAGCCGTTCGACCAAATTGTTTGAGACCTACAAGCTCGGCCCGATCACGCTGGCGAACCGTTTCGTGATGGCGCCGCTGACGCGCAACCGCGCCTTTCCCGGCACCTTCGTACCGGGCGCGCTCGCCGCCGACTATTACGCCCAGCGTGCTTCTGCGGGGCTTCTGATCACCGAAGCGAGCCAGGTCTCGCAGCAGGGCCAAGGCTACCAGGACACCCCCGGCATCTATTCCAAGGAGCAGGTTGCCGGCTGGCGCAAGGTCACCGATCAGGTGCACCAGCGCGGCGGCAAGATCTTCATCCAGCTCTGGCATGTCGGCCGCATTTCGCATGTCGACCTTCAGGCCAATGGCGCAGCCCCGGTGGCACCGAGCGCGATCCGCGCCAAGGGCAAGACCTTCGTCAACGGCGGCTTCGCTGACGTCTCTGAGCCCCGTGCGCTCGAACTCTCCGAAATTCCAGGGATCATCGACGATTTCAAGCGCGCCACGAAGAATGCGCTCGAAGCCGGCTTCGACGGCGTCGAGATCCACGGCGCCAACGGCTATCTGCTCGAGCAGTTCGCCAAGGACGGCACCAACAAGCGTACTGACGCCTATGGCGGCTCGATCGAGAACCGCGCGCGACTGATGCTGGAAGTCTCCAGGGCCGTCGTGGCGGAGGCCGGAGCCGATCGTACCGGCATCCGCATCTCGCCGGTGACGCCTGCCAACGACATCTCGGATTCGAACCCGCAAGCCCTGTACGACCATATCGTCGATGGCCTCGGCGCGCTGAAGCTCGTCTATCTCCATGTCGTCGAAGGCGCCACCGGCGGTCCGCGCGACATCGCGCCGTTCGACTATGCGGGCGTGCGCAAGCGCTTCCCCGGCACCTACATCGCCAACAACGGCTATGATTTCGATCTCGCCGCCAAGGTGCTGGACGCGAACGCGGCCGATCTCATCGCCTTCGGCAAGCCGTTCATCTCCAACCCCGATCTGGTCGAGCGCCTGAAGGCGGGCGCGACGCTGAACGATTGGGACAAGAACACGTTCTACGGCGGCGGCGCCAAGGGCTACACGGATTACCCGACGCTGGCGGCTGAGCCGGCTGAGTAAGGCGTCGTCGTCGCTCCACCCTCCGTCATTGCGAGGAGCGAAGCGACGAAGCAATCCAGACTACCTCCGTGGGAAGACTCTGGATTGCTTCGCTTCGCTCGCAATGACGTTGTGGAAGCAAAATCCACGACAATAAAAAGAAAAAGGCCGGGATTGCTCCCGGCCTTTCGTCGTTATGTTGAAGTGCCTTACTGCAGCGAAGCGCGCTTCGGGGGCTGTGCCGGCCACGACTTGATCAGGGTGTCGTAGTCGACCGTCTCGCCCTTCGGCTTCTCGTTGGCGAGCTTGCGCTGCGGGGCGATCGTGCCGTCCTTCTGGGCCTTGGCGAACCAGTACTCGGCCGTCTCCTTCTTGTGCAGCTTCGGACCGCAGGCGCCCTGCACGCCGGACTTCTCCAGACGCTCCATGACGGAGTCCTGCGCGGCGGCAAGGGAGTCCATCGCGGCTTGCGGCGTCTTCGTACCGGACGACGCATCGCCGATATTCTGCCACCACAGCTGCGCCAGCTTCGGATAGTCGGGCACGTTGTTGCCGGTCGGGGTCCACTGCACGCGCGCGGGCGAGCGGTAGAACTCGATCAGGCCGCCGAGCTTCGGCGCACGCTCGGTGAACGACTTGTCCCAGATGTCGGATTCACGAATGAACGTGAGACCGACATGGCTCTTCTTCAAGCTGACCGTCTTGGAGACGATGAACTGAAGATAGAGCCAGGCCGCCTTGCGGCGGTCAGCGGGAGTCGACTTCAGCAGCGTCGCCGAGCCCGCGTCCTGGTAGCCGAGCTTCATGCCTTCCTTCCAGTACGAACCGTGCGGCGACGGAGCCATACGCCATTTCGGCGTACCGTCCGCGTTCATCACGGCGATGCCCGGCTTCACCATGTCGGCGGTGAAGGCGGTGTACCAGAACATCTGCTGGGCGATATTGCCCTGCGCCGGCACCGGACCGGATTCGGAGAAGGTCATGCCCTGGGCCTGCGGCGGAGCATACTTCTTCATCCACTCGAGGTACTTGGTGATCGAGTAGACCGCGGCCGGACCGTTAGTGTCGCCACCACGCTCCACCGAGGAGCCGACCGGACGGCAGCCTTCCATGCGGATGCCCCATTCGTCGACGGGCAGACCGTTCGGGATGCCCTTGTCGCCGTTACCGGCCATCGACAGCCAGGCGTCGGTGAAACGCCATCCGAGCGACGGGTCCTTCTTGCCATAGTCCATATGGCCGTAGACCTTGACGCCGTTGATCTCCTTTATGTCGTTGGTGAAGAACTCGGCGATGTCTTCGTAGGCCGACCAGTTCACCGGCACGCCGAGCTCGTAGCCGTACTTGGCCTTGAACTTGGCCTTGTAGTCGGGGTTGGTGAACCAGTCGTAGCGGAACCAGTAGAGGTTCGCGAACTGCTGGTCGGGCAGCTGATAGAGCTTGCCGTCCGGCGCCGTGCCGAACGACTTGCCGATGAAGTCGTTGACGTCGAGCATGGGATCGGTGACGTCCTTGCCCTCGCCGGTCATGTAGTCCGACAGCGCGATGGTCTGGCCGTAGCGGAAGTGGGTGCCGATCAGGTCGGAATCGTTGATCCAGCCGTCGTACACGTTCTTGCCGGACTGCATCTGGGTCTGCAGCTTCTCGACCACGTCACCTTCCTGGATGATGTCGTGCTTGAGCTTGATGCCGGTGAGCTCGGAGAACGCCTTGGCCAGCGTCTGCGACTCGTATTCGTGGGTCGTGATGGTCTCGGAGACGACGTTGATCTCCATGCCCTTGAAGGGCTCGGCGGCCTTGGCGAACCACTCCAGCTCCTTCTTCTGCTCGTCTTTCGACAGCGTCGAGGGCTGGAATTCCGCGATCCACTTCTGGATCGCGGCGTCGTCGGCGGCGCGCACCGGCGCCGAGACGGCCAACGACACCGCGACCATGGCGGCGACGCTGGACATCGTCAAAAAGCTATTCTTGGTCAATGGACGTTCCCTTCTCCTAAACTGCCGCATGTTGTTCCTCCGTTGCAGCGACAAACTTTTTACAGGCCCGGGTTGGTCCCGGATCTGGCCGTTCCTTCGCGGGCTAGACCGTGCGGAAAACGAGTACGGCCGTGGCCAGCGAAATTCCTGATGCGATCCAAAGGCGCGAAATTTCAACTCCGTCCTCGCCGATCGGCAGCGTGGCGAGGGCGTCGGTGCCGGCGAAGGCGATCCACAGCAAGTGGATGACCGCCGCCGTGATCAGGGAGATGAACAGACGGTCGCCGCGCGTGGTCGGGATGCGCAGCACGCCGACGCGCTCGGCTTCGGGATAGGCCACCCCAAGCCAGGTCATCACGGCGAGCGTGCAGGCGAGCGCGACAAAGAAGATTGCCGTCGGCGGCGTCCAGGCCATCCATGCAATAGCTTCCATTGATGCCTCCCTAAACCCGACCGAGCGCGAAACCGCTCGCGATGTAGTTCCGAACGAACCAGATCACGAGCGCGCCCGGGATGATCGTCAGCACGCCGGCCGCAGCCAGCAGGCCCCAGTCCATGCCCGCGGCCGACACCGTGCGCGTCATGATCGCCGCGATCGGCTTGGCCTGCACCGAGGTCAGCGTGCGCGCCAGCAGCAGCTCGACCCAGGAGAACATGAAGCAGAAGAAGGCGGCGACGCCGATGCCGCTCGCAATCAGCGGCACCAGAATCTTGATGAAGAAGCGCGGGAAGGAATAGCCGTCGAGGAAGGCGGTCTCGTCGATCTCGCGCGGCACGCCGGAGACGAAGCCTTCCAGGATCCACACCGCCAGCGGGACGTTGAAGATGCAGTGCGCCAGCGCGACCGCCCAGGGCGTATCGAACAGGCCGATCGCCGAATAGAGATTGAAGAACGGCAGCGCATAGACCGCGGCCGGCGCCATGCGGTTCGACAGCAGCCAGAAGAACAGATGCTTGTCGCCGAGGAAGCGGTAGCGCGAAAACGCGTAGGCTGCCGGCAGCGCCACCGAGATCGAGATGATGGTGTTGAGGACGACATATTCCAGCGAGTTGATATAGCCGGAATACCAGCTCTCGTCGGTGAAGATGCGCTTGTAGTGCTGGAGCGTCGGCGCGTGTGGCCACAGCGTCATCGTCGAGACGATCTCGGCGTTGGTCTTGAAGCTCATGTTGACGAGCCAGTAGATCGGCAACAGCAGGAAGATCAAAAACAGCGCCATGATGAGGCGACGGCCGGGGATCGAATGCATCACGCGGCTCCTTCCTGCGGCTTCCGCTCGGCGCCGGCATTGGTCATGACGGTGTAGAAGATCCAGCAGACGATCAGGATGATGAGGTTGTAGACCAGCGACAGCGCGGCGGCCTTGCCGAGATCGAACTGGCCGAGCGCGATCTTGACCAGCTCGATCGACACGAAGGTCGTCGAGTTGCCGGGCCCACCACCCGTCACCACGAACGGTTCGGTGTAGATCATGAAACTGTCCATGAAGCGCAGCAGCACCGCGATCAGCAGCACACGATTCATCTTCGGCAGCTGGATCGCCTTGAACACCGCCCAGCGGGAGGCGCCATCGATCTGCGCCGCCTGATAATAGGCTTCGGGGATCGACTTCAGGCCGGCGTAGCACAGCAGCGCGACCAGGCTGGTCCAGTGCCAGACATCCATCACGATGACGGTGACCCAGGCGTCGATATCGTTGGAGACGTAATTATAATCGATGCCGATGGCATTGAGGACATAACCGAGCAGGCCGATGTCGGGGCGGCCGAAGATCTGCCAGATCGTGCCGACCACGTTCCACGGGATCAGCAGCGGCAGCGCCAGGATGACGAGGCAGGCCGCAACCGTCCACCCCTGTCGCGGCATCGACAGCGCGACGACGATGCCGAGCGGCACCTCGATCGCGAGGATCACCAGCGAGAAGAACAGATTGCGCCCGAGCGAAGCCAGGAAGCGGCCGCCGAGATCGGTCGAGGGATCGAGCAATTCCTTGAACCAGCCGACACCGTTCCAGAAGAACTGGTTGTTGCCGAAGGTGTCCTGCATCGAATAGTTCACCACCGTCATCAACGGCAGCACCGCCGAGAAGGCGACGACCAGGAACACCGGCAGCACCAGGAACCAGGCTTTTTGGTTGACGGTCTTGTCCATCAGGCGGCTCCCTCCACCAGAAGGCTGTCGGCATAGACGTGGACGTGCGACGGGTCGAATTTCAGGCCGGCCGTCCCGTCCGGGCTCGTGAAGCCGGCCGGCGCGCGCGCTGCGAGCTTTGCATCACCGAGCCGCGCACGCGCGAAGCGGATGCGCCCGAGGTCGTCGACGCGTTCGATCTTCGCACTGAGCAGGCCGGGTGCAGGCGCGACGGCCTCAACGAATTCCGGACGGACGCCGATCTCGATCTTCGCGCTTGGCGGAAGGCTGTCGTAGCTGCGATTGAGCGCGATGACGTGACCGCCGATCCTGGCCTCGCGGCCCCTTACCTCGGCCGGCAAAATGTTCATGCCGGGCGAGCCGATGAAATAGCCGACGAAGGTGTGCGCCGGCTTGTCGAACAGCTCGGCCGGCGTGCCGCTCTGCACCACGCGGCCGTCATGCATGACCACCACGGTGTCGGCGAAGGTCAGCGCTTCGGTCTGGTCGTGGGTGACGTAGATCATCGTCAGGTCGAGCTCGCGATGCAGCGCCTTCAGCTTGGAGCGGAGCTGCCATTTCAGCTCGGGGTCGATCACGGTGAGCGGCTCGTCGAACAGCACCGCGGCGACGTCCGAGCGGACCAGGCCGCGACCGAGCGAGATCTTCTGCTTGGCATCGGCCGTGAGCCGCGTCGCCTTGCGGTTCAGATAAGGCTCGAGGTCGAGCAGGCGGCCGATCTCGGCGACGCGCTTGTCGATCTCGGCCTTCGGTACACCGCGGTTCTTCAGAGGGAACGCCAAATTCTGCCCCACCGTCATAGTGTCGTAGATCACCGGAAACTGGAACACCTGGGCGATGTTGCGCTTCTGGGTTGACAGCGGTGTGATGTCCTCGCCGTCGAACAGGATTTTCCCGCGCGACGGGGTGATGATGCCCGAGATGACGTTGAGCAGCGTGGTCTTGCCGCAGCCGGACGGCCCGAGCAGCGCGTAGGCGCCGCCCTGTCGCCAGGTCATCGTGACAGGCTTGAGAGCAAAGCTGTCCTGCGGCGCATCATTGCCACCGTAGGAGTGAGCGAGATCGACGAGGTCAATGCGGGCCATGTCGCATCCCCCTCAAGCTTGTTTCTTTGACGCGTTTTCTTCACGCGAACCGCTCGGCACTTCGCTTGAAAACGCTGTGGGACCGGGCGCCGCGACCAGGCGGTCGCCAGCGTCGAACACGAAAACGTCGTTGGGATCAAGCACGGCATCGATGGTCTGCCCGGGCTCGAACTCGTGCACGCCGTGCAACACCGCCACCCAGTTCGATCCGTCGCGGGTCAGATGCACGAAACTCTCCGAACCGGTGATCTCGGTCACCGTTACCGTGGCATGGAAGGCGTGGCGGTCGGTCTCGCCATTGGCAAGCGCGAGCTGATGGGCACGAAATCCGACGCGATAGGCGCCGTCCGCGAGCGAGGAATAGAGACCGGACGCCGGCGCGGCAATGCCGCCCGCATATTGCACCGAGCCGTTCTTTTTCTCGATGCCGACGAGATTGAGCGGCGGATCGGAGAACACCTGCGCGACGCGCAAGGTCTGCGGCCGCCGGTAGACGTTTGGCGTCTCGCCGATCTGGAGCGCTTTCCCCTCCCACATGCACACCGTGTTGCCGCCGAGCAGCAGCGCCTCGGTCGGCTCCGTGGTGGCATAAACGAAGATCGCGCCGGACGCTTCGAAGATGCGCGGCAGCTCGGTGCGCAACTCCTCGCGGAGCTTGTAGTCGAGATTGGCGAGCGGCTCGTCGAGCAGCACGAGGTCGGCGCCCTTCACCAGCGCGCGCGCCATCGCAGTTCGCTGCTGCTGGCCGCCGGAAAGCTGGAGCGGCGTGCGCTTCAGGAACGGCTCGAGCCTGAGCAGCCGGGCGGCTTCCGCGACCCGCGCCTCGATCTCGGCGCGCGGCTTGCCCTGCACGCGCAAGGGCGAAGCGATGTTCTCGTAGACCGACAGCGAGGGGTAGTTGATGAACTGCTGATAGACCATGGCGACCGAGCGCTGGCGCACGTCGACGCCGGTGACGTCCTTGCCGTTAACCAGCAGCTTGCCCGATGTCGGCTTGTCCAGGCCAGCGAGCAGCCGCATGATCGAGGTCTTGCCCGACAGCGTCGGCCCGAGCAGCACGTTGAGCGTGCCGCTCTCGAGCGTCAGCGAGACGTCGCGAATGTGCTCGATACCGTCGACAGTCCGGGTTACGTGATCGAGTGCCACTGTCATGAGCGTCCTCCCGCTTCCAGCAGGGGACTTTGCTGCACGGCGTGGGTCCTGATCCAGTCATCAAGCGCCGCGATCTCGTCGGCACTTAGTCGCAGGCCGAGCTTGGAACGGCGCCAGACGACGTCGTCGGCGGTGACGGCCCATTCGTTGGCCATGAGATAGCGGACTTCGCGCTCGCTCAGCGTCGCACCGAAGGCCTGTCCGAGATCGGCCGCCGATTTCGCATCGCCAAGCAGCTTGATCGCCCTCGTGCCATAGGCGCGTGCGAGGCGCCGCGCATGCTCGTGGCTGAGGAAAGGATAGCCGCGCTGAAGCTCGGCGATCAGGCCGTCGACATCGGACACACCCATGTCGCCGCCGGGCAGCGGCCATTTGCCGGTCCAGCCTTCGCGCGCTTTCGCACTGCGAAGATAGGGCGCGAGCCGCTCCAGCGCCTCCTCGGCGAGACGGCGGTAGGTCGTGATCTTGCCGCCATAGATCGACAGCAGCGGCACGCCGCCGGGCGTGTCCAGCTCGAACACATAGTCGCGCGTCGCGGCCTTGGCTTCGCTGGCCCCGTCATCATAGAGCGGACGCACGCCGGAATAGGTCCAGACCACGTCATCGGGCGTGACAGGCTTGGCCAGATATTCGCTTGCCGCCGTGCAGAGATACTGGATCTCCTCGGCCGTCGCCTTCACCTTGGCGGGATCGCCGTCATAGTCGCGGTCGGTGGTGCCGATCAACGTAAAATCGTCCTGATAGGGAATGACGAAGATGATGCGGCCGTCGGCATTCTGGAACATGTAGGCACGGTCGTGGTCGTAGAGTTTCTTTACGACGATGTGCGAGCCCTGCACCAGGCGCACCTTGGCTCTGGCGTTGACGCCGGCGCCGCGGCCGAGCACATCCTCGACCCAGGGCCCGCCGGCATTGACCAGCGCACGGGCCCGGATCGACGAGCGCGCGCCGGTCAGCGTGTCGATCATGCTGACGGTCCAGATGCCGTCGGTCTGTTTAATATCGGTTGCACGGGTCCGGGTACGGATCTCGGCGCCCTTGTCGGCGGCATCGCGCGCGTTGAGTACGACGAGACGGGCGTCGTCGACGAAGCAGTCGGAATATTCGAACGCGCGGCGGTAGCGGTTCGGGATCAGCGGGCGGCCGACCTCGTCGCGCCCAAGGTCGACCGAGCGCGTCGCCGGCAGCAGATGACGGCCGCCGATGTGGTCATAGAGGAAGAGGCCGAGGCGCAGCAGCCAGGCCGGCCGCAGGCCCGCATGGTGCGGCAAAACGAAACGCAGGGGGCGAATGATGTGAGGCGCGATCCCCCAGAGAATCTCGCGTTCGATCAGCGCCTCGCGGACCAGCCGAAACTCGTAGTATTCGAGATAGCGCAGGCCGCCATGCACCAGCTTGGTCGACCAGGACGAGGTCCCGCTCGCCAGATCGTTCATTTCGCACAGGAAAACCGTGTTGCCGCGGCCCACCGCGTCGCGCGCGATGCCGCAGCCGTTAACACCGCCTCCAATAATGGCGAGGTCGAAAATCCGCTCCAACAGACGCATCCCCCGGCGACCGCCCGTTCAATCGAGCGGTTACTTTCGCTTTTGATTAGATCACACCAGAAAACGAAAGCAAGATGAAAGAGGGGAGAAAGGAAGTGAAAGCGGAACTTTCGAGTGGGCATATGGGTGTGGAAATGGGCAGTTCGGGACGGGATTCGCGCAGCATTATTGCTCTTGAATAGTCGTCGACGACCATTATTAGTTACGATAGTCATATTGGTCTTTATCTGCATGACAGAACACAGCACTGCACCAAACTCACCGGCGACTGACTCGTGGACGCTTGCCAACGCCAAGGCCCGGCTCTCCGAGGTGATCGACCGTGCCCAAGCCGGCCCGCAAATCATCACCCGACACGGCAAGCCCAATGCGGTGATCGTTTCCGCCGAGGAATGGGCGCGCAAGACGGCGCGCAAAGGAACCTTGGCCGAATTCCTGCTGGCTTCGCCGCTGCGCAGCGCCGACCTCGAGCTTGAACGCGTGCACGACGCGCCGCACGACGAGACGCCGTGAATCTACTGCTCGACACCAACGTGTTGTCGGAGGTCCAGAGGCCGGCCCCTTCGCCGAAAGTCTTGTCATGGCTTGATACGATCGACGAGGATCGAGCGTTCATCAGCGTGGCATCGATCGCCGAGCTTCGCCGCGGCATCGCATTGCTGGAGGACGGCCGTCGGCGCGCAGCATTGGCCGCCTGGCTTGCCCACGATCTGCCGGAGCGTTTTGCCGGGCGCACCCTGCCGATCGACCACGCGGTGGCGGAACGCTGGGGTGACCTCATGGCTCAGAGCCGCAGAAGCGGCGTCGCATTGTCTGTCATGGACGGCTTCTTTGCCGCGACCGCGCTCGCGAACAACCTCATGCTCGTCACACGCAAAGTGAAGGATTTCGCGGTATTCGGCGTGCCGCTGCTGAACCCGTGGGACAACCCATAGTCCTACCTCAGCCGCACCACCGGCGCCGATTCAGGTGCTGCATCCTGCACATCGGCCTGAGCCTCATCGACATCCGCCCCCTTCGGCATCGCCGCCATCACCTCGATGCCCTTGCCGTGGCAGATGGTGGCGAGGCGCTCAGGCAATTCCTGGTCGGTGACGAAGGTCTGGATCTGGCTGATATGGGCGATGCGCACCGGCGCGCTGCGGCGGAGTTTGGTTGAATCGGCGACCAGCATGACGCTGCGGGCATTGGCGATGATGGCCTGCGCCACCTGCACCTCGCGATAGTCGAAGTCGAGCAGCGCGCCCTCCTCGTCGATCGCGGACGCCCCGATGATGGCGTAGTCGACCTTGAACTGGCCGATCAGCTGCGTCGCGGTCGAGCCGACCACCGCGCCGTCGGCGCGCCGCACCGTGCCGCCGGCAACCACCACCTCGATGCGGGGATGGCGGTAGAGCAGCATCGCGACGTTGAGATTGTTGGTGATGACGAGGAGGTCCTCGTGCGAGGTCAGCGCGCTCGCAACCTCCTCGGTCGTTGTGCCGATGTTGATGAAGAGCGAGCAGCCGTTCGGGATCAGCGAGGCGGCCGCAGCTCCAATCGCCTTCTTCTCGTCGGCGGCGACGAAGCGCCGCGCCTCGTAGGCGAGGTTTTCGACGCCGGAGGCGATGATGGCGCCGCCATGGATGCGGGTCAGCGAGCGGCGCTCGCAGAGATCGTTGAGATCCTTGCGGATGGTCTGCGCCGAGACCTCGAACCGGCGCGCCAGCTCCTCGACCATGACGCGGCCCGAGGCGCGCGCGATGTTGAGGATTTCGGCTTGGCGATGGGTCAGTCCGGTCACGGCGATGGCCTCAAGTCAGGAAGCTGCATGGTGCGGCGGTTCGCGCGTTCGGTCAATGCGCGCGCCGATCACGGTTAACGGACGAGGTCTTCACCACGCCATCGCAGCCGCGAGGCGCGCGAGCAGGTCCGGGTCGTCGAAGGCGCTGGCGGAGGCGATAGCCCCGGCGGCGACGAGATCAGCATGGCTGAGGCTGGTCCGGATGCCGATGGTCGGAATGCCGGCCGCTGCGGCCGATTGCACGCCGGTGCGAGAGTCCTCGAACGCGATCGAGGCCATCGCGCTGGCGCCGGCAAAGCGCAACCCTTCCTGATAAGGCAGCGGATGCGGCTTTCCGTGCAACAGCTCGGCGCCGATCACGAGCGCCTTGAAACGGTGCGTGATGCCGAGGCCGGACAGCAGCAGCTCCGCATTGAGCCGCGGGGCGTTGGTCACGGCAACCATGGGAATACCGGCCGCATCCGCCTTGTCGAGCAGCGCCATCAGGCCAGGCAGCGGCTCGATCTGTCCGGCGACGAGTTCGCGGAAGACCTCCTCCTTCTCATCGAGGATCAAGGCACGCCGTTCCGGCGCCTCGTCGGGCAGAAAGCGCTCGCCGATCGATACATTCGCGAAGCCTTGCAGCTCTCTGGAGAAGCGCGCGTGATCGAAGACATGGCCGCGCGGGCCGAGCACCTGGTTGAAGGCCTTCAGGTGCAGCGGATCGGTGTTGGCGAGCGTACCGTCGATGTCGAACAGCAACGCCCTGCCGATAGCCTCGATCATGTCCGTACCTTCCCGAATATACGACGCATCAATACGAAAGCCGTATCAATACAGCGCCAATCGCGCAATGACGCACGTGCATGACCACCACGCGACACTCGACAAAGTCGAGCGCGGCTGCAACACTCCATGCAAGATCAAAAAGGAGGAAACGATGACGATCAACCGACGCGATCTGGCTCTCTCGACTCTTGCAGTCCCAGCTCTTGCCGTCTCCACTCTTGCAGTTTCAGCGCTCACAACACCGGTGCTGGCGGCCACGGCGGACGAGGAAGCCGTGGCGAAGAAGGTCGAGGCCTTCCGTCTCGCGCAGATCGCGGCCGATCCCAAGGCGCTCGGCGCGCTCTGCGCCGACGAAGTGAGCTACAGCCATTCCAGCGGCAAGGTCGAGGACAAGGCGACCTTCATCGCCAACGCCACCGACGGCAAGTCCAAATTCCTGTCGATCGAGTACAAGGACCCGACCATCAAGGTCGTCGGCCCGGCTGCGATCGTGCGCTTCCACTGGGTGGCGGAACAGGAGATGGCGGCCGATGGGAAAAAAGTGCCGACCAACCTTCACATCCTGATGAACTGGCAGAAGCAGGGCGACGACTGGAAGCTGCTCTCGCGGGCGGCGACGAAGTTGTGATGCTTCCCCTCTCCCCTTGCGGGAGAGGGTGGCTTCGCGAAGCGAAGTCGGGTGAGGGGTTTCTCTCCGCAGATTGATCTCTCGCATTGGAATTCGCGGAGACGATCCCTCATCCGGCGCTTCGCGCCACCTTCTCCCACAGGGGGAGAAGGGAAGGCAGAGTTCGCGGCAAAAGATTCCCACCTCTCGCGCCACGCCCGGCCCGGAATGACCAGCGGGAGGACTAAGCCGCTTCCTTCACGTCACCGTTAACCAGCTTGCGCGCGGCGCGCTCGGCTTCGCGGGCGTTGCGGAAGAGCTGGCCTTCGAGACGGTTGAAGCGGTTGGATGAGGCGAAAAAGCAGTAGCCTCCCTGGGAACGAACGACGATACCTGCGGTCTGCGAATCGACTTCGATGATGTAGCTGTCCGGCATGGTCCGTGGATTCCTCAGTGCGGGCAAATAACGGCAGTTCTGCCCAAAGGTTCCTGGGCATTTTGACGCCGTTTCCACCCCGGATCGACACGCGATGGAGTACGCCGGGACCTCATCCGTTTTATGACTGGTTCTTGGCAAAGCCGCGGCGCCGTGACTCAGTCGCGCCGCGTTTGGCGGTGCCGCACGCAAGATGAGGCGCAACGCCGCGCGCGATTACGTCGCGATCGCGGTGTCGGTCGGGCGAACCGGCTGCGGGCGGCCATGCTCGTCAATCGATACGTATGTGAAGTTGCCGTCGGTGACGAGGAACGGTTGTTGCTCGCCGCGGCGCAGCGCCCACGCTTCCAGATGCACGGTGATGGAGGTGCGCCCGACGCGAACGAGGTGGGCGTGGACCGAAACGAGATCGCCGACATAGACCGCCTTGCGGAAATTCATCGCCTCGATGGCGACGGTCACCGTGCGCGACTTCGCGACCTTTGACGCAAACACGCCGCCGCCGACGTCCATTTGGCTGAGCAACCAGCCGCCGAAGATGTCGCCGTTTGCGTTGGTGTCGGCCGGCATCGCCAGCGTACGGATGCAGAGATCGCCGCCCGGCCCGGCATTGGCTTGTTCGTTCATGCCGCTCTCACTTGAAGATTGCTCACTTGAAGATTGCTCACTTGAAATTATCCCAGCCCGGATCCGGCGCAAAGCGCTCGCCGAATCTCCCGGCCAGCGCGCGCAAGGTGGATACGACATGATCGACGCCACGCGTGCGCGCATAATTCAGCGGACCGCCACGGAACGGTGCATAACCGGTGCCGAAGATCATGGCGCCGTCGACCATGTCGGCGTCATCGACGATACCCTCGCGAAGCGCCGCAACGCAGACATTGGACATCGGCAGCACCAGGCGGTCGATCATCTGGTCGGTGACGCGCGGACCGGTCTCGGGCAACGGCGCCTTCTCGGCCTTGCCGTCGCGCCAGACGTAAAAACCCTTGCCGGTCTTGCGGCCGAGTTCGCCCTTGGCGACCTTCTCCCGCAGCCAGGCCGGCGTCGGCGGCAGTAGATCGCCGAACTTGCTACGCAGCATGTCGCCGACGTCGAGACAAATGTCGAGCCCGACCTGGTCGGCCAGTTCGATCGGTCCCATCGGCATGCCGAACTGCTCCGCGGCGGCGTCGATCAGGCGCTGGTCGATCTTCTCGTCCAGCATCACCATCGCTTCCAGCATGTAGGGCGTCAGCGCGCGGTTGACGAGGAACCCCGGCGAGCTCTTCACCGACAACGGCAGCCGATCGATCGCGCCGACGAAAGCGAGTGCCTCCTTCAGCACCTGCGTATCGTTACCGTCATGGCTGACGACTTCGACCAGTTGCAACCGCGACACCGGATTGAAGAAGTGAAGGCCCACCAGCCGCTCCGGCCGCGCCAGCATGGTGCGCAAATCCTGGAGCGGAATGCTCGAGGTGTTGGTCGCGAGAATCGCGCCCTGCTTCATTCGCGGCTCGAGGCCGGCATAGACCTTCTGCTTGAGTTCGAGCTTCTCCGGGACAGCCTCGATGATGAGATCGGCGTTGCGGACGCCCTCCCCGTCCATGTCGGGGATCAGGCGATCGAGCGCGTCGCGCACCTCGGTCGGTTTGCGGATGATTTTGCCATAGAGCTCGGCGGCGCGCTTGACCGCGCCCGCAATCGGCTCCGCCTTCATGTCGGCGAGCGAGACGCGCAGCCCCTGCCCCGCGCACCAGGCCGCGATGTCGCCGCCCATCGCGCCGGCGCCGATGACGTGGACATGCCTGACCGTGTTGCCGGAGCCTGCTGCCTTCTTCATCTGCTCGCGCAGGAAGAACACGCGGATCAAGCTCTGCGCGGTGGGCGTCACCATCAGCTTGGCGAACGAAGCCTGCTCTGCCCTGAGCATCGCGGCCTTGCTGCCGCCATGGGTCTCCCAGAGATCGATCAAGGCATAGGGCGCAGGATAATGCTCGCGAGACGCGGCCTTCGCCGCCTCCGAGCGCATGCGCCGGGCCAGCAGCCCGCGCACCGGGCCGAAATTCGCCGCACGCGTCAGAAAACCCGGCCGCGCCCGCTTGAGGCGGCCGAACAGTGCATCCTTGACGGCGTTGCGAACGTGGCGCTCCTGCGTCACGGTGTCGACGAGGCCGAGCGATTTGGCACGGCGGGCATCGATGGTGCGGCCGGTCAGCATCAGGGCCATCGACTGGGTCGGATTGATCAGCGCGGTGAAGCGCGCGGTGCCGCCGAGACCGGGATGCAAGCCCAGCATCACCTCAGGGAAACCAAAGCGCGCGCCGTCGATGGCGATGCGCGATTGGCAGGCGAGCGCAACTTCGAGCCCACCGCCGAGGCAGAAGCCGTGGATCACCGCGACGGTCGGCAGCTTCAGCGCGTCCAGATGATCGACCACCGCATGGGCGGCGCGGATCCGCGTCTCCACCATCCCGGCATCACCGGCGCCACGGAATTCGTTGACGTCGGCGCCCGCGATGAAGCCGGACGGCTTTGCGGAGCGGATCACGAGGCCGGCCGGACGCTCGGTCTCGATCGTCGCCAGCACGGCGTCGAACTCCTCCATCACGTCCGAGGACAGCGTGTTGGCGCTGGCGTCAGCGCGGTCGAACAGCAGCCAGGCGACGCCGTCGGCGTCGCGCGTCAGCTTGAAGTGCTTGTAGGGACTATCGGCAGCGGGCTTGGGCCCGAACTCCAGCAGGCGGTCGCCGAGCGCGGTCATGATCTTGGAATCCATCGTCACACCGCCTCGATGAGCATGGCGCCGCCGAGCCCGCCGCCAATGCATTCGGTGGCAACGCCGCGCCGCGTGCCGAGCCGCTTCATCGTGTTGACGAGATGCAGCACGATGCGATTGCCGGAGGTGCCGACGGGATGCCCAAGCGAGATAGCGCCGCCATCGACATTGAGTTTTTCGCGGTCGATCTCGCCGGCGGCGCCGTCCAGCCCCAAAATCTCGCGACAGAATTTGTCGTCATTCCAGGCGGCGAGACAGCCGAGCACTTGGGTGGCGAAGGCCTCGTTGAGCTCCCAGGTCTGGACGTCCTGGATGGTGAGATCGTTGCGCTTCAGTAGCGGCGTCGCCGCCATCACGGGACCGAGGCCCATGATAGCAGGATCAAGTGCGGCCCAGTTGCTGTCGACGATGACGGCCTTCGGCGTCAGCTTGTGCCTGGCGACCGCTTCGTCGGAAGCCAGGATCACCCAGGACGCGCCGTCGGTGATCTGCGAGGAATTGCCGGCGGTGACCTGGCCCCATGGACGCTCGAACACCGGTCGGAGTTTTGCCAGCGTCTCGGCCGTCGAGTCCGGACGCACGCCATCGTCATGCTCGAAGAATTTTCCATCGCGCGAGAACGCGGTCTCGACTTCGCCCTTGAGAAAACCTTCGGCCTGCGCATGCGCGAGCCGGCGATGGCTCTCGGCGGCATAGGCATCGGACTGCGCGCGGGTGATGTCGAAGAGATGGCCGACGACTTCGGCGGTCTGGCCCATGTTCAGGTCGGTAATGGGATCGGTCAGCCCGCGCTCCAGGCCGATGATCGGCTTGAGATAGCGCGGCCGCAGCTTGAAGGCCGCGGCAAGCTTCGCGGCGACGCCCTTGGCGGTGGCGAGCCCGGCAAACCAGCGCACGCCGGAATTCGGCCACACCAGCGGCGCGTGGCTCAAGGCCTCGGTGCCGCCGGCGAGGATCATGTCGGCATGGCCCTCGCGGATGTAGCGATAGGCGGTGTCGATCGACTGCATGCCGGAGCCGCAATTGATCTGCACGGTGAAGGCGACCATGTCCTCGCCGATGCCGAGCCGGAGCGCGGCGACGCGGGCCGGGTTCATTTCGTCCGCGATCACGTTGACGCAGCCGAGGATGACCTGGTCGAAGCTATCAGGCGAAAACGGCTGGCGCGCCAGCAGCGGCCGGCCGCATTGCACGGCGAGATCGACCGGCGTGAACGGCCCCGGCCCCGAGCGCGCCTTCAGAAACGGCGTGCGGCTGCCGTCGACGATGAAAACCGGTCGTGCCATCAGCTCGCCGCCCTCTGTTCACCGAGTTCTTGGAAGAACTGATGCACGTCGCCGGTTTTCTTGTAAATCGGGGACAGCGCCTCCGGCGCAAAATCGTCGACCTCTATCACCTTTGTCACCGCTTCGCGGGCCGCGGCCAGCTGCTCGCCCTCGGCCTGCGTGATCACACCCTTGGCGACCGCATCCTTCCAGTCGCTCAGATGCGCCGCGCGCATGCGCCTGGCGATGGCGTCCGTGGCCGCGACCAGCTTGAACGCGCGCTCCAGCCGGGCGAAGCCGCCATCGTCATCGACATAAGCGAGGTCGGGCGTGAGGCGGTCGCGCGCTGCCGACGGCTCCAGCACGAGGCTCGCGCATTGATGCACGACCCGGTCGGAGGGACCCAGCACGCGAGCGCCGAAGGGCTGGACCACGAACTTGAGGATGCCTGCGACGAAGCGGTTCGGCAGATTGGCGAGAATCTCGGCAAGCCGGTTCTCGATGGTCCGAAAGCCCGTCGCCATGCACCATTCGAGCGCGGCAAAATCTTCCTTCTGCCGGCCCTCGTCCTGCCAGCGTTTGAGCGCGGCCGAGAGCAGATACAGCTCGGACAGGATGTCCCCGAAGCGCGCCGACAGCATCTCCTTGCGCTTGAGCGCTCCGCCGAGCGTCAGCAGCGCCATATCGGCGCAGAGGGCAAACGCCGCGGAGTAGCGCGAGAGCTGACGATAGAAGGGCCTGGCGTCACCCGCATCGGGTGCAAGCGCGAAGACACCAAAGCTCCAGCTCCGGCCGAACGCGCGCAAGAGTGTCTCGAAGCTGTGGCCGACATGCTTCCAGAACACCTTGTCGAAGGCGGTGAGCCCGCGCTCGCGATCGGCATCGGCAAGCGCATTCATCTCGTCGAGCAAATAGGGATGGGCGCGGATGGCGCCCTGTCCGAACACGATGAGATTACGGGTGAGGATATTGGCGCCCTCGACGGTGATGCCGACGGGGACGGCACGGTGGAGATTGCCGAGATAGTTTTGCGGACCGTCGATCACGGCCTTGCCGCCATGGATGTCCATGGCGTCGTCGACCGCGGTGCGCATCCGCTCGGTTGCGTGCAGCTTCATGATGCCCGAGATGACGGCGGGATGGATGCCGGCATTCAGCGCGGCGCAGGTCAGCCGTCGTGCCGCGTCGAGCTGATAGGCGGTCGCGACGATGCGCGCGAGCGGCTCCTCGACGCCCTCGAACTTGGAGATGGAAATGCCGAACTGCTCGCGGATGCGGGCATAGGCGCCGGTGGTGCGCGCGGCATAGGCGGCGCCGGCAGCGGAGAGGGACGGCAACGAGATGCCGCGGCCGGCGGCGAGCGCCGTCATCAGCATCTTCCAGCCCTGCCCCAGCCGCGCCTGGCCGCCGATCACGTAGTCGAGCGGAATGAAGACGTCGCGGCCCCAATTCGGGCCGTTCTGGAAGACCTGCATCGACGGCAAATGGCGTTTGCCGATTTCCACGCCGGGAAGGTTGGTCGGGATCAGCGCCACGCTGATGCCGAGCTCTTCCTGATCGCCGACGAGATGATCGGGGTCATAGGCCTTGAAGGCGAGGCCAAGCAGCGTCGCGACGGGACCGAGCGTGATGTAGCGCTTGTGCCAGTTGAGCTTCAGGCCCAGCACCTCCTGGCCCTCGAAGGTGCCCTTGCAGATGATGCCGGTGTCGACCATCGAGGCGGCGTCGGAGCCGGCCTCCGGGCTGGTGAGGCCGAAGCAGGGAATGTCGCGGCCGTCGGCAAGACGCGGCAGCCAGCGCTGCTGCTGCTCCTTGGTGCCGAAGTGCATCAGGAGTTCGCCGGGGCCGAGCGAGTTCGGCACCATCACCGTCACCGCGGCGGCAATCGAGCGGGTCGAGATCTTGCGCACCACTTCCGAATGCGCATAAGGCGAGAAGCCGAGGCCGCCGAACTCCTTCGGAATGATCATGCCGAAGAATTTTTCGCGCTTGATGAAGTGCCACACGTCGGGCGGCAGGTCGCGCCATTCCCAAAAGATCTTCCACTCGTCGAGCATGGCGCAGAGCTCGTCGACCGGGCCGTTGAGGAAGGCCTGCTCCTCTTCGGTCAGCGTTGCCTGCGGAATCTTCAGCAGCTTCGACCAATCAGGGTTGCCGGTGAAGAGATCGGCGTCCCACCAGACGTCGCCGGCCTCCAGCGCCTCGCGCTCGGTGTCCGACATCGCCGGCAGCACGCCGCGCGCCCAGGAGAAGATCGGCTTGGTCAGGGTGTCGCGGCGGAAGCTCATGGCGGACCTCATGCATCGGCGCGGTGATCGGGCATTTTAGCGGAAAGTGGCCGGCGGAGGTGAACACTTCACCTGCGAAAAGACGCGAATTGACGCGGCCGGGCAGCCGCCCAAGGGCCATAACGGCCGAGGCGTGGTGGCAGTTCCGGGAGGGATGTCATTCCCGGGCGCGCGAAGCGCGAGCCCGGAATCCATGGTGCGGCAGCGCTGGTCGATGAATGGATTCCAGGTTCGCGCCTAACGGCGCGCTCCGGAATGACGGGATGGAGAGAGAGGCGCCTAATCCGGCCGCACCATCTCGAACATGTTTTCCGGCTTGATCTCGAAATAATCCCCGCTGCGGCCGGCCCGGACGATCGGGCGGGCGGCGGCGGTCTGGTAGACGCCGTCCTTGATCATGGCCTTGTCGATGTGGACGGCAACGACCTCGCCGAGCGTCAGCCAGGCATTGGCTTCCTTGCCGTTGGCGCCCTTGAGCCGGACGATGTCGGACACCTTGCACTCGAAGGCGACGGGACTCTCGCCGACGCGCGGCACGTTGACGAGTCTGCCGGGCACGGCAGTGAGGCCGGCAACCTCGAACTCGTCGACCTCAGGGCCGACGTGCGCCGCAGTCGCGTTCATGTGCCTGGCCAGGTCCATGGTGGCCAGATTCCAGACGAACTCCCCGGTCTGCTGGATGTTCGCGACCGTGTCCTTCCAATTGGTGGAGGAGAAGCCGATGATCGGAGGGACATAGCAGAACGCGTTGAAGAAGCTGTAGGGCGCGAGATTGACGTGGCCCTTGGTGTCGCGCGACGAAATCCAGCCGATCGGCCGCGGCGCGACGATGGCGTTGAAGGGATCGTGCTTGAGGCCGTGGCCCTTGGCGGGCTCGTAGAAGTGCAGGTCTTTGTCGGTCACGCGCTGTTTCCTTCTCGTCATTGCGAACGCAGCGAAGCAATCCAGAATCCTTCCGCAGAAACAGTCTGGATTGCTTCGCTACGCTCGCAATGACGGAGTGTGTTAATCCGTCCTTGCCAGCCACCAGCCGTCATTCCGGGGCGGTGGGCCTGCTTATAGGAGGAAATCCGTCGCCGCGTCAGTGGCGCGGGGACAATCCCGCGATGACGAAATCGATCATCTGGTCGATGGTCGGGCCCGGCTTGGTCGCGCACTGGGCGATCATCTGGGGGTGGAAAAACCGCATCATCGCGGTGCAGGCGCAGAGCGCGGCCAGTTGCAGGTCCGGCGCCTCGAACTCGCCGGACGCCACGCCTTGCGCGATCATCTGGCCGATGACCCCGGCAATACACTCCATGTGGTTGACGCAGACATCCCAGTCCTCCTGCATCGCGATCTCGACCATCTCGTGCAGCTTATTGTCGCCGACATAGCGTTCGGTGTTCATGCGATTGATGGTGGTGAGCAGCTCGCGGAAGCGCGGCGTTACCGGACCGGGCCTCGCCACGATCCGCTGCGCTTCCAGCTCGACCTCGCCCATCAGCGAGCGGGCCACCGCCTGATGAATCGCCTTCTTCGATTCGAAGAAGCGATAGACGTTGGCGGGGCTCATCTTGAGCTCCTTGGCGATGTCCCCGACCGTGGTCTTGAGATAGCCGATCTGGCGGAACAGCCGCTCGGCCACCTCGAGAATACGATCCCGGGTGTCGCCTTCGATATGTTCCGAAACCAGTGTCATCTGTCAGGACTCGTCAATCAGCAGTTCATCTTCACTTATTCAGCCGCCTCAGCAAGCGGAATTACGTTCTGGTCATCGCTCCCATGCTGCGGCGCGGCAGGTTGCTCGGGGGTGCCCGCCTCGTCCAGGCTCTTGCGGAACCAGAGGGCGTAGAGGCCCGGCAGGTACAGCAGCGTGAGGAAGGTCGCAACGAACAATCCGCCCATGATGGTGATCGCCATCGGCCCCCAGAACGCCGAGCGCGACAGCGGGATCATGGCGAGGATGGCGGCAAGCGCCGTCAGCACCACCGGACGGGCCCGGCGGACAGTCGCCTCCACGATCGCCTCACGGCGGGTCAGGCCATGCGAAACGTCGGTCTCGATCTGATCCACGAGGATGACCGCGTTGCGCATGATCATGCCGGCAAGCGCGATCAGGCCGAGCAGCGCCACGAAACCGAACGGGGCGTTGGCGAGGTTGAGCCCGAAGGAGGCGCCGACAATGCCGAGCGGTGCGGTCAGGAACACCAGGATCAGGCGCGAGAAGCTCTGCAGCTGGAACATCAGCAGCGTCAGCATCACCATGACCATCAGCGGGAAGAGAATGAAGATCGAGGCGTTGCCCTTGGCGGATTCCTCGAACGCGCCGCCCGCCTCGATGCGGTAGGCCGGCTCGAGGTTGTCCTTGATTGCCTTCAGCTTCGGCGCGATCTGGCCGGTGACGTCGGGCGCCTGCACGCCGTCGACGACGTCGGAGCGCACGGTGATCGCCATGTCGCGGTTACGCCGCCACATGATCGGCTCCTCGTGGGCATACTCGATCTTGGCGATCTGCTGCAGCGGCACGGCCACGCCGTTACGCGAGGTGATGGTGAGATCGCCGACAGCGCCGAGGTCGAGCCGTTCGGACGAGACGGCGCGCGCGACCACGCCGACCTTCTCGATGCCGTCGCGCACGGTCGTCACCTGTGAGCCCGAGATCAGCATCGAAAGCGCCTGCGACACGTCCTGCGGGGTCAGGCCCATCGCGCGGGCGCGATCCTGGTCGACGACGAGCTTGAGGTAAGGCGACTGCTCGTTCCAGTCGAGCTGGACATCCTTGACGCTCTTGTTCTGCCGCATGACGTCGCGGACCTGGTAGGCGATCTCGCGCACCTTGTTGGCATCGGGGCCGATGACGCGAAACTGCACGGGAAAACCAACGGGGGGACCGAAATTGAAGCGGTCGACGCGCACGCGGGCTTCGTTGAGCGCGCCGTCGGCAACGGCGTTTTCAAGCTTGGCCTTGATGCGCTCGCGCGCCTCGACGCCCTTTGCGACGATGACGATTTCGGCAAAGGCCTCGTTCGGAAGCTGCGGATTGAGGCCGAGCCAGAAGCGCGGCGAGCCCTGCCCGACATAGGCCGTGTAGGTCTCGATATCCTTGTCGTCCTTGAGCATGGTCTCGGCCTTCTTCACCGCCTTTTCCGTGACGTTGAAGGCGGTGCCCTCGGGCAGGCGAAGCTGGAGGAACAGCTCGGGGCGCTCGGACAGCGGGAAGAACTGCTGCTGGACGTGGCCGAAGCCGACGATCGAGGCGATGAAGACGCCGACGGTCGCGGCCACCACCGTGATGCGGTGGTTGACGCACCACTGCACGATGGCGCGCAGGCCGCGATACATGCGGGTCTCGTAGACCGCGTGCGGATCGTGATTGTGGTGCACCTTGATGTTGGGCAGCAGCATGACGCCGATATAGGGCGTGAAGATCACCGCCACGAACCAGGACGCGACCAGCGCGATCGCCACGATCCAGAAGATGCTGCCGGCATATTCGCCGACCGCGGAATTGGCAAAGCCGATGGGGAGGAAGCCAGCGGCCGTGACCAGCGTTCCCGTGAGCATCGGAAACGCAGTGGATTCCCAGGCAAAGGACGCCGCACGCATGCGATCCCAGCCCTGCTCCATCTTCACCACCATCATCTCGACCGCGATGATGGCATCATCCACCAACAAGCCGAGCGCGATGATCAGCGCACCCAGGGTGATGCGGTGCAGGTCGAGCGACATGGTGTTCATGACGACGAAGACGATGCCGAGCACCAGCGGCACCGACAGCGCGACGACGATGCCGGTGCGCCAGCCGAGCGCCAGGAACGACACGAACAGCACGATGACGAGGGCTTCCATGAAGGAGTGCACGAATTCGCTGACGGCGTGCTCGACCACCTTGGGCTGGTCGGCGATCAGCTTGACGTCGACGCCCTGCGGCACCGCCTTCATGAATTCAGCCGTCGCCTTCTCGACCTCCTTGCCGAGATCGAGGATGTTGGCGCCCTTGGCGGTGACGACGCCGATGCCGATCGCGGCCTTGCCTTCCTGGCGCACGATGAAGCTCGGCGGGTCGACGTAACCATGGGTGACGGTGGCGATGTCGCCGAGGCGGAACACGCGGCCGTTGCTCTCGACCGGAGTCTCCGCGACGGCCTTGGCGCCGTCGAGCGCACCGGTGACGCGCAGCGGCACGCGCTGCGACGAGGTCTCGACCGTGCCGGCCGGCGTCACGTTGTTCTGCTTGGCGAGCGAATCGAACAGCGCCTGCGGCGTGATGCCGAGGGTGGCGAGCTTGGCATGGCTGAATTCGACGAAGATGCGCTCATCCTGGTTGCCGTAGACGTCGACCTTGGTCACGCCCGGCACCTTCAGGAGGCGCTGACGGAAACCCTCCGAGACCTTCTTGAGCTGGGCGTAGTCGGCGCCGTCGCCGGTCATCATGTAGAGGATGGAATCGACGTCGGAGAACTCGTCGTTGACCACGGGTCCGAGAATCCCTGCGGGCAACTGGCCCTGCACGTCGGCCAGCTTCTTGCGCAGCAGATAGAAGAGATACGGAACGTCCTTCGGCGGCGTGGAGTCGCGGAAGGTCACCTGGAGCGCAGTGAAGCCGGGCTTGGAATAGGTCTGCACCTTCTCGAAGTAAGGCAGCTCCTGGATTTTCTTCTCGATGGGATCGGCGACCTGCGCCTGCATCTCCTGCGCGGTCGCGCCCGGCCACAGCACGGAGACGTTGACCACCTTCACCGTGAAGAACGGATCCTCGGCGCGGCCGAGCTTCTGATAGGAGAAGAACCCGGCGACGCCGAGAATGAGCATCAGGAACAGGATCAGCGTCGGATGGCTGACGGCCCAGGCCGAAAGATTGAAGCGCTTCATCGCACTCTCCAAAGATGATCCGGTTGCAAAAAACGACAGCCACTCTGTTCAAACCGTCGTCGCGAGGCAGCGAAGCAATCCAGGGGGCTGGGCAGGTTCTGGATCGCTTCGCCGCTTCAGCCAAAGCATTTGCGCTCGGGCCGAAACTCACCTCACACGACGCAACTCGTAAACGAGACTTAAAAGGACAGTGACGACACGATCCGCACCCGCTGGCCCGGATCGAGCTTCTGCACACCCAGAGCAACGATCTTGGCGCCCTCGTCGACACCGCCGGTGATGACGACGTCGTTGCTCTCGTAGGACTTCACCGTCACCGGCTTCAGCGTGACCCCGCCGTTGTCGTCGACGACGTAGAAGGACGGTTTGCCGCCTTCGTTGAACAGTGCCGACAGCGGCAGCCGCGCAACGCGCTCGGTCGCAGCGTCCGACAGCGTCAGCGTCGCAGTCATGCCGAGCGAGACCTTGTCGTCGGCCTCGGGCAGCGAGAACTTTGCCAGATAGGTGCGCGTCGCAGGATCCGCGGTGGGCGCGATCTCGCGCAGCTTGGCCGTATATTTCTTGCCCGGCTCCGACCAAAGAGTGACGCTGGCGGCGCCCGATTTGGCACGTCCGACCAGCGTCTCAGGGATCGCGACGACCGCTTCCTTCTCGGCAAAGCGGGCGACACGGATCGAAGCCTGGCCCGCGGCGACCACCTGGCCGGGCTCGATCAGCGTTGCGGTGACGACGCCACGGGCGTCGGCGTTGAGCGTCGCGTAGGAAAGGGAATTGTTGGTCAGCTCGACCGAGCGCTCGGCCCGGTTCAGGCGGGCACGTGCCTCGTCGGCGGCGGCGCGGCTCGAATCCAGCTGCGCGTCGGTGGTCCAGCCCTTGGCCTTCAAATCCTTGGCGCGCTGCTCGGCGGCGGCGGCCTGGGCCAGCACGCCGGTCGCAGCGGTCTGCTCGGCGACGGCTTGCTCGGCCTGGAGCTTCAGATCGACCTCATCGAGGACCGCGAGCGGCTGGCCGATTTCGACGGTCTGGCCGACTTCGACCAGACGCTTGGCGACCTTGCCGGCGACCCGAAAGCCCAGATCGCTCTCGATCCGCGGCCTTATGGTGCCAACAAAGCTACGCTCAGGCTTTTCGGCATCATAGTGGGCGGTGGCGATCAGAACCGGCCGCGGCGGCTCGGCCTTTTCAGCAACGGTGTCATTGCACCCAGCGAGGGCGGCAGCCATTAGCGCCAGCGAAACACCGGCCAAGAGCCTCGAATAGCTGGACAAAACGGATCGGACGAACATCGGAGGACACTCCCTCGGCTGCAATGAGAGGAATGTCGACTAATCACTGATAAAAGTCAATAATCGTCAGTCATCAGGAATCTGTGATCGTTAAGAGGTGGTAACCTCCGCGGGCTGCCCCTGGCGGAAGCCTGGACTGTTCGAAGAAAGCGTCGCGCCGCAGGTCCCCAGAGGGCCGCGTGGAAATAGGCCCTGGCTTTCGCGGAGGCGACATTTCGAGGCTATCGCCGCCCCTGCTCCGCGAACTCGTGCTTGCTTTCGTGACCGCCGATGAAGACCAGGATGCCGGCGATCAGCGGCAGCACCGCGAGCACGAGCAGTCCGGTCGAGGTCTGGCCGGTGGCTTCCTTGACCCAGCCGATCAGATAGGGCCCACCGAAGCCGGCGAGATTCCCGATCGAGTTGATCAAGGCGATGGCACCGGCCGCCGCCGTGCCGGAGAGCCAGGCGGTGGGCAAGGTCCAGAACACCCCGAAGCAGCAGAACACGCCGATCGCGGCCACCGTCAGCACCATCATCGTCAGGGTGGGGTCGGTGAGATAGGAGGAGACGCCGAGGGCGACGGCGGTGAGCAGCAACGGCGCGCCGACATGCATCACGCGCTCACGCGTGGCATCGGAATGCCGTGCCCACAGGATCATCGCGATGGTGCCGAACAGATACGGGATGGCGGTGACGAAGCCGGTCTGAGCGTTGGTGAGGCCGAACGCCTTGACGATCTGCGGCAGCCAGAACTGCATGCCATACAGCGCGCCAACGAAGCCGAAATAGACCAGGGCGAGCATGATCACATTCGGTGAAGTCAGCGCCTCACTGAGCGACAAATGCTTCACCGCCTGCTTGGCCGCGATCTCGGCATCGAGCTTGGTCTTGAGCCAGGCCTTCTGCTCGGCCGTGAGCCAATCCGCCTTCTCCGGCCTGTCGGTGAGATAGAACCAGGTGACGATGCCGAGCAGCACAGAGGGAATGCCCTCGATGATGAACAGCCACTGCCAGCCCTTCAGGCCCATCGCGCCGTCGAGGCCGAGCAGCAGGCCCGAGACCGGCGCGCCGATCAAGGTGGAGACCGGCACGGCGATGGCGAAGGCCGCGAGGAAGCGGGCGCGGTATTCGGCCGGATACCAATAGGTGAGATAGAGGATGATGCCGGGGAAGAAGCCGGCCTCGGCGACGCCGAGCAGGAAGCGCAGCACGTAGAAGCTCGTGACGCCGCTCGTGAGCGCCATCAGCGCCGAGATGATGCCCCAGGTCACCATGATGCGGGCGATCCAGCGGCTGGCGCCGAACTTCTCCAGCGCCAGATTGCTCGGCACCTCGAAAATGAAATAGCCGATGAAGAAGATGCCGGCGCCCCAGGAGAAGATCAGCGGCGTGAATTTCAGCTCGGCATTCATGGTCAACGCGGCGAAGCCGAGATTGACGCGATCGAGATAGGAGAAGAAGTAGGCCAGCACCAGGAACGGGATCAGTCGCCAGGAAATGGCGCGGATCGTCGAGGTCTCGATTTCCGACTTGGCTGCGCCGGTCGAACCGGCATAGGTCGTGGTCTGGCTCATGGCTTCCCCCGGGTTGTTGCTTTTATGGGCTGATCCGGGGTTTTGAGCATCGCCGCGAAAGAGTCAATGGAGCAAGCAATGCACGAGGCACAACCGGTCAAACCCATTGCACCGCTTCGGACATCGCTGATCCGCGCCGGTCTGGCGCTGGCGGTTATTGCCTGCGGACTCTCGCTGCGCTGGTACGGCTTTCCGATCGGCCTGCCGGCCTTCGTGGTGAAGTACGGCGGCTCGCTGCTATGGGCGACGATGGTGTTTTTGCTGGTCGGCGTTTTGCTGCCGCGGCTGCCACGGGCGCAGATCGCAGCCATCGCAATCGCGATAGCGGTCGTGGTCGAATTCTCCCGGCTGGTGCACATGCCCTGGCTCGACGCGTTCCGGCTGACCACGGCCGGGGCGCTGCTGCTCGGGCGCATCTTCTCGCCATGGAATTTGCTGGCGTATGCGGTTGGGATTGCGTTCGGCGTTTGGATTGATCGGCTCGCCAGGGTGCGTACGGTGGGTTAGCGCAGCGTAACCCACCACTGTTTGTCTCCGCGGAAGTGAAAGAGGTGGATTACGCTTCGCTAATCCACCCTACCGACCGACGAGGGCGCATTTCACTCCGCCAATTGAAACTTCTCAAACCGATCGAGCTCCTCCTCGATCTTTTGCTTGAGCTCCTTGCGCCCCGCGGCCTTCTTTCCCTCACCGACCCAGGTCCATTTCTGCATCAGCAGCTTCTTCGCCTGCCGGTCGGTCTTCAGATCGAGCGCGGCGACGATCTCTTCGCCGACCAGCACGGGGAGCGCGAAATAGCCGAGCTTGCGTTTGGCCTTCGGCACATAGGCCTCGAACAAATGGTTGTAGCCGAAGATGAGATTGGTGCGCTTGCGCTGGATGATCAGCGGATCGAACGGCGACAGGATGTGAACGAGATCAGGTGGCGCGCGCTCGCCCGGCTCGAGCGCAGCCGGCAGTGCCCAGTGCGCCTGCTTGCCGGCACCGTCGATGGCGACAGGCACGAGCTCGCCACGGCGGACGCGCGAGCCGATCAGGACAGCCACCGCCGCCTTGCGCGGCGCGTCGAGATGGCAGACTGAATCGAGGCTCACCACACCTTGCGATCGCAGCGCGCGATCGAGCAGATAGGCCGTAATGTCCTTTGCCGACGCCGGCTTTGGCAGCTTGTCCCAGCCGAAATGGCGCGTCATCAGCTCATAGGTCTTGAGCATGCCCTGGCGCTCGCTGACGGTCACGGCACCCGTATAGAAAGCGAGCTGCAACGCCCGCTTCGAGGGTTTTCGGCTTTGCCACAGATGCTCCTTCTCGGTGAGCACGTCGTCCTCGATGTCGCGGATCGTCAGCGGGCCGGCGCGCACCAGCCGCATCACCTTGCGCATGTCGGCAGGCTTCACCGAGGCGAACCATTTGTGCCCCTCGCGGCGGTGCTCGCGCATCGCCGGCAGGAAGAAGCGGAAGTCGCCGGCCGGCACGTAGGACAGCGCATGCGTCCAATATTCAAAGACGCTCTTGTCGACGCTCTGGGCGTGGCGCAGGTCGGCGCGGCGGTAGGACGGGATGCGGCTGAACAGGATGTGGTGGTGGCAGCGCTCGATCACGTTGATGGTGTCGATCTGCACATAGCCGAGATGGGCGACCGCGTCGGCGACGGCTTGCGGGCCGTCACCAAACGGCGCGCGCTCGTTCAGGCGCTGGGCATGAAGCCAGATTTGCCGGGCCTGTTTCGTGGTGAGTGGAATCGGTTTGGGCGCGCGGGACATTGCAGGAGGGAATGTAGCGGAATTCGCGCTGGGAGAAAGAAGCGGACCGGACTGAGCAAAAGAAAAGCCGCGCTGCCATCTGCTGACAGCGCGGCCGCTTGGCGTGGCCGAGGCCCTATTTCATCATCATGGCCTTCTGCGCCTTCATGTAATGCATGCAGCCGCCCTTCATCTTGCCATTGCTCATATCGGTGTTGGCCATGGCCATTTCCTTGTTGGCCGCGACCTTGGCCGGGGTATCGGCCGTGCCCATCATCATGGCTGTCGATTTCATCATGTTATCGCCGGTGCACGCCATCATGGCGGCGGATGCCGGTGAAAGAGAAACGGTGAACGCGACAAAAGCGGCGGCTGTGAGCAAGATCTTCATCGAAAAGTCTCCTCCGTAAAACGAAACCGGCGTCATGCCGGCCTTCGCAATACGTATTCTCCGGCGAAGACGTTTCGGGGAGAAGACAATTTTCTTGCTGCGGTGCGAAGGCGGAGCGCTCAGCGCCCGGCTTTCGGGGCTTTGGACCGGTCGCCAACGCTGCCTGTGGCGACATCGGGTTCGCACGAGGCCTTGCCGCGCTCCTCCGCCTGGCAGCGATAGACGTTGCCGGTGAGGCGATCGACCAGCCACATGTTCTCGTCGGTCGGCGCTTGAAGCCCGACATAGCGGGAGGTCAGCCCCGTGATCAGCGTCGACAGCAGGATCGCCACCGCGATCATCGCGGCCCCGATATAGATGGGCATGGAATTCAGGGACACGGTCCGATCTGGCGGGCCACTGCGATAGAACTGATAATCACTTGGCCTCGGCACTGGATGGAACTCGGCTCCCTTCGTTGCGCTTGTCGGAGGCTCCGCCCTAGGCGTCCATCTGGCCGAAAAATTGTCCGCAGACAGGCCATCACGCGACGGCTTTGCGACAATCGGTCAGCACAGGTTTCCCTGAGTGAACCGGGGCCCCGAGTGGCACCGGGCGCGGCGGTCCTCAGTGATGTGGATCACGACAGGACTGCGACGGCTCGAACGCTCGCGGGGCAGCATGCGACCACTCTCTTCACGCGTCAGCGTCGGTCCTCGGAGTGGACCGCGGGTCGGCCCTCCATGAACCCGAAACCGCTTGAAATTCGCTGCCGTGGCCTCGGAGGGCCCGTTTCCACCGTGACCAAGATCACAGCAGGGGTTTTGAACCTGCCCTATGCTTGCAGCATCAAATAGCCATCAGGCGTCACAACGAGGATACGACAATGACTAGTTTCAATAAGTCTTTTGCACTGAAGGCGATGACCCTCTCGGCAATTCTGTCGATGACAGCCGGCTTGGCTATGGCCGGCGACGGCAATGTCTCGACCAACCAGATCCTGGATGCATTGAAGCCGAAGGCGGCGACCCGCGGGCTGTCCGCAGGTCCGCAGGTCGATCCGGCGGCGCAGGCCAAGGAATCGACGTTCCTGAACACGGTGCGCAACCGCTCGACCCGGTCGCTTTCGACGGGCGAGCGCGAGCAGATTGCCGAGCTCGCCGCGACCAAGCCGAAGATCGATCTGGAGATCCAGTTCGACTACAACTCGGCCGACATTGCCAAGACATCGGTGCCGTCGGTGCAGGCGCTCGGCAAGGCGCTGTCCGATCCCTCGCTGAAGGGCTCGACCTTCGTGGTCGCCGGCCACACCGATGCGGTCGGCACCGAGGGGTACAATCAGGGGCTCTCCGAGCGGCGGGCTGACACCATCAAGAAGTATTTGGTGCAGAACTACGGACTCACCGGCACCGATCTCGTCACCGTCGGCTACGGCAAGACCAAGCTGAAAGACACCGCCAACGGCGCCGACCCGATCAACCGCCGCGTCCAGGTCGTGAACATGGACACCCAGACCGCGTCAAAGTAATTCCCAGGTCATCGCCCATAAAGGCGCCGCCTGTCGTTCCCCGGCAGGCGGCGATATCATATCCAGCTCTGGAAGAGCATCAGCCGGTTGAAAGTCTGCATCGACGTGCCGATGAAGGCCGCCGAGATCGGCAGCATGGCGGCAAAGCCGATCGCGGCGGCCCCGACATAGGCCCACAGCAGCCAGCGTGGCAGTCCGTCCCGGCGCAGCACATAGACCAGCGCGAGCGACGCCAGGGTCGCAGCCGGCAGATAGTAATAGATGAAGGCGAGCGTGCGCGGCAGCAACGCCCAGGCGAGCCAGCACCCGAAATAGAAGACCGCGATCAGGAACGCATCCCGGCGGCGCGCAACGACGAAGTCGCGCAGCACGACGGCGAGCGCGAGCAGCGCCGGCCACAGCACCAGGGGATTACCGAGGAAGGCGATCGCGGAGACATTGCCGTCCGCGGTCTTGTCGAACAGGAACCATACCGGGCGCGCGAGCAGCGGCCATGACGGCCACGCGCTCATATAAGTGTGGCCGGCGATGGCAGTGGTGGTGTTGTCGGCGAAGATCCGGCGTTGCGCCTCGACCAGATCCGGCAGCGACACGCCGTACAGCGGGACGAAGGCCGCAAGATATGTCATCGCGGGCAGGACGGTGAAGCAGAGCACGACGTGATGTAATCTGAAGTCGGGCCAGAGGTCGGGCCGGTACCAATCCCCCGGCTTCGCGTCGGCAAACAGGGTGTGCCAGCCCTGCATCAGGCGGATCACCGCGACGATGACGATGCAGATTCCGAGTGGAAATAGGCCGCTCCATTTGCAGGCGGCAGCACAGCCGAACAGGCTGCCGGCAGTCGCGAACAACGCATGAGGACGATCCTTTCGAAAACCGTGCATGAAGGCGGCAATTGCGAGCAGGCCGAAGCCGAGCGCAAAAATGTCGAGCATCGCGACGCGCGCCTGCACGTACAGCATCTGATTGCAGCCGGCGATCAGCGCAGCGGCGATCGCAGGCCCTTGCGCGGCGAACAGTGCGAGGCCGCACAGATAGATCGCGACGATCGCGAGCGCGCCGAACAATGTCGCGGGATAGCGCCAGCCCAGCGCGGTGTCGCCGAAGGTCGCTATCGATAGCGCGATCAGCTCTTTCGCCAAAGGCGGATGCATCGGGTTGAGCATCGGTTGCGACATCGTCGGTGCCAGCATCTGCCGCGCCGCCGGCACGTAGTGCACTTCGTCGAAGACGAACTTCTCCGGCGTCGTCAAGCCGATCAGCAGGGCGAGATGCGCGGCCAGGAAAATCGCGACAGCAATCACTGCGCTCCGCGACACCTTCGGAACCGCGGGCAAGTCGAGCGGCATTTGTGGGGATGTTTTGCGTGGCAAATTTGCGTCACCGCCGAGAATAATAGACATCGCAGTTTTCATTGAACGCATTCTGCCGCGACTGTCACTAAGCATAGCGCAGGTCTCGCGCTGCTTGTGATAATTCCGCCACATCGCAAGCGCGCGCGATCCGGTACGATCAGGGACACATCGATCGGTTGCGAAATGAATTTGCGTTTCTGGCTTTTCTCCACGCTGTTGTCGATCGCCTTGTGCGTGGCCCCTTGCGCGCAGGCGCAGACGCGCGTCGGGGAAGCCGTCGTGATCCAGAATGAGGTCGTTCGCGTGGCCGCGACCACGACACCGATCAGCATTGGCGACAGCATGCTGCGGGACGAGACCGTGCGCACCGGCGCCGGCAGCGCAGCGCGCTTCGTGATGGCCGACAGCACCAATCTGTCGCTCGGTCCGAGCGCCACGCTCAAGCTCGACCGCACCGTCTTCAACGACGAGCACAGCTATCGTGACGTTGCGATCCGCATGACGACCGGCGCATTCCGTTTCGTCACCGGACATTCCGAGAAGACCGCCTACAAGATCACGACCCCGCTTGCGACGATCGGCGTGCGCGGTACTACACTCGATATCCTGTCCCAGCGCGGCCGCTCGGTCGTCGTGCTGCAGGACGGCGCCGCCAGTGTCTGCACGACGAGCCAACAGTGCGTGCAGCTCACCCAGCCCGGCGACACCGCAATCATCACCTCGACCGGCGGCAAGGTCTCCATCAGTAAGACCAATACGCCGCCCTGGACCTTTGCCGCGACCTGCGCCGCGAGCGCGGGACTATGCGCCGTCAACCAATACGCGGATGCCTCGCCGACCATCACGCCCGCCGTCCACGACGACGGCATGCTGTGCGGACGCTGAAGATGGCGGTATTCAACGTCAGGCGCTTCATCGTCGCGAGCGTGCTGACCGCCGCGGCTACGTTTGCGTTTGCCGCGTTCGGGGCCCGTCCGGCGGCTGCCGCCACGGCGTGCCAGTCCGACTGCGGAGGGCCCACGCCGGCGCCGAGCTATTCACCCTCGCCGACGCCGACCTACAGCCCCTCGCCCGCGCCCAGCCCCTACCCGTCATCGTCGCCGAGCCCTTATCCGTCCTCTTCGCCGAGCCCGACGCCGACACCGACCGGCGCGGATTCCAGCGGCGGCTCGATCGGCGACCTCGCCAACCAGCGCTTCAACCAGATGATCACCAACCGGGTGCTCGGCACGGTGCTGCTCGGCGTCAACGAACAGGTCAATTGCAGCAACTGCGTCAGTGCGTTCGGCTCCGCCGGCTCGTTTTCGGCCGGCATCCACGGCCGCAAGGAGCTGACCAACAATCTGTCGCTGCTCGCCGGCATCGCCTACACGCAATACAGCGAAGGCGGCTACAACATCACCAGCGCGCCGATCGGCGCATTCGCGCTACGCTATGACTTCACCGACTGGGGCTCGTCGCGTCCGTTCTTCGACATCGGCACGATCCTGACGCCGTGGGAGAAGGCGCGCTACACCCGCAGCTACAACACCAGCCTCGGCCCGGTGAGCGTCACGAGTTCGACCAACGCCGCGAACTACGCCGTCTACGGCCGCGCCGGCTGGATGAGCCGCGTGTCGCCCCGCGACGAGGTCGCCGCCTCGATCGAGGTCTGGCAGCTCTGGCAGCGCGTCTCGGGCTACACCGACAGCGCAGTGGCGTTCAATCCGTTCGATGCCAGCATCGCGACCGGCACCGACCGCACCAGCCTGGTCAAGATCGGCGGCCAGTGGACGCATCTCTACGGCAGCAATATCGAGGCCAACATCAATGGCGGCTGGGTGCAGTCGTTCGCTGGCCATAGCGGCATCGTCGCCACCGTGACCGGCGACGGCGTGGTGGTGCCGACCATGGGCAACCAGGGCTGGTTCGAATATGGCGGCCGGCTCGGCTTCCGCATGCAGAAGGGCTGGATCGTGGACCTGTTCGCCAACGGCACGCTCGGCCCGCAGCCAGTGGGTAACACCATCCATGGCGGCGTGGGGCTGCGGATCAATTATTAGCGGCGGGCTCAATCTCGTAGGGTGGGCAC
This sequence comes from Bradyrhizobium sp. JR4.1, assembly GCF_040548605.1. Lineage (NCBI taxonomy): Bacteria > Pseudomonadati > Pseudomonadota > Alphaproteobacteria > Hyphomicrobiales > Nitrobacteraceae > Bradyrhizobium > Bradyrhizobium sp. JR4.1. Next base: position 96,623 of record NZ_JBEPRY010000012.1, read on the forward strand.
GGCGCAAGCGCGCCTTTGCCCACCCTACGATACTGTGGCTTCCACATCACGCTGCCGACTTGCCCTCGAACACGCGGCGCAAGGTCTCCACGTCCAGCTTCACCATCTTCATCATGGCCTGCATCGCGCGTGCGGCAGCCGCCTTGTCGGGGCTCGAGAGGAGTTCGAATATCACCTTCGGCACGACCTGCCAGGCCACGCCCCAGCGATCCCTGAGCCAGCCGCACTGCTCTTCCTTGCCGCCATGGGCCAGGAACGCATTCCAGACGCTGTCGACCTGGGCCTGATCGTCGCAATGGATCATCAGCGAGATCGCATGGGTGTATTCCATTTTCATGCCGCCGTTGAGCGCGACCAAAGGCTGTCCCGCCACCGAGAATTCGACGACGAGCACGGAGCCTTCCTTGCCGGACGGGCCATCTGAAACGTTGCGCTGAACATGCGTGATCGCCGAATTCGGCACGAGCGAGACGTAGAACTTCGCGGCTTGCTCGGCATCGCCATTGAACCACATGCAGGGAACGACCTTCGACATCGTGAATGCTCCTCTTCAGTTGTGATGTTCGCGCGCTAGATCAGGCGTTCGCCATGTCGGACTGCGCCGGGAAGGCTGCCATGTCCATCCAGTTCACGCCCCACATGTGGCCGTCCGGATCCTCGAAGCTGCGGCCGTACATGAAGCTGTATTCGTCCTTCGGGCTGGGATCGGCCACCCCGCCTGCAGCCGCGGCCCTGCTGACGATATCGTCGACCTCGGTCCGGCTATCGGCGGACAGGCAGAACAGCGCCTGGTTTGAGGTCTTTGCATCCGAGATCGGCTTCGGCGTGAACTGCCGGAATTTCTCGTGGGTCGTCAGCATCGCGTAGATGGTCTCGGAAAAGACCATGCAGCTCGCTGTTTCGTCGCTGAATTGCGGGTTCCTGGTCGCACCGACCGCCTCGTAAAAGGCAGTGGCGCGCTTGAGGTCGGTCACGGGCAGATTGAGGAAAATCATCCTGGGCATCGGAGCTCCTTGGGCGGGGTTCTGCCCAAGGACGGATGGCCAAGCGGCGATCCGACACGGCTTCCGGATCTTTTTTGGACCCCTGCCTGCGAGGTTCTGTCGCACAGAACCCGCTGGCTTTCAGGTGTTCCTCACTTCTTCTCGTTCGGATCGCGGTGAATGGGATCGACCCACAGCACGGTCTCGGGCTTCTCGACCGGCTCGATGTCGAGGTTGATCGCCACCGCCTCGCCGTCGCTGCGCACCAGCACGCATTCCAGCACCTCGTCCCGGCTGGCGTTGATCTCCTGATGGGGCACGTAGGGCGGGACGAAAATGAAGTCGCCGGGGCCGGCCTCTGCGGTGAATTGGAGGCTCTCGCCCCAGCGCATCCGCGCCTTGCCTTTCACGACGTAGATGACGCTTTCGAGATGGCCATGGTGATGCGCGCCGGTCTTGGCGTCGGGCTTGATGCTGACCGTGCCCGCCCACAATTTCTGCGCACCGACGCGCGCGAAATTGATCGCGGCCGCGCGGTCCATGCCCGCCGTCGACGGCACGTTGGTATCGAGCTGGTTGCCGGGAATGACGCGCACGCCGTCATGTTTCCAGCGATCATCGTGATCGTGGTCATGGTGGGAATGCGAATGGTCATGACCGGTCATGAGACTTGCTTTCTGTTGGTTCCGTGCGCGGCAAACTAACCCAAAGCCGCGACATCGAGCCATACCAAAATCGGAACCCTCATAACCGTCGAACGTTGTCCTGACGAGCAAACCGCAAGGAGGATTTCATGGGTAGCACGACCGACAAGATCAAGGGCACCGCAAACGAGGCAATGGGAAAGGCCAAACAGGGCATCGGTGAAGCCACCGGTTCCGAGCGCATGAAGGGCGAAGGTGCGGTCCAGGAAGTGAAGGGCAAGGGCCAGCAGGCCATGGGCGATGCCAAGGATGCCGCGAAAGACGCGGTCGATCGCGCTGCGGCTTCGGCCAAGCGCGCGACGGAATAACGAGCATCGCACTCAAAGTGAAAGACCGGCCGAGAGGCCGGTCTTTTTGTTTGCGGGCTTACTTCACCCCGAGCAATTCCACGTCGAACATCAGCGTTGCGTTCGGCGGGATCACGCCGCCTGCGCCACGGGCACCATAGCCGAGCTGCGGCGGAATGATCAGCGTGCGCTTGCCGCCGACCTTCATGGAGGCAACACCCTCGTCCCAGCCGGCGATGACCCGGCCCTTGCCGATCGGGAATTCGAACGGCTCGTTGCGGTCGACCGACGAGTCGAATTTCTTGCCCTTCTGGCCGTTCTCGTAGAGCCAGCCGGTGTAGTGCATCACGCAGATCTGGCCGGGCTTCGGCGAAGCGCCGGTGCCGACGACGCTGTCGGTAATCTGCAAACCTGAAGCTGTGGTCATGGTCTTCCCTGCGGTCTGGGCCGAGGCCGTGGTGGAGACGAAATCGGACACGCCGGCGATCACGGTGATCGCGAGTGCCGACATGATGGCGAGGAGCACGCGCTGTAAACGCTGCATAAGACACCTTACGTTTGAGGCGGAAGGGGTCTAGCGCAACGCCGACGCCGTTGCCACCCCCTCAGGCCTCGATATTTTCCAGCCGCACGGGCAGCTTGCGGATGCGCTGGCCTGTGGCGTGATAGATCGCATTGCAGATCGCCGCATTGGTGCCGACATTGGCGAGCTCGCCGAGGCCCTTCACGCCGGCCGGGTTGATGTGATCGTCCTGCTCGGAAAGCAGGATCACCTCGACACCGGGGACGTCGGCATTCACTGGCACGAGATAGTCGGCTAGATTGTCGTTGACGTAACGCGCATTGCGCTCGTCGATCTCGGTGGCCTCCAGCAGTGCCGAGGACATGCCCCAGATCAGGCCGCCCATGAGCTGGCTGCGCGCCGTGCGCGGATTCATGATGCGGCCCGCCGCGAACGCTCCGACCAGCCGGGGGCAGCGGATTTCATGGGTAAAGCGGTTGACGCGGATCTCGACGAACTCGGCACCGAAGGCGTACGCGATCTTGTCCTTCATCTGATGGCCACCGACGAGCCGCGCGTGCCCGCTGTGCATCGCCGTGAATGAATCCAGCGGCGCGCCTTCGGGCTTCCACTCGCCGTATTCCTCGACGATACCGACACCGAGTGCGTCGAAGGCCTTTTCGATATCGAGTGGACGATCGCTCTGCGCCGCCTGCGTGCTCGGCGCCTGGCTGATGCCGACGGTCTCTTTGGCCTTGTCGGCTAGGCTGTCGCTCGGCATCACGGCCTTGAACAGCCTTTGACGAATTCGGTCGCACACCATCATCACCGCCGAGCAGGTGCTGGCAGTCGAGTTCGAACCGCCGGCAACAGGCGCCGGCGGCAGATCGCTGTCGCCCAGGAACACCGCGACCTTCTCCAGCGGCACGCCGAGCCGCTCGGCCGCGGTCTGGGCGATGACGGTATACGCGCCGGTGCCGATCTCGTGACCGGCGATCTCGACCCGGGTACGGCCGTCGCGCTGGAGGCGGACGCGCGCGGCAGAGGGCGCCATCTGCGTCGGATAGCAGGTGGCGGCACAGCCATAGCCTATCAGCCAGTCGCCGTCCGACATCGATTTCGGCTGCGGCGAACGCTGCGACCAGCCGAACGCCCTGGCGGCCTCGTCGAAGCACGCCATCAAGGACCGCGACGTATAAGGCTTGCCGCCGATCGGCTCGACGGTGGTGTCGTTGATGCGGCGGAGCTCGACAGGGTCCATGTTCAGTTTCACCGCAAGCTCGTCCATCGCGCTCTCAAGCGCGAAGAGATACGGCACCTCCGGCGGAGAGCGCATGAAGCCGGGCGTATTGCGGTCAGCGCGCACGATCGACACCAGACTTGCGACGTTCGGGCAGGCATAGAGCCGCGTCGTCGTCTTCGTGCCGCCGACGCAATAGGCATCCGGACGCGACGAAACCTCCGCGCCGTCGTGCCTCAAAGCCACCAGCTTGCCGTCCCGGCCCGCACCAAGCCTGATCTCGTGGCGCGTCTCGGCCCGGTAGGTGGCGATGGTGAAACCCTGGTCGCGGGTCGGCACCAGCTTGATCGGCCGGTTCAGGCGTTTGGCAATGCCGGCGATGATGGCGGTGCGGGGCGTCATCGAGCCGCGCGAACCAAAGCCCCCGCCGACATAGGGATTGACGACACGGACCTTGTCGGCGTCGATGCCGAGCTGCTCGGCGACGCCGTTCTTCAGGCCGTAGACATACTGGCTGCCCTCGTAGATGACGAGGTTGTCGCCCATCCAGGCGCAGCTCGTCGTAAACAGCTCCATTGGATTGTGGTGCTGGGTCGGCGTGTCATAGGAGGCGGTGAGTTTGACCTCGGCTGCGTCGAACGCCTTGGCGAAATCGCCGACCTCCGGGTCTTCCTTGAACTGTGCGTTCTGTCCCTTTGCCGCCGCCGTGGTGGTCCCCGGCGACTCAAAGCTCGCACTCGGCGCCACGGCCGTGTAGCTGACCTTGACGCGATTGGCGGCCTCGCGCGCCGCCTCGTAACTTTCGGCGATGACGACGGCGATGATCTGGCCATCATGGGCGACGTCGGCTGATTTCAGCGGCTGGATCGTGGTCCCGGCATAGCCGCCATTGCTGAACAGTTTCGATTCCTTCAGCTTCGGAGCGTTCTCGTGCGTGACGATGTCGATCACGCCGCGGACCTGCCTGGCATCGTCGAGATCGAAACCGTCGATGCGGCCCTTGGCGATGGCGCTGGTGACCAGGAATGCGTAGGCTGGATTGTCGAGCGGCATGTCGGACGCATATGTCGCCCGGCCCGTGACCTTTGCGGCCGCGTCATAGCGCGGCACGGGATGGCCCATGTTTGCTTTCGGCTCGGGAGCTGCAGCGGTCATGATCAGATCTCCATGGTTACGGCCTGCTGGAGCGCGCGCGCCACCACGCGCTTGCCGAGCGCGATCTTGAAGCTGTTGTGCCGGCGGCCCTTGGCGTCGGCAAAGGCGGCATCGGCCACACGCTGCGCCAGACCGTCGTCGAATTTCTGTCCCTTCAGCAGCGCCTCAGCCTCGCGCGCCCGCCACGGCACGGTGGCGACGCCGCCGAGCGCGACACGCGCGTCCCTGATCGTGCCATCCTGCACATCGAGCGCGACCGCAGCCGACGACAGCGCGAACTCGTAGGACTGACGGTCGCGCGCCTTGAGATACACCGAGCGCGGCCAGCGGCCGGGAATGGAGAACGCAGAGATCAGCTCACCGGGCCGAAGCGTGGTCTCGATGTCGGGCGTCGTGCCGGGCGCGTTGTGCAACTCTGCGAACGGCAGGTTGCGCGCGCCGGACCTGCCGGTGATCTCGACCACCGCATCGAGCGCGATCAACGCCTGGGCAAAATCGCCGGGATAGGTCGCGATGCACTGATCGGATGTGCCGAGCACCGCATGCATGCGATTGACGCCGTCCATGGCGGCACAACCCGAGCCAGGATTGCGCTTGTTGCAATTCTCGTATGAGACGTCCCGGAAATAGCTGCAGCGCGTTCGCTGCATCACGTTGCCTCCGAGCGTCGCCATGTTGCGCAGCTGGGCGCTGGCGGCAAGCTTCAGGGAATTCGCGATCACCGGATAGTTGCGCTGGATCTCGGCATGCGCGGCCACGTCGGACATCTTGGCGAGCGCGCCGAGCCGCAAGCCGTCACTGCCGGGCTCGATCGCCGACCAGCTGCGCGCCAGCGGATTGATATCGACGATTGCCGCGGGCCGCATCGCGTCCAGCTTCATCAGGTCGATCAGCGTGGTGCCGCCGGCGAGCGGCTGTGCTGTAGCCTTGGTCAGCGGATTGTTCGCAGTTGCGGCAGCGCTGAGCGCCTGCACGGCCATGTCGGGGTCTGTTGCCCTTTGGTAGGAAAACGATCGCATGGGCCTAGCCTTTCATGATCTCGGGCGCGGCCTGCTTCACGGCAGCGACGATGTTGGGATAGGCGGCGCAGCGGCAGATGTTGCCGCTCATGTATTCGCGGATGTCGGCCTCGCTGCCCGCATGCCCCTCCTTGACGCAGGCCACGGCGGACATGATCTGGCCCGGCGTACAATAGCCGCATTGAAACGCGTCGTTGTCGACGAAGGCCTGTTGCATCGGATGCAAATGATCGTCGGTGGCAAGGCCCTCGATCGTGGTGATCTCCTGCCCCTCGGCCGCGAGCGCGAGCGTCAGGCACGACACCACGCGTCGATCGTCGATCAGTACCGTGCAGGCACCACATTGGCCGTGGTCGCAGCCCTTTTTGCTGCCGGTGAGCTTGAGATGCTCCCGCAGCGCGTCGAGCACCGTTGTGCGCGCGTCGATGTGCAGGCGCTTGTCCTTGCCGTTGACCCGCAGCGTGACATCGACGGGGAGCGCCGGATCCTGCGCGGCCGACACGCTCGCATCCTGCGCGGCCGCACGCGCTGTCATGGGGACCAGCGCACTGCCGGCAGCGCCAGCCATGAAGGCGCGCCGATCGAATCCGGACGGTCCGGAACCTGATTTTTCGGACATGGAGGGCCTCCGCCGCTTCGAGCAAGAGCAGCGCACGCCTGCACCGCTCATCGGCCCTTAACCTGAAGCAGTGAACTCCGTTCCGAACGAGAAAGGGCGACGCAGCAAATGCCGCGTCGCCCTTCGTCAAATTTTGCTGATGTTGCGCGGGGAACCCCGTGCGCGGCGGTCAGTATCCGAGCGCGCAACCGTCCTTGCGCGGATCGGAACCGCCGGTGAGCGTCCCCTTGTCCCAGTCGATCCAGATCGCCTGCGCGCCGCCGAGCGGACCGACGACGCTGGTGGTCTTGTGGCCGAGCTTCTGCAGGCCTTCGACAATGGCGGCCGGCACGCTGTCCTCGAGCTGGTACTGGCCTTCGTAATGCAGGCCGCGCGGCATATCGATCGCCTCCTGCACGTCGCAGCCATAATCGAGGATGTTGGTCACCACATGGGTCTGGCCAACCGGCTGATATTGTCCGCCCATCACCGCGAACGGCATCACCGAGCGGCCGCCCTTGGTGAGCAGGCTCGGCATGATCGTGTGCAGCGGGCGCTTGCCGCCGGCGATGCAATTCGGGTGGCCGGGCTGGATGCGGAAGCCGCCGGCGCGATTCTGGAGCAGGATGCCGGTCTTGTTCGAGACGATGGCGGAGCCGAAGGAATGCGCGACCGAGTTGATGAACGAGCAGACGTTGCGGTCCTTGTCCACGACGGTGATGTAGATGGTCGAGGGATTCATCGGCGGCGCGACGTTCGGCAGGTCGAGCATGCCGTCCATGCGGATCTTGTCGATGTGCTCGTTGCAGTATTCCTTGGCAAGGATCTTGGCGACCTCGACCTGCATATGCTCGGGATCGGCGACATGCAGCTCGCGATGCATGTAGGCGATGCGCGCGGCCTCGGCTTCGAGGTGGAAGCGCTCGACGCTGAGTGGCGCGTATTTCGTCAGGTCGAACCGCGACAGGATGTTCAACATCAGCAGCATGGTGAGGCCGGGTCCGTTCGGCGGGCACTGCCAGACGTCATGGCCCTTGTACATGGTGCCGATCGGCGACGTCGTCTCGGTGGTGTGCGCGGCGAAATCGTCGAGCGTGTGCAGGCCGCCGATTCCGCGCAGGGTCTCCACCATGTCCTCGGCGATCGGGCCCTTGTAGAAGGCGTCGCGGCCGTCCTTGGCGATCGCCCGTAGCGTCTTGCCGAGCTCGGCTTGGCGGATGACGTCGCCGGCCACCGGCGGCTTGCCGTGCGGCAACAGATACCGCTCCGTGTTGGTGCCACCCTTCAGCTTCTCGAACTGGTTCTTCCAGTCGAAGGCGATGCGAGGGGCGACGACGTAGCCTTCCTCGGCGGCCTTGATCGCGGGCTGAAGCAGCCGGTCGAAGCCGAACTTGCCGTGGTCGCGCAAAACGGTCGCAAAGGCGTCGATCACGCCGGGGATCGACACCGCATGCGCCGAGGTCAGCGGCACGGAGTTGATCTTGCGCTCGAGATACCAGTCGGCGTTCGCCGCCTTCGGCGCGCGCCCCGAGCCGTTATAGGCGATGATCTTGCCCTCGCCGCGCGGCTGGATCAGCGCAAAGCAGTCGCCGCCGATGCCGGTCGATTGCGGCTCGATCACGCCGAGAATGGCCGAGCCCGCAACGGCCGCGTCCACTGCCGTGCCGCCCTCGCGCAGCACCTCGATCGCGGCGAGCGACGCCTGCGGATGCGAGGTCGCCACCATCGCGTTGGTGGCGTGGACCGTGGACCTGCCGGGGAAATGGAAGTTTCTCATCGAATTCTTGCTCTCGTTGGCGTCTGGCGCGGATGGCGTGTCGTTTCGGAAAAAGCCGCGCCTACATGACACATTCCGGCCCGCCGGGGCAATGCTGGCATACCAGGGAAATGGCTGCCATCCGCTGGGAATAGAGCTGCTTCTTGCGGGTTTTCCGGGCGCGCCCCGCCTGCTAAACGGGCGCCATGATTTGCAAGGTCGCCGCCTTCTACCAATTCGCCGCCCTGCCCGATTACCGGGAGTTGCGCGAGCCGCTGCGCGCGTTCTGCGCCGGCCTGGCGGTGAAGGGGAGCGTGCTGCTCGCGCAGGAGGGCATCAACGGCACGGTCGCGGGTGCGGGCGCGGCGATCGACGCTCTCGTCCATGAGCTCGCGCACGGCGACATCTTCAGCGGCAGGTTGAACAATCTCGAATTGAAGTTCTCGACCGCCGAGGCGATGCCATTCGGCCGGCTCAAGGTGCGGCTGAAGAAGGAGATCGTCACGCTCGGCGACGAAGCCGCAGATCCGACCCGGCAGGTCGGCACCTATGTCGATGCGAGCGAATGGAACGCGCTGATCGCGGCGCCCGACACGCTGGTGCTCGACACCAGGAACGCCTTCGAGGTGGCGATGGGGACGTTCGACGGCGCGCTCGACCCAGGCATCGAGAGCTTTGGCCAGTTCAAGGAATTTGCGGCCGAACGGCTCGATCCTGTCAAACACCGCAGAATCGCGATGTTCTGCACCGGCGGCATCCGCTGCGAGAAAGCGAGCGCGCATCTGCTCGCGCGCGGCTTTGCCGAGGTCTATCACCTCAAAGGCGGCATTCTCAAATATCTGGAAGAGGTGCCGGAGGCTCAGAGTCGCTGGCGCGGCGAATGCTTCGTGTTCGACGAACGTGTCGCGCTCGGTCATGGTTTGCAGCAACTTGGCGCGCAACAACTCGGCTTGCAAGAACTTGGCTCGCCCGAACGAAATAAGGACGCGGCACGTGACGAATGAGATCCAGACGCTCGGCGAGCGCATCGACACGCTTGAGACGCGCCTCGCCTATCAGGACGACGCGATCGAGACGCTGAACCAGACCATCACCGCGCAGTGGAAGCAGATCGACGCGCTGACGCGAAGGATCGCAGAGCTCGGCGAGCGGCTGCAGGAGGCCGAGGCGAATGCGCCGGGAGCCGCCAATGAGCGCCCCCCGCATTATTGAGCGGGGTTACTGACCGGACGCCTTGAGAAGAAGGTTGCTCACCTCGCCCGACATCATCAGCCGGTTGCGCCCGGCTTCCTTGGCGGCATAGAGCGCCTGGTCGGCGGCCTCGATCAGCGAGGTGACGCCGGCCGTGCGCTCCAGCGCCGGCCGGCAGGCAGCACCGCCGAGCGAAGCGGTGACGCAGCCAGCCGCATGGTTGCTGGCGTGGACGAGGCCCGCATCGCGGATCGCCCGTCGGATCCGGTCGCCGATCAGGGCGCAGCCGGCAGCGTCGGTGTTCGGCAGCAGCATGGCGAACTCCTCGCCGCCGTAACGCGCCGCCAGATCGCCGGAACGATGCATCTCGGCGGCGATGATCTGCGCCACCTGCCGGAGGCAGGCATCGCCCGCGGGATGGCCGTATTCGTCGTTGTAAGACTTGAAGTGGTCGACGTCGATCATCAGCAGGGAAAGGCTGGAGCGCTCGCGATAGGCACGCGCCCACTCCTCCTTCAGTCGTTCATCGAAGCGGCGGCGATTAGCAAGCCCGGTGAGGCTGTCCTCGATCGCGAGCGTTTCGAGCCGGGTCTCGAGCTTCTTCTGCTCGGTGATGTCGCGCGAGATCGCGACCACGCCGTCGACGCTGCCACTCTCCTTGCGGGTCACCCGCATGGTCGATTCGAGCCAGACTTCGGCGTTCTGCCGGTGCGCGTTGCGATAGGTAACGCGCACCTCCTCCTTCTCGCCGCGTTTCATGGCGTCGACGAGAGCCTGGACCTGCGGCCGGTCGTCCGCGTGAATGCCGGCGAGCGCGAAGGTTCCGATCAGCTGATTGGCGCGCCAGCCGACGACGCCAATCGACGATGGCGAGACATAGCGCAGCCGCTCGTCGAGCCCCATACGCGTCACCATGTCGCTGGAGCTTTCGGCAAGCAGTCGGAAATTCGCTTCCTTCTCGACCAGCGCGGCCGCCATGCTCTGGCCCCGCTGCAACTGCCGCACCAGCACCGCACCAATGATTGCGATCAGCATGACCAACGCGAGCACGTAGAGCATGCGGGAGATCACCGCAGCGCGCCAGGGTGCGAGCAGCTCGTCCTTGTCGACGGTGGCGAGCAGGACCAGCGGATAACGGCCAGAGCGCTTGAAGAAGCTGACGCGTTCGGCGCCATCGAGCGGCGACTTGAAATGATAGACGCCGCCCGGCCGCTGCAGAGCGGCGTCGCGGAACAGCGGCGTATTGGCAACGCTGCGGCCGATGTATTTCTCGTTGCTCGGGTAGCGCGCGATGATCAGGCCGTCGCCGTGTGTCAACGCCACCGAGCTGTTGCGGCCGATCTCGAACTGTTCGTAGAAATGCGAGAGATATCCCGAGCTGATGGTCGCGAGCACCACGCCACCGAAGCTGCCATCCAGCTTGTTGAAACGGCGCGACAGGGTGACGACCCACTCGCCGTCGAGCAGGCTCTTCACGGGCCGGCCGACATGGGGCTCCCGTTTCGGCGAGAGCTGGTGATAACGGAAGAACGCGTCGTCGTTCAGAGTCGAGCCGATCGTGCCGGGCGAGGTCAACCAGTTGCCGCGGTCGTCAATGATGGCGAGGCTGTGGATGCGCTCTACCGCCTTCTTGCGCACCTCCAGCAGGGTTCTGAGCTTGGCGATCGTGGCCGGCTCGGTGCCGTCCATCTCCAGCCGGCTGACGACGCCGACGACGCCAGAATCCAGCAGATCGAGGCTGTCATCGGCATGCTGCGTCAGCGATCGCGCAACGTTGGCCATCTCGGTCTCGGCGCCCTTGAGCACCGCGTCGCGGGCCGCCCATTCCCGCCAGCCGCTGACGCCGAGGATGGCCACGCACGTCAGCGCGACGAACGCAGCTGCCCGCAGCGGCAGGCGGCTCAATCCGGCTCTTTGGGTCACAGCACTCATGCGGCAGAATTCTCCGAAGATCGGAAACTCTGCTGCTTCTGTTATTGAACTCTGAAACGCCCGCAGAAATATGCGGCGATGTCGGCGGTTCCCGTAGTCGTACGGACACCGGAATCAGCGCATCGCTAACAGGGCATTAGCAGACCTATCGGAATCCGGCGCTCCCGCGGCTAGCTGAAGATGGCCTTAACCTTGTCCCAGAGCGAGGGATTGTCGGCCTCCGCATCGGCCTTCGAGGGCGTTGGCTGGGCGGCGCTCACGGGATCGGACGCCGGGAAGGTATCTTTCAGCCCGGCATCGAGCTTGGCGTGGCGATCGGCGGCGAGCGCTTCGTGCAGATCGTCGGCGTGCTTATCATGCGGCGCGGGGTTGAATGTCTCAGCCATGGTCTCGTCCTCCGTTGGCTGGTCAACGCGGTCGAATTGCGCTTGGTTCCCCTGTTCCGCTTCGGGCCGCGGCGGTGTATCAGGAGCCCTAACCATCCTCAGGACCGTTCGTGCCCCAGTCTGCGACAAAGCCTTTCATCGACGTCCTCTCCGGCCAGCGGCAGGTCATTCCGCCGATCTGGATGATGCGGCAGGCCGGCCGTTACTTGCCGGAATATCGCGAGGTGCGCGCCAGGGCCGGCGGCTTCCTCGACCTCTGCTTCAACCCGGAGCTTGCCGCCGAGGTGACGCTGCAGCCCATCCGGAGGTTCGGCTTCGATGCGGCGATCATCTTCTCCGACATCCTGGTGATCCCCTATGCGCTCGGACGTTCCGTGCGCTTCGAGGTCGGCGAGGGTCCGCGGCTCGAACCGCTGGATGATCCCGCCAAGGTCGCGACACTGGCGAAACACGCCGATTTCGGCAAGCTCGCGCCGGTGTTCGAGGCGCTCAAAATCGTGCGCGGGGCGCTCGATCCCAGGATCGCGCTGATCGGCTTCTGCGGCGCCCCTTGGACGGTGGCGACCTACATGGTCGCCGGCCAGGGCACGCCTGACCAGGCGCCGGCGCGGATGATGGCCTACCGGCATCCGGAGGCGTTCGCTGAGATCATCGACGTGCTGGTCGAGAACTCGATCGAATATCTGCTGGCGCAGCTTGCGGCAGGCGCCAACGCCTTGCAGATCTTCGACACCTGGGCCGGGGTGCTGCCCCCTGCCGAGTTCGCGCGCTGGTCGGTCGAGCCGACCCGGCGCATCGTCGAAGGCGTGCGCGCCAAGGTGCCGGACGCGAAGATCATCGGCTTTCCGCGCGGTGCCGGTGCGCAACTGCCCGGGTTCGTCGAGGCGACCGGCGTCAACGCTGTCAGCATCGACTGGACCGCGGAGCCGGCCTTCATCCGCGAGCGCGTGCAGAGCAAGGTTGCGGTTCAGGGCAATCTCGATCCGCTGGTGCTGATCACAGGCGGCGCCGCGCTCGACCGCGCGGTCGACAACACGCTGGCGAATTTTGCGCAGGGGCGGTTCATCTTCAATCTCGGCCACGGCATCCAGCCGGAGACGCCGATCGCCCATGTCGAGCAGATGCTGAAACGTGTGCGGGGCTGATTTATTTTGCGCCTGGGGAGCGGAAAAACAAAAAAACGCGAAAACAACCCCATGCACAGTAGAGAGGCCACGCCCGATCAATGACTTAGGGCGGACCGAAATCAGGTGCGCCGTCATCGCATCAGGTCGCGCCAACATTTGACGCGTCGGGCAAAACAGGCGCATGATGCCATCATCGCAGCGCTGTCCCCCTCGCCATTGCGAACCTGCGGGAAAGCTTACCGCGGACGGCTGCGCTCGATGATCTCGGCGGCGCCCTTGGCCAGCAGATCCAGTCCCACCGCACGGCCGAGTTCGCGGGGGCGATTGGCGGGGCCCGAACGCAAGGCTTCGATGATGGTGTTGCCGGAGAGATCGAGCACGGACGCGGTGAGCGACATCTGATCGCCCGCAATGGTCGAAAAGCCCGCCACCGGCGAATTGCAATGGCCGTTCAGCACCCACAGCACTTCGCGCTCGGCATCGGCGGAGGCGTGTGCAGCGGGATCATCGATCGATGCGAGGATACGACGCGTATGCCAGTCCTGTGCCGCGCATTCGACCGCGACGATGCCCTGTCCCGCTGCCGGCAGCATCTCCGCTGCGGTAAACTCGTAGGCGATGCGCTGTGAAAGGCCGACGCGGTCGAGGCCGGACCGCGCCATGATCAGCGCGTCCGCAGGCCCCACCGCGCCGCCATCCGGCAGGCGCTGCTTCTCGCCATTGTCGAGTTTTCGCACGCGCGTGTCGGCGGCGCCACGGAAGTGGATGATCTCGACGTCGGGAAACAATCGCCGCGCATAGGCGGCGCGGCGGACGGCGTTGGTGCCGATCTTGAAACCCTTGCCACGAGATTGGCGCAATGCCTCCAGCGTCACGCCGTCACGCAGCACAAGCGCGTCATTGGGGGGATCGCGCGAGAGCGTGGCGCCGATCACGAGGCCCGGCGTGTCTTCGTTGCCGGGCATGTCCTTCAGCGAATGCATCGCCGCCTGGAGTTCGCCCGACAGCACGGCGGCGCGGATCTGGGCCACGAAGGCACCACCCTTGCCGCCATGGGGCAACAGCTTGCTGGTCTGGTCGAGATCGCCCGTGGTGTCGAACTTGACGATCTCGACGTCGAGATCGGGCATGGCAGCGGTCAGGCGGCGCGCGATCTCTTCCGTCTGTGCCAGCGCCATCGCGCTCTTGCGTGTGCCGATCTTGAATCGCGTAGCCAAGCCCAAATCCTCTCAAGACGCGAGTTTACCGCGCATCCTCCAATATCATGTCGGAGGCCTTTTCGGCGATCATGATGATCGGCGCGTTGGTGTTCCCCGAGACCAGGTCAGGCATGATCGAGCCGTCGACCACACGAAGGCCTTCGAAGCCCCTCACCTTCAGCCGCTGATCGACCACCGCGAGCGCATCATTGCCCATACGACAGGTCGAGGTCGGATGGTAGATGGTGCTGCCCCGCTCACGGCAATAATCCAGCAGCTCGGCATCCGTGGCTACCTTCGTCCCGGGATCGTACTCGTCGACCACGAAAGGCTTCAGCGCCGGTGCATGCAATATGTTGCGCAGGATCTTCAGGCCTTCCACGTTGGTGGTGCGGTCGGTCTCGGTCGACATGTAGTTGATGCGGATCTCCGGCGGCACTGTCGGGTCGGCGCTTTTGATGCGCAAGGACCCGCGGCTTTCGGGGCGGAGCTGGCACACCGACGCCGTGAAGCCGGAGAAAGCATGAAGCTTCTCGCCCATCTTGTCGGTCGAGAACGGCAGGAAATGGACCTGGATGTCCGGCGAGGCCAGCCGCGGACTGGTCTTGAAGAACGCGCCCGCGGTGCCCGCCGCGATCGTCAGCCAGCCTTTGCGGAACAGCGCATAGCGCGCGCCGGCCATGGTGCGGCGGAGCGGGTGATTGACGGTGTCGTTGAGCGTAATCTTCTGCGAGCAGCGCATCACGATACGGACCTGCATGTGGTCCTGGAGATCGTGCCCGACGCCCGGCGCGTCCAGCACGACATCGATGCCGTGCTTGCGCAGGAGGTCGCCGGGCCCGACGCCGGAGAGCTGGAGCAGCTGCGGCGAGTTGTAGGCGCCGCTCGACAGCACGACCTCGTTGCGCGCACGGGCGCGACGCAATGTGGCGCCCTGACGGTATTCAACGCCGACCGCGCGGCGGCCCTCGAACAGCACGCGCTGGCCGAGCGCGCCAGTTTCGATCTTGAGATTGCCGCGGGCCTTGGCGGGGCCGAGATAGGCCACCGCGGTCGAGGCGCGGCGGCCATTGCGGGTCGTGGTCTGGAACAGGCCGACACCTTCCTGCGTGGCGCCGTTGAAATCAGGATTGTAGGGCAGACCGCTCTCGACCGCGCCATCGATGAAGGCCTTCGACAGCGGATCGGTCACGACCATGTTGGACACCGGCAGGGGGCCGCCGCTGCCGTGATATTGATCGGCGCCGCGCGACTGGTTCTCAGCCTTCTTGAAATAGGGCAGCACGTCGTCATAGCCCCAGCCCGCGTTGCCGCGCTGACGCCATCTGTCGTAATCCTCGTGCTGGCCGCGGACATAGAGCAGGCCGTTGATCGAGCTCGATCCGCCCAGCGTCTTGCCGCGCGGCTGGAACACCTGACGACCCTTCAGCTCGGGCTCCGGCTCGGTCTGGTACATCCAGTTGACGGTCTTTTCCTTGAACAGCTTGCCGTAGCCGAGCGGCACGTGAATCCAGATGTTGGAATCCTTCGGGCCTGCCTCGAGCAGCAGCACGCTGTGCTTGCCGTTCGCCGACAGCCGGTTGGCGAGCACGCAGCCGGCAGAGCCGGCACCGACGATGATGTAGTCGAATTCAGGGTCGGAGGGCGTCAGGGAGGAAGTTGCGTTCATGCGCTACTGTTCTTTTTGTTGGTGGGGGCGTTTCCAATCATCACTTAGCACGATCATGCAGCGACGCGCAGCGCCTCGACCAGCGACCTGAACGCACGGGTATATTCCGCACCCGCCCTTGCGATATCGGCGCGTCCGGCGCAGGCGACCGCGGCCTCTGTTACCGCGCCGAGCAGCAGCCGGGCCAGCGGCTCGACCGGCTGCCGCGCAATCAGGCCGGCTTCCATCGCCGCCGCAATCGCGCGCGGCAGCTTGCCGCCGAAATGTTTGGCGTCGATCTCTCGCCAGCGCTCCCAGCCGAGCACCGCCGGGCCATCGCGCAGGATGATCTGGCCGGTCGGCCCCTTCGCGGTTGCGGCGAAATAATGCTGGGTGCCGGCGACCATCGCGGCGAGCACATCCTTCTCGGAACGCGCGGCGCCGTCGATCTCGGCGACGAGATCGCGCGAGACGTTGTCGAACACCGCTTCGAACACCGCTTCCTTTGTCTTGAAGTGATGATAGACCGCGCCCTTGGCGACGCCGGTGGCTTCGGCGATCTCGTCCATCGTCGTCGCGGCAAATCCTTGCGCCCCGAACAGGCGACGCGCCGCCGTCAGGATCGCCTCCGATGTCCCCGCCCGTCGCTCCGCCTGTTTTGCCATGGGTCTCGTCTAATCGAATTCGGCACAAGCGGCCAGTTGACTTTTCGACTATCGGTCGGTATTTACCAACCATCAGTCGGTTATTTGTGAGGTGTGCCATGCCGAGCCGTGACGTCGTCGAAGCTTTTGCCAAGCGATTGGAGACCGGGGATTTCATCGGCGCAATCGAGCAGTTCTATACGCCCGAGGCCGCGACCTACGAGAACAACGCGGCACCGACAGTCGGCCGCGACAAGCTCGTCGCCAAGGAGCGCGGCGCGCTGGCGGCCTCCAGGGAAGTCAAGGCGGTGCGCATCGGGCCGAGCCTGATCGAGGGCGATCATGTCGCGACGCGCTGGACCTTCAGCTTCACCACCGCCGAGGGCATCATCCGAACGTTGGATGAGATCGCATGGCAGACATGGCGGGGGGATGAACTCGTCGAGGAACGCTTTTATTACGACCCCAAGCAGTTGGGACGCTGAGCCGCTGACTGTCTCTACAAGACCAGCTTCACGCCCGGCGGGTACCACGTCCCTTCGCCCGAAGGCAGGATCGACGGTGCTTCGGTCCTGGGCCAGTTGAGCCGCATCGCCATTGTGTTCATGCGGTCGAACGCCGGCGCCGAAGCGCCGGCGCTCAAATCAACTTTATTGGGCCAAGCCCACCGTTCCGTCCTGCGTCCTCACGACCGGCGGCGGATTCCACTTTCCGGTCAGCGCATCGGACTTCGGGCTGTAAAGGCGCATGGTCAGACTAAAGGCTCCCTTCGGCGCCGGAAGCCAGTTCGCATCCTTGTCCTTGCCCGGGCTATCATTCTGGAAGAATATATCGAGCGACCCGTCTGCGTTGTACTTGAACGGCATCCAGCTGCTCACGGCAAAACGGTTGAGCGCATTGCCGACCTGAAAACCTTCCGGGTCGTATAGCGTGATCGACCAGAAGGCGTTGACCGGCGGGGCGGCGCCCTTCTCGAACGTAATTGTGTACTTGTTGGCTCCATCCAGCGGCTTGCCGGTCGCGTCGCCGAGATTGAGCGGATAGATGGCATCCTCAGGCAGGTTCGCGCCCAGCCCAAGTTGGGCGACGATGGCCCGCTTCAAGTAGTAGTTGCCGTAGACACCCATCGTATCGGTGTTCATCGACCAGCCATTTGCGACCCGCGCAAGTGTCGGCACTTTCCAGGCCATCAGCTTCTGGCCGTCGTGCGGAGCGGTCTCCAGCGCCCGTTGCAACACCGGATCGAGCCTACCGATGTCAAAGCTCTTGCCGGGCTCGATGCCGATTTTCTTCATCTGCGCAATGATCGGCTCATCGGTAGCATGCGGCGGGTGAAGCTTGAGCAGTTCTGCGGCGCTGGCGAAGTACACGCCGGCCGACATGGTATCGACCTGGACCTTCGGCGGCGTCTTCATGTCGACGCTTGGGTCCGGCTTGAACTCGACCGGCTTGGGTGTCTTGCCGTACTCGGAAAGCAGCGTGACCTTGTAACCGGCCTGGATCTTATGGACGGCATCGTAATCGGGCGGGCCATCCGTCTTGGTGCGGCCGATCACCCAGACATGGGGCGTCGGCGCCTCGATGCGCTGGGTGTCGCTCGGAAGCTTGAATTCTTCCGCGAACCTTTCGCGCAGATCGGGCCGCCAGCCTGGGGGTGTGATCAGGAACGTACCGGCCTTGGTGCCCGTCGTTCGCCAGCCGGGCGACGCGAAGACATCGGTCCACATGTCGAGCATCGGCAGCAGATAGTAGCGCTCACTTGTATCTGGTGCGGAGATGACGACAGGCTCCTTGGTCATGTTCAGCCAGGAGACGGAATACAGCGTGTCGAAGTTCGACCGCACCACGCCCTTGAAATTGGCCGGGGGGTATTCCGGCACGTTGACAAAGGTATTCATCGGACCTCTGAAATCGGTCGTGCCGTTGGTGAATTGCTTTCTCGAGATGTCCATCGACATTAGCGCGTAAAAGTAGACATAGGCATCCACTGCGATGGCATGCGCCTCTTGTTCGGTAACGGCCGGTGCAGTGCCCTGCGCCCGCGCGGTAGGCACGGCCGCCGCACCAAGGCAAAGAGAAATTGTCAGCGTCAGAATTCCTCGAAACATGTCGAATCCTCCTCTTCTGATTTGGTGACCTCTGATTTGCGACTTCGTTCGATTCACCTTGTTACCGTCGGCATGATCGCGTTCGAGGATCTGAGCATTGAAGGTCTCAGCGTATTGCCTTGCAGAGTGGCGCGACGGCAATCAAAACGAAGAGAAGAATGGCAGCAAAGCCGATGTCAGATGCGTTCACACCGCTCGCGGCGGTATGAATTGAAGTATTTTCGATCTAGCGCGAGGGGCGCTTATTGCTTGCAAGATAACGTGCGTCACCGACCGCATCAAACGCCGCACGGCGTCTGCAGAACTCGAAACAAATTGCTAGAAACAGAGATATAAAGCCTGGTCGAACTAGCGTCGCTTGAGGGGCATCTTCGGTCGCTTGCGCAATACGGGCCCTCTAGAATTACTTTAGCACAACCTGAACGTTTGGGCCAGCAGGGATCGTCTGCGTCTTCAATACCCCACTACTATCACAATCTGCCTCGTGTTCTTGCTCGCGCGATCGGGCTGGTTGCCCGAAACTGTCTCGGTGCTGGTCGGTGTGTTTACTCGCGCAATATTGAGAGACAATCTCCTTCGTTCCCCTTGATTCAAATCAATACGATGCCCGCTCGGTCGCCTGATGAAATTGCTTCAGTGAAATCTCAAACGGGGAGTCCTGCATGAAGATTGTATTGCTGACCTTGGCGATGATAGGCGGCCAAACAACAATTCCAGTCAGCGAACGCGTCCCTCAACTCAATGTCGAGGCGACCTGCAAGGCCACCGTAGCCACTGACAAGGCGATGGGCCTGGATCTGGCGCAGTCCTACGACGATTGCATGCGCGACGAAAATTCCGCGCTGCAACAACTTCATTCCGTTTGGCTCACGAATTCCGACAGCCTTCGAACCCGATGCGAAGGCGAAGCGACGGCTGGCGGCAGTGACAGCTATGTCGACCTGCTGACCTGCATGCAAATGGCAGATTGGGCAAAATCGACTTCGGACGCTCCAAAATTGAAGGGAGCGAGCAAGAACCGAAACAAGCTGTGAGATGGCGCCGAGGATTATTTGCAGCCGGGTGCCGTGCCAAGTCCAGGCGCTCCCGCCCTAACCGCATCGCGTGATCGGAAGTCTCAGCACCGAGCCGACCGCCGGCTCGAAGCTGTTTGGACGCACGTTCCCTCGTGGCCTCAAAGGCGTCGATGGCCGGGACATAGGCGAGCGGACGCGACGCTGTCCTTCGAACGGATTAGCCCGGCCATGGCGCCATAGTAGCTTCAGCGCCCCAAGCTCCGTGACCGTAACCTCGCCGGCGCGCATTTGTATCGATTTGTTATCGATACGACGTGACGAACACGCAGAAGTGGTCGCGGCTATCGTCACAAGCGGGGATAATTCATAGTTCGTCAAAGGTTTGCAGCGAATTCTCCGGATCGGGCCGGACAAACGGCCCATGCTGCTGGGCTCTGGAATGCGGACTCAAACGACCAGCTATTTCGCGCGGCTGTTCGCCGGCGATCTGTCGGCCTTTGGCGGTCCCGTAACCGACGAAGCCGTCGCCGGCCATATCCGCGCCGAACAGATGTCGCTGGTGCTCGGCTATTCGGTCGGCATCATGCTGGCCAATGCCTGCAACGCCGGGGTGCTCGTCGTCGCGCTGTGGCATTCGCCGGGCTTGAAGCTGGCCTTGATCTGGGCCGCCATCGTGGCGGGCGCCGCGATCGCGTTCGGCCTGCAATCCCATGCCGCGCGCCGCATCACCAAACCGCAATTCGTCTCGCGCCGGGCCATGCATCGGCTGGTGCGCAATGCTTTCATCCTCGGTGCCGCCTGGGGCACCGTTCCGGTCGCATTCTTCGCCGATGCCTCAACCGGCGGGCAGCTCGTCATCACCTGCCTTTGTTCGGGGATGCTGGCGGGGGGCGCGCTGGCCTTCGCCACGATCCCGATCGCGGCGATCGCATTCACGGCCCCGATCTTCGCTGGCATCGCGATCTGCCTCGGCAGGAATGGCGATCCGGCGTTTCTGCTGATCGCTTTCCTGGTGGTGGTCTACGGATCGGTGCTGCTGCGCAGCGTGTTCGTCAATTCGATCGCGTTCGCACGGCGCGTGATGCGGCAGATTGAGGCTGAGCGTACGGTGCGGCAGGACCCGCTGACCCATCTGCCCAATCGCGTCGCCTTCAACGAAACGCTGGATGCAGCCTTGAAGCGGCTCGCTCTGTCCGGCGAGGAATTCGCGGTCCTTCTGCTCGATCTCGATCGTTTCAAGGAGGTCAACGACAAGTTCGGCCATCCTGCCGGTGACGAGTTTCTGGTCCAGATCGCGAGTCGCCTGCAACGCTGCACCCGCGCGGCCGAGCATGTCGCACGCATCGGCGGCGACGAGTTCGCGCTGGTAATGGCCAATCTGGCGCGGCCGGAGGATGCGCTCGAGATCGCGGAGCGCTTCGTCGCGGCCTTCGACGAACCGTTCCAGATCGAGGGCCGCCAGATCGTCGGCGCGACCAGCGTCGGCATCGTGCTGGCGCCGCGTGACGGCAGCACGCAACTCGACATCATGAAGAACGCCGACGCCGCGCTCTACCGCGCCAAGAAGGCCGGACCCGGCACGGTGTGTTTCTTCGAGGAAACCGACGACCGCTCATCACGCGACCGCAAGGCGCTGCAATCGGATCTGGAAGGCGCCATCGCCAGGGACGAGCTGTTCCTGGTGTTCCAGCCCTTTCTCGACCTCGACGGCAACCGCATCACCGGGTTCGAGGCGCTGCTGCGTTGGCAGCATCCCCAGCGCGGACTGGTGCCGCCGAGCGAGTTCATTCCGATCGCCGAGGAAACCGGGCTGATCCACGAGATCGGCGAATGGGTCGTCCGCCGCGCCTGCGCGACGGTTGCCGAGTGGCCCGAAGAGATCAGGGTCGCCGTGAATTTCTCGGCCGCGCAGTTTCACAACAACGGCCTCCTCCAGATCATCGTGCAGGCACTTGCGGACGCGAAGATCGCCCCGCACCGGCTCGAGATCGAGATCACGGAATCGATGCTGCTGTCGAAATACGCCTCCGCCGCGTCCGTCCTCAACGCGCTGCTGGAGCTCGGCGTCACCGTGGCGCTCGACGATTTCGGCACCGGCTTCTCCTCGCTGACCTATCTGCGCAAGCTGCCGTTCAGCCGCATCAAGATCGACCAGTCCTTCATCCGCGACATGCTGGTGCAGCCGGACTGCGCCGCAATCGTGAAATCGGTGATTGGGCTCGCGCGCGACCTGCGCATCGGCGTGGTCGCGGAAGGTGTCGAGACCGCCGACCAGCTCGAATATCTGCACCAGATCGGTTGCGACGAAGTGCAGGGTTACCTCATCAGCCGGCCGGTGTCGGCGGATGGAGTCCTAGCCCTGCTCGAAACGAAGAAGCTGCGGGCGACATACGCAGCCTAGGGCGTATACTCGCAACTGAAGTTTTCTCGGGTCACAGCAGGCTTGGCATCACGACATCGGTAATGATGCGCAGCGGCGGCAAATTGTTGTCCTTGGCGTTGTAGTTGCCTGCTGTGGTGACGACGACCAGATCGAGCCCGGGAAACACGGTCAGACGCTGACCACCATTGCCGGCGGCGTTCCAGAGACGCTGGTTCGAGCGCGATATCGTCGGTGTCTCCATGGTGAAATCCAGATTGTACCATTGATAGCCGTAATGGCGCTCTTCCGCGATGTGCACCAAAGGCGAAGTGCTGCGCGCGATCCATTCCGCGGGAACCACCGAACGGCCTTTCCAAACGCCACCGCGCAAAGTCAGCTCGCCGATCCGAGCGAAATCGCGCGGGGTCATCCGCAGGCCGGAAGCCGCGATCAGTTCACCGCCGTTGTCGGCGTACCAATCGGTCGGGCCGATACCGAGCGGGTCGAAAAGAACCTCACGCCCGTATTCATGCAGCGACTTGCCCGTGCCTCTGGCGATCAGCCGTCCCAGCAGCGCAGTGGCGCCACCATTATAGACCCAGCGATTGCCGGGCTCCATTATCATCGGCCGGTCGAGGATATATCGGTAGCGATCAGGCGCCATGTCCATGGCGGTCTCGCTGTTGGCCGGGTTGGTATAGGGCATCGCCTCGTTCCATTCGGTGCCCATTGTCATGGACAGCACGTGGTGGAGTGTCCAGCGGCTGCGAACCGGATCGGCTGCGAGATCCGCATATTCGGGAAAAGACGGCAGCAGTTGATCTTCGGGCGCCGGCACTTTGCCGGCGGCCAGCGCAATGCCATAGAGCAAGCCGACGACGCTTTTGGATGCCGAGCGCAAATCGTGAAGCGAATCCGGCTTGAACGACACCACGCCGATGGGCCGGCTTCCTCTCGCGGTGTCCTCGCCCTCGAAGTAGCGCTCGAAGACCAGCCGTCCATTGCGCACCACGATGACGCTGTGGAGATTCCAGACCCGCTTGTCGGCAATGGCCTTGTCGAGCCGAGCGTCCAGATCATTGGAGAATCCGGCTTCGCGCAACGAGGTCGGCTGCCATTCAAAACCCGCGGCCGAACTCTCGCCAATCATCTGGCCGATCAACACCCCTCCTGCGCCCGTCAACATCCGACGTCGGCTTAATCCCAACTCATTCATGGTCAGGTCTCCAGGCTGCATTTGGCCACGGCGCAACCAGAACATGCCCGCGACCATGCCAAAGACTCGAAAATCATGAAAGACGCCATTGACCAGGTGTTGCCGCGGCGTCCCCGCCCCAGCTTCTCCTCAGACAGGATCCGCCCGCAGCAGCGTGTCCACCGTGATGGTGCCCCGGGCGCGGGAGACGCAGGCGCAGATCTTCTGGTTGCTTTGCTTCTGATGGTCGCTGAAGAAGACGTCGCGATGGTCGATCTCGCCGTCGATCGCGACCACGTCGATGGCGCACAGGCCGCATTCGCCCCGCTTGCAATCGTACATGACGTCGTGGCCGCTGGCGTTGAGCACGTCCAGCATCGAGCGCTCGCGTGGGATCTCCAGCTCGACATCGGAGCCTTTCAAGCGCACGCGAAACGTCTCGGTCGGCAGCGTGCCGCTGGAACCGAACGTCTCGTAGCGCAGATCGGGAAGCGGATGGCCGGCGCCGATCCAGGCGTGGCGCGCGGCATCCAGCATCCGCATCGGGCCGCAGAACAGCGCCAGCGCATCCTTGGGCACCGAGGCGAACATGGCGTCGAGATCGAGCCGCTTGCCCTCATCGCTGGCGTGAACGACCAGGCGATCACCAAGCGTTGCGGCGAGATCGTCGAGATAGGCAGCCTCGGTGCGCGAGCGCACCGCGTAATGCAGCGTGACATCGGCGCCGCGCCGCGCCAGCGCCTGCGCCGCGCCGAGAATCGGGGTGATGCCGATGCCGCCGGCGATCAGGCAGTAATGTTGGCGCGCCCAGTCGACTGCGAGCAGCGAGGCGGGCGTCGTGATGTCGAGCCGCGCGCCCGGCTGCAACGACCACATATAGCGCGAGCCGCCACGCGAGTCCTCGGCGCGGCGCACCGCGATCCTTAAACCCCGCGACGACGCTTCCCCGACCAGCGAATAGGACCGCGTCTCGGGCTGCCCGTCGATGGTGACGCTGATATTGATGTGGCTGCCGACCGGATAGGCGGCGCCGTCGAACTGGTCCGGCCGGATCAGGAATTCGCGGATGCCCGGCGCGAGATCGCGCGTCGAGACGAGCGTCGCCGGACTCCAGGTTTCGATGAAGCGCATGACACTCCCCTCAATCGGTTGCGGACTTGATCAGCGCGAGCGCCGGCAGCAGGTCGAGATGGGTTCGGTTGCGTAGCGCAAGCCGCAGATTGCGCACCGCGAGCCGCGCATGCTCGCGCATGACCGCTTCGGCGCGGGCGCCTTCGCGGTTCTCGATGGCGTCGATCACGACGCGGTGGTGCTCCTGCCCGATGATCAGGATCTGCTGCGCCTCGGGCAGCGCGGACTGCGCCATCACGAAACCGCTTGGGGATGCAAACGGCAGCGACGAGGCGCGGTCGATCTGCCGGATCAGCGGCGGGCTTCGCGACAATTCGGTGAGCAGGGCGTGGAAGCGCGCGTTCAGCGTGACATAGGACGAGAACGCATCCACCGAGATCGGGACCTGGCGCAACAGCTCGTCGATCGCGGCAAGGCACTCCTTCAGCGGCTCGAGCTCGCGCGCGGACACGCCGCGCTCGGCGGCAAAGCGCGCGGCGAGCCCTTCCAGCGTGCCGCGCAGCTCGATGGAATCGGAGATGTCGCGCTCGGAGAACGCCTTCACCATGAAGCCGCCGGAGGGAATCGCCTCCAAGAGGCCCTCCTCCTCCAGCCGCACCAGCGCCATGCGCACCGGGGTGCGCGAGGCGCCGGTGGTCTCCACCGCCTGGAGCTCGGAGATGCGCTCGCCCGGGCGCAACGAGCCCGAGAGGAGCTGGTCGCGCAGCGCGAGCTGCGCCTTCACGGTCTGCGAGACGGAGCGGTCGACCTCACGCTCGGCCATGTCGGCTTACTCCGCAGCCTGGAGGTGCTGCGGCGGGTTTTCCTTTGCCACCATCTTGTCGATCAGCTTGCGCGTCCACATCGCGCCGGCGTCGATGTTGAGATTGTAGAAGATGCGATCCGGGTTCTCGTCCATCGCGCGCTGCTGCGCCTCGAGGATCAGCTCGTCCTCGTGGAAGATGCCGGAGACGCCCTCGCGGATCTCGGTGGTGATGCGCTGCTCGCCGAGCTGATAGTTGCGCACGAAGGCCCAGAAATAGTGGCAGGTCTTCTCGGTCTCTGGCGTGATGGTGTTGAGCACGAAGCCGTTGACGCCCTGCGAGCGGTCGCCTTCCGGCGCGCCGGTGCCGGTCGGCGCCACGCCGACGTCGATGGCAATGGTGCACGGCGCTTCGAAACGGATGATCTGCCAGCGGTCGACGAGTCCGGACTTGCCGAGTTGTTTCGCCCAGAACGGCGGCGCCTCGATGCCGCGCATCCAGCGCGTCACCGTCACCGTCTTCTCGCCATGGGTGACGTCGAACGGCGCCTCCGCGACCGCCTCGTTGCCGATGGACGAGCCGTGCACGAAGGTCTCGTGGGTGAGGTCCATGAGATTGTCGAGCACGAGGCGGTAGTCGCAATTGACGTGGATGGTCTTGCCGTCGCCGGCCCAGGCCGGGTCGTGATTCCAGTGCAGGTCGGGCACCAGCGCGGGATCGGCCAGCGCGGGATCGCCCATCCAGAGCCAGATGTAGCGGTGACGCTCGACAACGGGATAGGCGCGCACACAGGCCGACGGGTTGATGGTCTCCTGCGAGGGCATGAAGGTGCAGCGCCCTTGCGCGTTGTATTTCAGGCCGTGATAGCCGCAGACGACCGTGTCGCCTTCGAGCCGTCCCTTGGACAGCGGCACCAGGCGGTGCCAGCAGGCATCCTCCAGCGCGGCGACCGAGCCATCGGCCTTGCGGTACATCACGACGTGCTTGCCGCAGATCATCCGCGGCAGCAGCGCCGGCTTGACGTCGGCGTCCCAGGCGGCGGCATACCAGGCGTTCATCGGGAAGGGTTTTGTCACCGGTCTCACTCCCAGAGCTTATGAATACGTTATGTATACAATAGCGGGGGAATGGAATCGTTCAAGGGCGAATATGGCGTATTATAATACCTTAAAGTGAAATGCTGTATACATCAAAAAATCCACGGTCATTCCCCGCGAAAGCGGAGAATCCAGTACTCCGCGGCAGACGTTGGGTTCACACAACTTCCGCCGCGGAGTACTGGATCGCCCGCCTGCGCGGACGATGACACCGAGCATACGGCGCTCTCCCCCCGGAGAAGCGCGAGAAGCGGCACCTGCCGCTGGAGTGTTCTACGCCCCGAACACCTTCGCCAACCCTGCCTGAGCCTCCTGCTGAATCGCCTTCAGGTGCTCGGGGCTGCGAAAACTCTCCGCGTAGATCTTGTAGACGTCCTCGGTGCCTGACGGCCTGGCGGCGAACCAGCCGAAATCGGTTTCGACCTTGATGCCGCCGAACGGCTGGCCGTTGCCGGGCGCCTTGCTCAGGGTGGCGCGGACGGGGTCACCGGCGAGATCCTTCAGGCCGAGCTGCTCGGGCGTGACGGACTTCAGGATGTTCTTCTGCGGTGTGGTCGCGGCGACGTCGATGCGCGCGTAATGCGGCACGCCGAACTCGGCAGTGAGGTCGTTGAAGAGCTGGCTCGGATCGCGGCCGGACTTGGCCATGATCTCGGCCGCGAGCAGGCCAAGGATGATGCCGTCCTTATCGGTGGTCCACACCGTGCCGTCGCGGCGCAGGAACGAGGCGCCTGCACTCTCCTCGCCGCCAAAGCCGAAGCCGCCCGAGAGCAGGCCGTCGACGAACCATTTGAAGCCGACCGGGGTCTCGACCAGCTTGCGGTCGAGTTTTTTCGCGACGCGGTCGATGATCGAGCTCGACACCACGGTCTTGCCGATCGCGGCGTCCCTGCCCCAGTTCGGGCGGTGCGCGAACAGATAGAAGATCGCGGTCGCGAGGTAATGGTTCGGATTCATCAGGCCGCCGGTGCGCGTCACGATGCCGTGGCGGTCGGCATCGGTATCGTTGGCAAACGCGACGTCGAAGCGGTCGCGCATCGCGATCAGGCTCGCCATCGCGTAAGGCGAGGAGCAGTCCATGCGGATCTTGCCGTCCCAATCCACCGTCATGAAGCGGAAGGTCGGGTCGATCGCCTCGTTCACCACGGTCGCCTTCAGGCCGTAGCGCTCGATGATCGGATGCCAATAATGCACGGCGGCGCCGCCGAGCGGATCGATGCCAATGTTGACGCCGGCGGATTTGACCAGGTCGAGATCGACGACGTTGCCGAGGTCTGCGACATAGGGTGTGACGTAGTCATAGGCGTGGACGTTCGCAGACCTGCGCGCCCTGGCGTAGTCGATGCGGTTCACGCCCTTGAGGCCGTCGGCGAGATAGGCATTGGCCCGCTTCTCGATCACGGAGGTCGCATCGGTGTCGGCCGGTCCGCCATGCGGCGGATTGTATTTGTAGCCGCCGTCCTCGGGGGGATTGTGCGAGGGCGTAACGACGACGCCGTCGGCAAGGCCCGAGGTGCGGCCCTTGTTGTAAGTCAGGATCGCATGCGAGATCACCGGCGTCGGCGTGTAGCCGCCGTCCTTGTCGATCATGATGTCGACGCCGTTGGCCGCGAACACCTCGACGGCGCTGACCAGCGCAGGCTCGGCCAGCGCATGGGTGTCGATGCCGATAAAGAGCGGACCGGTCAGCCCCTTTTCACGTCGGTAATCACAGATTGCCTGCGTCGTCGCGAGGATATGGCCCTCGTTGAAGCTAGTCTTGAACGAGGTGCCGCGATGGCCGGAGGTGCCGAAC
Source organism: Bradyrhizobium sp. JR4.1 (assembly GCF_040548605.1). Taxonomy (NCBI): domain Bacteria; kingdom Pseudomonadati; phylum Pseudomonadota; class Alphaproteobacteria; order Hyphomicrobiales; family Nitrobacteraceae; genus Bradyrhizobium; species Bradyrhizobium sp. JR4.1. The sequence goes on from NZ_JBEPRY010000012.1 coordinate 124,441, forward strand.
GCCACCCGCTGCGCGGGATCCGCGACATCCGGCTTGCCGGCGAAATAGGCCGTCACCAGCCGCGGAACGTTGGTGAGCGCGTCCGGCGAGGCCTGCTTGCCCGCCGCGGGATGAACATCAGCCACTGGATATACCTCGTCTGTCGTCAGAGATTGCGCGATACCATAGCATCGGCCAAGCCCCCGCCAAGAGCACAACACCCGCAATGGGGCGGCCGTTCCTGGGATCATGCTATGGTCTTTCCGATCGGGGCTTTTCGAGTCGGGGCATGACGCTGTTTCAGAGGCTCTTGGTTGTTCTGATGGCTTGGCTTGCGACGGCCGGCATCGTGCCCGATGCGATGGCCGCGGAGTTCTACACCGAGGATTTGCGTATCCCGATGGTCGAGGCTGGACCGCAGGGGCTGGAGGCGTTCCTGGTCCGGCCGGCCGGGACCAAGCGCTATCCGCTCGCGCTGCTCAGCCACGGTTCGCCGCGCAGTTTCGACGATCGCGCGACGATGTCCGCGCACAAATATTACGGCATCGCTCTCGAATATGCCCGGCGCGGCTTCGCCGCGCTGATCGTGATGCGGCGCGGCTACGGCACCTCGCCCGGTGGGCGCGTCGACAGCGTCGGCGGCTGCGCCAATGCCGCTTATCTGCCGGCCGCGGCGGTCGCGGTGGCGGATTTGCGCGCGGCGATCGATGCGATGGTGCGCAGGGCCGACGTGACCACCTCGGGCATGATCGCGGCCGGTCATTCTGCCGGCGGGTTCGCCACCGTCGCCCTGACCGCGCAGGCGCCAGCGGGTCTCGTTGCCGCGATCAGCTTTGCCGGCGGGCGCGGCTCGCGCGACGACGACGATATCTGCAATCCCGACGGGCTGGTGCAGACCTTCGCCACGTTCGGCAAAACCTCGCGCGCGCCGATGCTGTGGGTCTATGCCGCCAACGATTCATACTTCGGTCCCGAACTCGCGCGGCGCCTCCTTGACGAATTTCGCGCCAATGGCGGCAACGCGAAATTCGTCGCAGCGCCGCCTTACGGCGACGATGGCCACTACCTCTATTCGGTCGTGAGCCGTCCGCAATGGACGCCGTATCTCGACGCCTTCCTGCGCGAGCGAGGTCTCGGCCACGATGTCCTGAGCCCGCCTGATCCGCTCCCGCCGCCGGGCCAGCTCAGCGAGGCCGCGCGCGCCGAGTTCGCGCGCTATCTTACCAGCACGATGCCGCACAAGGCCTTTGCGGTGTCGCCGAACGGCGGTTACGGCTGGCGTTCGGGGCGGGCAACGGTAGACGACGCCCAGCGCGATTCACTTGCCGCCTGCACAAAATGGTCGCCCACCTGCACGCTCTATGCGGTCGACGACAAATTGGCCGGGGCTGCGCCAAGCATATCAACCGACCAGAGCTCGCGGTCGCGATAGCCTCGCTGCGCCGCCGGCCGCTCGCGCCGTCCGGGCCGGGCCGTCCCCCGGGCCGCCAGAAAATCGGTTGTTAACTCGAAAGATATAATACGTGTCCATGCTGCGGGATCGAACACACATCAATGCCCGCGCGACGTGGACACACGTTGCGATCGCTGTGCTTTGGTTGGCATCCACCTCCGTGTACGCCCAGAACGACGTGGAACCGGCGTTGGCGGCTGGCGGTCACAATGCAGATCTCGGCGCCGGAGAGACGCCGGCCTCGCGGGCGGCAATCCGAAAAATCATCGAAAGAGAAACGGCCAAGACCGATCTGCCCCCGGACATCGCGGAGGCCGTCGTCTTCGTTGAAAGCGGATACAATCCGGGCACCATCGGCGCCGTCGGCGAGATCGGCCTCATGCAGGTTCGGCCCGAAACGGCAGCGATGCTTGGATTTCGGGGAAATAACGCAGAACTCGCAGAGCCCGATATCAACATCCACTACGGCGTTCTCTATCTGAGCCGCGCATGGCGCCTCGCAGGCGGGGACCTTTGCCGTGCCCTGATGAAATATCGAGCAGGTCACGACGAGGAGTCCATGACTCCGCGCTCGCAGGTCTATTGTCATCGCGCCCGCAACCGTCTGGTCTCCATGAACTCGACGAATGTAGGAAACCAGGCTGCGGCCGTCACAGATGTGGCACCGGCGCCAACAGCGACACCCACCGTCTCGACGTCCGCGCACAATCAGAAGTCAGCGCATAATCAAAAAACACCGGCACAGCCGAAGGACGTTTACGCGCGTTACCGCCAAGGCACGGCCGCGGCGAGCAGGGCATATTGGGCAGCACAGGAAGCCCGGGTTCGCCTCATCAAGGCTCGCGTCGAAGCCAAGTGGAAACGGGTCGCATCACGCCAATAGAATTAGAGTTGCTTGCCTTGAGACGAGCAGCGGTTGGACGAACGACATTTTTGAAACCGAACTTTGAAACCGAACGTGAATAGAGATCATGCACAATAGTTTGAGAGTTTTGTTTGCAATCGTCGCGACCGGCGCCGTGGCGCTGTCCGCCTTTCTCGCCATTCGGTTCCTCGTCGGTTTCAGTGGTTGAACCCGATGGCGCAGCCGGCACGATTTCGTGCTGCGCCTCCGTCTAGAGCCGCTCGCTCAGGGCGAGCTTGTAGCCGACGCCGGTGACCGTGGTGATGACGGGCGTGCCGCTGCCGACGAGCTTGCGGCGCAGCCTCGCCACCAAGGCATCGACGGTGCGGATGTCGACCTCGGCCTGGCGGTTGCTGACGACCTCGATCAGATAGTCGCGGCTAAGCGGCCTGCCGTCGGCGCCGACGAGTGCCGCGAGCAGGTCGAATTCGGCGCGTGTCAGCGCCACCGGCTTGCCGTCGCTGCCGAGCAGCTCGCGCCGCGTCAGGTCGATGATCCAGTCGCCGAACGCGATCGAATTGTGGGTGCGCGCCGCCTTGCGGTCGATCGAGCGCCGCCGCAGCACGCTTCGCGCGCGCGCGAGCAGGTCGCGCAAATTGATCGGCTTGGTAACGTAGTGGTCGCCCGCGACCTCGAGGCCGAGGATGCGATCGACGTCGGTGTCGCGGCGGGTGACGAAGATGATGCCCGCATTGCTGGTCGCCTGGATCTCCTTGGCGAGATCGAAACCGTCGCCGTCGGGCAGTTGCACGTCGAGGAAGACGAGATCGGTCCGCATCCGCAGCGCCTGGCGGCATTCCGCGCAGGAGCCGGCGCCGACCACGTCGAAATTGTTCTCGCTGAAATAACCGACCAGCATCGTCCGCGTCACCGGATCGTCCTCGACGACGATCAGTCGCTCGCGGCCGGCGACACGCAATTCCTGAACTGCGGAATCAGCCACGATGTTGGATGTCCTGTGTGCTTGCGGGCCGACCTGGAAGCTCAGGTCGCCGAGCGCGCCGCCCTGTGAACGTACATTCACGACTTGTTCGAGCCCCCTCGAATTGCCTGCTGCAATACTAGGCACGTTAGCGCGCCCAAACAACATTGGTCACGATCCAGCTGGATTAAGTATGAATTGGCCCACACTTCTCATCTCGCGCAGCATGTTCGAGGGCCCCGTACGCGCGGCTGTTGTGCGGGCTGAAGCCCATCCCGCGGCCGCTTGCCACGCCAAGAGCTTCAAATCTACTGTGGCGTCCCGAAAAGTCTGCCCCCAGGAGGTGGCGCCATGGAAGTCATCCTGCTCGGCACCGGCGGCCCGCGCCCGGACCCGCGCCGCATGGCGACGACCACGCTGATCAGGCTCGGCGAGGAAAATATCCTGATCGACGCAGGCCGCGGCGTCGTGGTGCAGCTCAGCAAGGCCGGCGTGCCGCTCGGCTCCATCAACACGGTGTTCCTTACTCATCACCATTTCGACCACATCGGCGACCTCTACGACGTGATGCTCAATTCATGGTTGCACGGGCGCAAAGACGATCTGCGCATCTATGGACCGCCGGATACCGAACGGCTCGTCAATACGCTCGTCACGCAGGTCTACGACAAGGACATCGCCTGGCGCGATCAGGGCGAGCCGAGCTTCGGCGGCTGGAAACCTGTCGTCGCGACCGACATTATAGCGGGCCCCGTTCTCGACACCGGGCGCTGGAAGATCAGCGCCGAACTCGTCTCGCATGGCGACGGCCTCGACATGTCACCGGCCTTCCTCGCACGCTGGATGTGTCTCGGCTACCGCTTCGAGGCCGAGGGCAAGGTCATCGCAATTTCCGGCGACACGGTGCCCTGCCCCGGTCTCGAGCGGTTGGCTGAGGGGGCCGACCTGCTGGTCCAGTGCTGCTTCCTCGCCACGCCGGAGATCGACAACGAGCACCTACGCCGGCTTGCGAAATTCACGATGGCCTGCGGCGATACAGTCGGCAAGGTCGCGGCCAAGGCCGGCGTCAAGAAGCTCGCGCTGACCCATCACCGGCCTCGCACCGACGATTCCATGCTGAACGCGCTGCTCGTGGACGTCAGGCGGGACTACTCGGGTCCTGTCGTGCTCGGCGAGGACCTCACACGGATCGAGGTCTGAGAACTTGAGATGTGCGAACGCCGTCCGGCCTCAGGCCGATCCAACCTCAACCCGAAATGACAATCGCTCTTCCGTTCCGGGCGCGATGTGCATCAGACCCGGCTTGTCGCTGAACTCTCCGTCGAAATCGGCCGGAGTGGCATAGCCGCGCCAGGGCTCGATGCAGAGGAACGGCGCGCCCGACGGTTTCGACCAGACGCCAAGCTCGCGAAAGCCGTCCCATGACATTTTCAACCACGGCCCGGTGGACGCCCCCTGCTCGGCGGCATAGCGGACCGAATTGCTCGCGATCCGATCGAAGATGATTGCGTCGTCGACGAACAAGGATTCGGACAAGGGCAACACGGAGCCTTTGATCGGGCTCGGCTCCGTTGCCGGACGCAGCAAGCCGCCGTCGAGTCGGCGGACGGGAGATGGTTCTGCGTTCGCGAAGCTCAGCGCGTAGCTCTCCTTCGCCAGTCCCGGTTGGAGCGGCCAGTTGAAAGCGGGATGGCCGCCGAGCGAGGCCGGCAATATCTCCTTGCCGGTGTTCGCGACCGTGAGTGAAAGATCGAGACCGGATTCGTCGAGCGCATAGGTTGCCGTCAGACGGAACGCGAAGGGGTAGAGCGCGCGCGTCGTCTCGCTGTCTTCGAGCACCAGGACACAGCGACTTTCGCCACGTTCCGCCCACGCAAAGCGGCTGTCACGCGCGAAGCCGTGCTGGGTCATCCGGTAGGTCCTGCCCCGGTGCCGCAATTCGTCATTGGCGAGACGCCCGACGATGGGAAACAGCAGCGGCGCATGGCGCGGCCAGGCCGGCTCCGCCTGCCAGACGAACTCGATGCCGGCATCGCTCGCCAGCGAACACATCTCAGCGCCCTGCGCCTTGATAATGGCCGTGAGCCCACCGCTGCGGATCGTGTGCGTATCGTCGGTCATAACAGCCTGTTCAGATCATCGCAGTTCGCAGGACAATTTCCAAATGTTCGCGGAATGTTGGAGAGACACTCTGCTCACGACCTTTGATAGTCGTCTTCAATCCGGATGATGTCGTCTTCCCCGAGATAGCTTCCCGTCTGGACCTCGATCAGCTCCAGCATGATTTTACCGGGGTTCTCCATCCGGTGCACCGCGCCCATCGGGATGTAGATCGACTCGTTCTCGTGCACGCTTTTGACGGTCTCGTTGACGGTGACGCGGGCCGTGCCGCGGACGACGATCCAGTGCTCGGCGCGATGATGGTGCTTCTGCAGCGACAGACGTCCGCCCGGCTTGACCACGATGCGCTTGACCTGGTGGCGCTCGCCATTGTCGACCGATTGGTAGCTGCCCCAGGGCCGATGCACTTTGAGATGCTCCTCGGTGACCTTCGGCGCGACCGCCTTGAGTTTTGTGACCAGCCGCTTGAGCCCGTTGGCATCCTTCTGGCGCGAGACGAGAACCGCATCGGCAGTCGCAACCACGATGAGATCGTCGACGCCTTCGAGCGCGACCAGCGCGGCATCGGTGGTGACGTTGCAGTTGCGGCTATCTTCGAACACCGCGGCGCCATGCGAAGCATTGCCTTGCGCGTCCTTGTCCGACAATTCCCACACCGCGTGCCAGGAGCCGACGTCGGACCAGCCGCACGACACCGGCACCACCGCGGCGCGCGCGGTCTTCTCCATCACCGCATAGTCGATCGAGATCGCCTTGGCCGCGCCGAACGCCTCGGGCTCCAGCGTCACGAAGCCGAGATCGCGGCCGGCATTGCTAACGGCATTGGAAATCGCCTCCACGCTTGCCGCATCGACCTTGCGGTATTCGTCGAGCAGGACGCTGGCCGGGAACATGAAATTGCCGCTGTTCCAGAGATAGCCGGAATTGACGTAGTCGGCCGCCTTCACCGCATCCGGCTTCTCGACGAAGCGCGCGACCGCGTGTACCTCGCCGGAGATGACCTCGCCCGGGCGGATATAGCCGTATTCGGTCGCCGGCCGCTCTGGCTTGACGCCGAACGTGACGATGCGCCCGGCGCTCGCGGCGGTGAGGCCCTGGCGGCAGGCCGCGACGAAGGCGGCATTGTCCTGCACGACGTGGTCGGCGGCGAGCGCGAGCACGATCGCCTCACTCGAACGGTTCTGTGCGAACACCGCGCCGGCTGCGATCGCCGGGCCGGAATCGCGCCGCATCGGCTCGAGGATCACGTCGGCCTCGATGCCGATTTCGGCGAGCTGCTCCAGCACCATGAAGCGGTAGGAGGCATTGGTGATGACGATCGGGCGATCGAACAGCGAGGCCTCCGAGACGCGCAACAGCGTGTCCTGGAAGGTCGAGCGGGTGCCGAACAGCGGCAGGAACTGCTTGGGCCGCACCTCGCGCGAAGCCGGCCACAGCCGCGTTCCGGCACCGCCGCACATGATCAGGGGGATAATTTTTTGGGACACGTGTGAGCTACTCAAGAGAGGGGTTTATACGCGGTGATAATTTCGATACCATTCGACAAAGCGGCCCAAGCCATCCGCCAACGGCGTCGAGGGCGTGAAGCCGACGTCGCGTTGCAGGGCCGAAATGTCGGCGCGCGTCTCGAGGACGTCGCCAGCTTGCATCGGCAAAAGCGTGCGGATCGCGGGCTTGCCGATGATCTTCTCCAGTGTCTCGACGAACTCGATCAAATTGACCGAGCAATTGTTGCCGATGTTATAGACGCGATACGGCGCATAGCTCGACGAGTTTTCTGGCTGCTCGGCGTTCCACGCGGGATTCGGCGTCGCGGGCCGATCGAGGGTGCGGATCACGCCCTCGACGATGTCGTCGACATAGGTGAAATCGCGCCACATATTTCCATGATTGAAAAGCTTGATCGGCTCACCCGCAAAGATCGCGCGCGTGAAGAGCCAGGCGGCCATGTCGGGCCGGCCCCATGGACCATAGACAGTGAAGAAGCGAAGGCCGGTCACCGGCAGCTTGTGAACATGTGCGAACGTGTGCGCCATCAGCTCGTTGGCCCTCTTGCTCGCGGCATAGAGACTGACCGGATGATTGACCGAATGCTCGGTCGAATATGGCAAGGTGCGATTGGCGCCATACACGGAGCTCGACGAGGCGTAGACGAGATGCGCCAGGCCGTGGCGCCGGCCGGCTTCGAGCACGGTGACGAAGCCATCACAATTGGCGCGGATGGTGGTGATGGGATCGTCGATCGAAGCGCGCACGCCGGGCTGCGCCGCAAGGTGCACCACGCGGTCGGGCGAGACCTCGTCGAACACACGCGCCACCGCAGCGAAGTCTGCAAGATCGATCTCGTGGAATGTGAAGGCGTCATGCTTGAGCGTCTCGAGGCGAGCGCGCTTGAGCGCCGGATCATAGTAGGGAGTTACTGCGTCGATGCCGACAACTCGTTCCCCGCGCGCAAGCAAGCGCTCGCAGACATGCATGCCGATGAAGCCGGCAGCGCCGGTAACCACCACGGGGGCCAAAATAAACTCCGTTGTCCGTCCTCATATACCGCATTGCCAGACTGAACCGGTAGAGGCAAGGGTTCAGCATTGGAGAACAGCCGCCTCGCATCGGCAACCTTAATGCCGGGCGCTTCGGTTGTCAGCCTTCCCAATTAACCAGAAGGGGCGCCCTCTGCCTGCGGACGCAACATCGGACGCGCGTCCATAAAAGGCTGCCCGCTGCCCGGCAAGACTTTCAACAAGTGTTCCCCGGGAGCACCGAACGAACAGCGCGATCACGCGACCGATGTCGTCATAATTCCGTGCCTTCGGGCTGCTTCTTTCCGTGCTCACATTTGGTTCGAAAGCACACATCGCGACCACGCTTTATGGCATCGACAACCCGAACGGCACAAAATTGAAGCATTTCATCAACGGCCGCTTTCTCTCGCAAAAGCTGACCGGCGTTCAGCGTTATGCCGCCGAACTGGTCAAAGCGATCGATGCCCTGCTTGCGTCCGACCAATCGCCCGCTGCCCTCAAAGGAGCCGAGTGGCAATTGCTCGTGCCGAGCGAGACGAGCGAAGCGATCAAACTCACCCGCATCAAGGTCCACAAGATAGGACGGCTGAGCGGACATGCCTGGGATCAGATTGAACTCGCGCGCGCTGCCGCTGGAGGTCGCCTGATCAGTCTAGCCAATGCCGGACCCGTCTTTCATCGCGATCATATCGTCGTCATCCACGACGCACAGGTCTTCCGCCGGCCCGATTTCTTCAATTGGCGCTATTTGGCCGTCCACCGAACGATGGGTTGCCTGCTTGCACGCCGGGCCACGATCGCGACCGTATCAGCCTTTTCTCGCAATGAACTGGCTGCAATGCTTGGCCTTTCGAAAACGGACATTCCGATATTCCCAACAGCGCAGAGCATTTCGAAATCCACAACGCCCGATCCCAGTTGGAAACAGCAGCGGCGCATGGCGCGGCCAGGCCGCCTCTGCCTGCCAGACGCACTCGAGGCCGGCATCGCTCGCCAGCGAACACATCTCCGCGCCTTGCGCCTTGATGGTCGCGGTGAGCCCGCCGCTGCGGATCGTGTGGGTGTTTTCGCTCGTCTGCGAGCCATACCCGCACGCCGGCCGGCAACGGGATCATCGTGGCCGTCCATCAGTCAGCGCTGCCACGACTGCGCTCAGCGTCGCCGCGTCAACTGCGCCCGTGATCCGCATCCGAGCCCCGGCCGAGAACTCAATCTCGATCGCACCGCAGCTTCCGGAGGGCGCAGTCAACGATCGCCGGTCGGGCGCAATGGACACTGCCGCAAAACGGACTTCGCCATCCTGCCGCTGCATCGGCTCCGGGCCGCAAGGCCGCCTGTGCGCGCCTGCCCCCGCCAAGCCGTAACCAGATTGCGGTGAACGTCATGTGGCCGAGCGACCTCGACAACAGGTGGCCCCAGGCGCCAGACTCTCCTCCACAATCCGAAGCTTTTCGGCACTTGTCCACCGCCGTCGCCGCTCTGGACCGGATAGAACCGTAACCGTCGTCCCGTTTGCTCAGTTGCTTGCGAATTAATGAGCAAATCATCTCACGCTCGAACCCGATCCGGGAAGGCGGCCTCCACCCGAGGCATACCTTTCGCGTGGACTTTGCCGAGGGTGGATAATGCGAGCGCACAAAGATCAGTTCCGCTTGCGACTGCGACGCAGCAACCGTGACAGTGCAGCTGAGCTCAGCTCCAATTCGATCGAAAGAAATGGGGCAGCTGTTCGGCAACACGCATACTCTTTTGGAGGAGCCGAGCCGCCAGTTTGGAGGGCCTGCGGCCCTCATATTGGTTCCGAGCTGACTATCGCAAAATGCGAAGAAAATCGGGTTGCAATCGATCAAATCATTTCGTTTGATACTGGGACAACCTTTAAAACTGAAGCACTAGAGCGGTTGTTTTCCGGCCCGCTACCCAGACTCCCCATTTTGCTCGTCCTTTTTCAGCAGGTAGTCATTTCCAGGCAGCTATGAGTAATCGAAGTCAAGTTTATAGTCGTTCGGCTATTCTGCGTCAGAGAGTTCAGAGGCTGGTCACTCTCCTTACGGAGCTGCAGAGACTCCGTCACCGGGTGCAACGGCTCAAAGAGAGAAGGCGTGAAAGTCGAGGTCGCGCCAAAGGCGTGAGTCGCAGAAGACATTCCCGGCGCTAGCGGACCTGCCGGGTCCGCGCGAGCCACCAGGTGTCGATTCCAAGAGTTGCAGAATCCAAGGTGGCGCCAACCCCAGCGGATGGACCCTCGCATTTTGCCAGTGTGACATAAGCGAGAGCTATTGCATCACCGCAGTTACGACGTGCCACCGCGCGATTGTTCGAAGATCCGGATCAAAGTCATCTGTCACGAGCCGATTTAGCCACGTCCGCTGCCCATCAGCTCCGACGCCCTCGCCTCAAGCCCCTCAAGGGAGACCTCGCCTCAAGCTTTTGACCGCGGTTTCGTGCCGCTCGAGCGAGGTCTCGCCCGAATTCAGCAACTTCCCAACCTTGCTCAGCCATCGTTTCAGGTCCCGAGCAATGTCCGTGATTGTCGCCACCTACATTTCTAGCCAGAAAGCCAACGTCCCGGCTCGCTGCTGATCCAAGCGCACAAACGCGCGCTTACCAGCAATCAAGTACTCACGCCCACCTCTGATAGAGGAAGTGCAGCTTGAGGTTTCCGCACAGTCAAAACATCAGCAAGGGCAGCGCGATTTCGATGGCAGCTGGCGATACTCCGCCGCAGTAAGCCAGATCTAGTGAAGGCTACGAAAGGCAGCGCAACGACGACACCGGCCGCGAGAAGTGGAAACCAAATAGCAAATTAGCGACCCGAACCCGATATGCCAATGGCGGCATCGCACGTGTTCCAATAGAAATTGTCTTTCAGGACGATGCAGAGGCCTTAGAGTCGGCATGATCACCAATGAATCCCTGATTGCCGGGGACCTCGTTGGATTTTGTGTTGCGCAACAAGAACAAAGCCCTCCAATCACGCTGATGGCCAAACTCAATATAGCGGTAGCTCAAAGCACTCAGCGCGATCACTATCGTGAGATATGGCAATGATAATCGAAGCGTGTCTTTTAACGAAGAGGTATCAGGCGGGATCATTTCAACCATAATGGCCGAATGCCACGCATAGATGCTGTAGCACATGCATCCGACGACTTGGACTGGCCATGCTTCGAACAAGCGATTTGCGGACCAGGCCCCGCACAAGACCGCCAGCAGCAGCATGGAAAACCCGGCGCAAAAGATCGTGGCATAGAGAATGCTCACAGCCCAGGGGCCGTTATCCTTGAGATATATGGCGGCAATCATCAGCAGCAGTCCGGGCAGCAGCCCGCGCGACTGAAATCTCCTGGCTGAAACGCTGTCCCTGGACTTGACGTAGAGATCGCAAGCCAACATTCCGAAAATGAACTGATAACACGACCCGAATATTCCGCCCACAAACGGGCGAAACATCCCAATCCGATCCACCGCGATAAGATGCCCAGCCACCACGAAAGCTGAGCAGATGACGACGCTCGACAGCAACAGCCATCCAAGGCCGATGCGCGCGATCAGAAGAATCAGCAGCGGAAACAAAAGGCTGAACCAGATTTCAACGCCTACGGACCACAATACCGGATTGGAGGGGGGCATAAACCCATGTGGCACGAAAATGAAAAGCGTAGATAGAAGCCCGCCGAGCTCCAAATACCACGCGTGCGATCCAGCAGGCGACTTGGCATGGAGTGCAACCGTCACCAGGACGACCGTATAATAAAGCGGAAGCAACCGGACTGCGCGATGCCAATAAAAATGTGTGAAGTCGGCGAGCCGATCGATGGTTCGCTTCTTTGTGCGATAGGGCAGGTACAGAACGAATCCGGAGAGCACGAAAAAGATATTTACGCCGAGGAAGCCGTGCTTCGCGACAATGGCTAGGAAACCGTTCGGATCAAGTTCTCCGGGAAACGCCGGCGCGCTGGATGTGAACGGAACAAGCAAGTGAAAAAGAATCACCATCATGATGGCGAGTCCGCGAAAACCGTTGACGGCCCCGATTTTCTGCGCGGGGCTGTCGGCTATGATGGTGGAACCTGGGGATTGCAATGACAAGACGGCGATCTCAATGTTCGTGGCTTCCTGTTGCGATGCTCGCTACGTTGAGCGAGCTGTCAATAAATGGCTGTCGCATCACTTTCGAGGGCGATGCCAGACGGAGGGCACATTGACCAGCAACTAGGCTCAGGCGAGCACAGCCCAACTCGGACTCGGCGAACGACGTGCCTTCAAATCGTCAATTACGGCAGCTATCAACGATAGGATAAAGACGGCAGCAGGTTGACTGTGAGGCAGAATTATGAGCGGACACGTATAGTTTAATGGGAGGCCTCCTCATCATATTCGTTCTGCTCGCGATTGGCTTCGCTGCCGGCTATGCCACGCGCGAGCTGATCTCTCGTAAGCGGCACACTGAGTACTTGAACTTGCAACCCTACGTTTCCCCCGTGCTCAGAACCAGGCAACCGTCTTCGGATGAAAGCACCAGGACGCGATCCGCCTCATCCCATCCCGCAATGCCTGAGCGGACGAGCCATGACATGCCTCAGTCGTTTCAAGGCATATCCGTCGGGGAGCCGAACCCAGTGAAACCCGCCCGGCCTGCCGGCGCAAACTTGCGTCTCATCGAGCCTCCTTTGTCTAAGCCCGACACGCGATCTTTGGAGTCCGTGGAGATTGAGCAGAGCCTCGAAGAACTGGTCGGGCTCCTGCTGCGCAAAAAACAGGAAAGGTAGGCCGCTCGCCCTCCCGGGGCGTGTTGGTCACAAGTCTCTTGCGGCATCTGCGGGTCGGCCCGTTGCCAGGTCGACCACTTCGCGTCGAAGAATTAAACCCCTGGAACAAAGCACCAGATTTCGGAGAGACTGGGGTCAAAGGAACCGGGTCAATGGCCGAACACGTTCCGGGAAAGAACCGCCCGCCCGCAGCGCAGCGGCAGGCGCACCAAAGATTGGCGTCCGCTGCGCAAAAGTGGTATGTGTTTAGCGGTTCTGTGGCTACAATACGGCCTGTCATGCGTCCGGAACATCTCTGGTGCAAGAGCAGGAGGGCAGATTTTGATCGTGCTGATGATTGCCAGCGCCGTGGCGGGAGTTGTTCTGGGGCGATTTCTTCGCGCATACGCGCTTATTCCCGCAACGGCGCTGATCCTAGTTGCATCGTGGTATTTGGGCCTCGAGCAGGGTTTCGCCACGGGCGCGATAGCATTCGTCGCTGGCGCGGTGATTTTGCAAGTCGTCTATTGCGCGAGCCTGCTGATCTATCTGCTCATCGCGAACCTCTCGGTGCTCGACCAGGTGCAGTCGGAGGCATCACCGCAGATGCCTGAATCGCAAATTGCCTTCTAGTCAGCCCCTATCATAAGCGGCCAGCGAGGATGTTGTGCTCTTAGCCGGTTCATTGACACATCCTCCTGTAGAAGCTCCGCACCTGATTAATTACCATGTAGATCATCCCGCAGGGCCGCATTCCTGGTGGTGTGCTTGTGAGCGCGCTTCGTTTACGCGGCATGATCCCGCGCACGAGTGATGCTCCGCACAAGCTGGTGGCCAAGCGCTAATCTGCTCAACCGAAAGATCTCCTGCACCCAACTGAATACGCGTGTGAATGCGTGGCGGAGGCTCCTTCCTTTGACTTTGATGTCAGCTCCTTGAAACTTCAGTGGCTGTGTTGCACAAAATCAACTGGCGCAAATGCTTTCGGACGAGACGAATGCGCAACAAGCTGCCGCGACACATCACTGTATGCTCAAGACGTTTGGGAACGAATGGCGATGCAATTTATTTAGAACCGGCGCGAAGCCGCCGGCCGATATTCCTCGATTGCAAAGAAGAGGCGCACATTGTCCCTCACCACGGCTTATGAGGCTAGATCAACCCGTTGGGACATCGTGACCGTCCATAGCACCTATATTCGCCTTCTTTTATCGTAAATAATGCAGATGTGATCGGTTGGCTGGACACTCTATGGAATTGCTGGCGAGAGCAGCGGCGGGCGGGAACCGCGCGCAGAACGCGTTACAACAGTCGATTGTAAGGGGTCAAGCGGCTGTCGTGACGCCAACGCGATCACGGACCAAGCAGCGCCCCGATCCGGTCATTCACCGGATCGACACCCGGCCGCTCGACTTCGGCGCCGATGAGATCGTGGCTGTCGGCAAGCTCCGGAACGAGATGCTGCGATTACCCGATTTCCTGCGCCATCATCGCCGGCTCGGGGTCGGACGTTTCCTCGCAATCGACGACCGTTCGGATGACGGCACGCGAGCATTCCTGCTCGATCAGCCGGACGTTCACGTGTTCGAGATCCGGGAGCCCTTTGCAGAATCAAGTGGTGGCGCGCGTTGGACCAGCGCCGTGCTCGACCAATTCGCGCCAGGACGGTGGGCGCTGACGCTCGACGCCGACGAACTCTTTGTCTACCCCGGCTGCGAAAATTTTGATCTTCGATGGCTGTGCCGTTATCTGGAGAGCGTCGGCGCTGATTGCATGACCGCGGAGATGGTCGATATGTATCCACGCTGGCTCGGCGGTCCGGAACGCTACCATGCCGGCGAGAGCCTCGTCGCTTTCTCCTCCTACTTCGATTCCGATACCTATGTGAAGCGCCGTCGGCGCGGCTTTCCGACCAGCTACCTGGTGGGTGGTGCGCGAGCGAGGCTGTTTTATGACGAACCGATGCCGCCGAAGATCGCGCTTTACGACGCACTTGTACAGTTGCTTGAGCCATATGGGCTGGCGCGGCTGCTGCCTGCAGTTAACATCACGCGCTGGCAGCCACCGCTGCTCACTAAAGTGCCGTTCGCGCGCTGGTTGCCTGGCCGGCGCTATATCGCCGCCGGTCACCTGATGGCTCCGCCAGGCAAGCCAGGCGACGTCACAGGCGCCCTGCTCCATTTCAAATTTCTCCACGACTTCACCGATAAGGTCGCAATCGCGGTCCGTGAGGGGAACTACTATCTCGGATCGGTCGAGTATCAACGCTACGCGGAGCGGCTCGATCAGAATCCGTCATTCGAACTCATCTATCCCAAAAGCCTGATCTACCAATCATCCGACGATCTTGTCCGCTGCGGTCTGATGCGTCTCTCTCCGGCCTACCAGGCCGCGATGCGATAATCCTGACGCACAGGAGTCGCGCTGGAGCCTTCCTCCAATCGTCACCGGACCCCGTCGTCGTGCTTGATGTCTTCGTCGGAAGGACCGACCGGTATCCGCTGCTCTGGAGCATTGATTTCAACGATCAGCTTGCGGCCGAGAACTCGAAGGAGAAGCTTCCTTCCGCGCACCAGCGCCGGATAAAGTGCCCTTGCGAGGCGTGGCCGGGAGAACACGAGTCGATTGAGGCGATTGAAGACTGTCGCCTTGCCGGCAAGCGTTGCCAGCAGATGCATTGCATCGGCCCCATGGTAATGCTGCCCACGCCAGCGAACCACCATGCCTTCATTGAAATCGAGGTTGCGCGCGCGGATATCGCCTATGATTGGATGCTCCGAACGCGCGTCGATCAGGTGAATGCGCTGCCCACGTTCCCGCAACTGGTACAGCAGAACATAGCGACTGCATAACGGGCATTCGCCGTCATAGACCACCCAGATATCGTCATCGCTATGGGGCAATTCGATAATCCGTTCGCTTCCGAACGTCGCGCACAAGCTTGCCCTCCACCAGACCGAGGCATACTGAGTCCACCACATAGTGATAGGCGACAATATCGTCCATGGTCAGCTTGTTGAATTCTCCATACAGCCATGGATTGGAGAGCATGTGGTGCGGATAGGCATAGAAGCTGTTGTTGTCCTTCACCCAGGGATAGACACGGAAAAAGCGATCCGTCTCGCGCACTAATTTTTCCACCGCCTCCATGGCTACGCCTGTGTCCTGACGCGGAAGCATCTCCGGGCCGCAGGTAGTCGCCTCGTGCCAAGTCGCAAGATCGTGGTTGTTGCCGCCAACGCGAGCCCGGAAATGATTCTCAGGGATGTACATGGTTCCGGTTCCGATCATGTACGAGTAGATACCGAAATACGTGGAAGGCGCGAGAATCTGGCGACCATCCCGAGTCTCGACGAAAAGCCGCGGGCTCGCCAGCTTCGGCCCGTCCAGCCATCCAAGGTAATTGGTGTAGAAGAAGAGCCGGCCACAGATGATTGTCACGACCATCACAACCTTCATCGCCGGGGTAAACCCACCACGTGGCAGCGTGCGTGCCGCGGCTACGATGAACAGGTTGAGCGCAATCCAGAAGAAGAACAGAGCCCCGAGCGTGAAGTACACGCCGATGTGGAAGATGTCGAACAGCAGGCAGAAGAACGACAGCACGCGCGTCGAGATCGCACCCAGCGGCGACAGGAGCTGGGCACCCAGCACGAAGACGTTGAAGATCAGCTGGTTGCTCGCGATCGCGTCCCAGATCGTCTGCAACGCGCCCGGCCATAGGCCGAGAGGGGCGTCGCCGCGTTCCAGTCCCATCAGGATTGAGGTTTGCGTGGGATTTGCGAGCAGCCAGGTCCATGGCTTCTCGCCACCAGCCTGCAGCTTTGAGATTCCCGACCAAAAATAGCTGCCGAGATGCGCCCCGACGGCGCACGCCCAAATCAAGCCATAGGTGCGATCGCGAAGCTGCGTCACGTTGTCTGCGGAAGCGAACAGTGTGCGCAGCCGCGGCACGCGATCGATCACCGGGGCGCTGGTGAGGACGATCGTGCCGAGCACGCCAAGGACGACGAAGTTACCGATGTCGAGCATGCCGAGATAATCGGTCTCGGTCACGAAGATGCTGGACACGACGCTCACCATTTCGCGCCATGCATGATAGAAGTAAAACAGCGGCAGCAGAAATGAAGGTCGCCAGATCGCGGCTATTCCTGCCACAACCGCAAGCACCGCACCGTAGCGGAAGAACAGTGTTTTGTCGCTCGAGCCGAACAGGATGTTGGGAGGCCCCGCAAAAGGCCCCAATGAATCGAACAACAACTGCACGAAGATCGCCATTCCGATCGCGACGGCCGTGATCCGCAATGGCGGCGAGAAATCACGGTAGCGAATGGAGTTGAAGGCGAGCGCGCCGGCAAATGCCAAGCAAACCAGCACCAGTGCGTAAATGTCAGACCAGCGCGCGAGATGCGTGACGGCCCGCCGCGAAATCGCCGAAAGAATGACGGCTACTGCAAGGAGGAAGAGAGGTCCCGCAAGTGACGTGACGCCAGACCGGGTTCCCTGCCGTGATGCAACGGTATACAACGTCATCCCGTCTCGAACTCCGGTGCTTCGCCATCGAGATCAACCGAACATATAGAATCAGCAGCGGTCTGCAAACATCGCAAGCGCATGTTGCCTTTCCCCTGGCGTGAGTGCTCACAAAATCATCTCACGGGAACCTCAGCACTGCGAATTGAAATAGGACACACTGCGGGCATCGATTGGACCACAAATCTCGGCATTGACATTGGTGATGGTCAGGCCCTCGTTTGAAATCTATTTCGACCAGGCTCGCCCAGGTAGCCGATTCCACATCGCCCGATCACGTCTTCCGTTCGTGTCAAGGCCAAGCTAAAAGCCGGAGACGATCGGAACCGCCATCGTTCAGCGCGCTGGATTTCCCGCGGCATTGCTGGCAGGCGCAAGACCGCGCAAGACTGTTGAGGTGGCGGGGGTGAGCTCGTTGGACAGAGATAGCAAGTCACGGGCCGTAACCAACATCCTCATAACGGGCGGTTCCCAGGCCTGGAAACTGACGGCCGGTTTTGTCTTGATGATATTCTCGACGCGAAATCTTGCCCCGTCAGACTTCGGCCTGCTGGCCATGTCTGCGACGGCTGCAACGTTCCTCGGGCTCATCAAGGACATCGGCATTGGACAGACCATCATTCAACGCACGGAAATCGCCAAGGGCCAGATCGATGCGCTGTTCTGGCTGTCGGTGCTCGCTTCCGCGGCATCCGCTCTCGTTCTGGCGTTGTGCGCCCATCCGGCTGCGCTGTTTTACGGCGATAGGAGGCTTCAACAGCTCATGATCGCAATTGCCGGCCTAAGCTTCATTGCTGGCCTTCCGACCGTTCCGGCGGCGCTACTTGCCAGAGAATCCCGGTTCAAGCCCCTGGCAATCCTGGACGTCGCTGCGACAACCGCTTCCGTTGCCGCAGGGATCGTCGCCGTAATCATCTTGAGAGACTATTGGGCACTTTACCTGTCCACGCTCGTTCTCACGCTCATTTCGACAGTCGGGATCTGGGCGTACTCTGGCTATCGCCCTGGATATCCCCGTCTGGACAGCGAGACGCGGCACATGGCGCGATTTGGCCTGCACGTGTCAGGGTTCAATCTGGCCAACTATCTCTCGAGAAATGCGGACAACATTCTGATCGGCAGATTTCGAGGGAGCGACGAACTCGGCCTGTACGATCGGGCCTATAAGCTGTTGCTGCTGCCGATCATCCAATTACACAACCCCATCGGCCAGGTGATTGTCCCGTTGCTTTCACGGCTTCGTTTCGAGAAGGAGAGATATCTGAGCACCTACAACGATGCCCTTTCCATGGTTATGCTGATATGTCAGCCGGGCATCGTCTTCGCCATCCTGCTCTCGGAGCCGCTCTTCAGAGTTCTCCTTGGCGAGCATTGGGTGGGTGCCGCCCCGATTTTTTCTTGGCTTGGCGTCGCGGGCTTGATGCAGGTCGCGACCGCGACGGCAGCTTGGCTATTCCTCAGTCAAGGACGTGGCCAAGAGTACTTCAGGCTCGGCGTTTGGACCGCCCTGATCAACGTGACCTCATTCCTCATCGGTCTTCCCTGGGGCGCGCTTGGAATCGCCGCGGCGTATACGCTGGTGAACTGCACGGTCGTGCTGCCGCTTTACGCCATATCGATCGGTCGTCATGGCCCCGTGACGACAAGGAGCCTGATCAAGACGACTGTCCCGCATTGGATCGGTTGTGGCGTTGCGGCGGCCGTCACAAGCATTTCGATCATCTCATTGGATGGAAACTCCTTCGCTGGGCTGGCTGCGCTGCTGGCGCTTGCCTATGCATCATATCTCCTCCCCATGACCTTCTTCGCGGGAAAACGGGCATTGGCGAAACGCGTATTGCGCAACGTTTTTCGAAAGGCAAAGGCCTTTAGTGAAGGATGAAGCCGTGCAACGCGGCTAGATGGACATCGATCGCGGCGATCGCGTGAACGGCGTCGACCTGATGAACGCCTGTGTCAACACCTGGCCAAGTGGTCGCCGAGAGGAACACTGCCCCGGTCGATTGATCAAACGCCTGGCCGATTATGTCATGTCCGTTGGAGCTAGCGGACTGCTCGAACACGAAGCCACCGTCCCCCAGGCGCGCGGGGCCGACGGCCGGTGCGGCAGCAGGCGGCTGCGACGGCGCAACCGCCGAAAAGTCGAAGCCGGCCTTCGGAGGATCGATGACCAGCGTGCCCCCGGATCCGTCGCTCGAGAGATTGAAGGTCGAGTTGGTGTAGTCGCCAACAAGCGAGATATGTGCCGTGTGATTTTGAGCATCGACCACGGTCAACACGCCACCGGCTGTGCTGCCGGAAAAGGACGCCGACGTTCCCGCTCCGTACGCGATGTCCTTCAGGTCGATATGGTTGGAATTGGACGCGGTGCCGTCACCCGTCAGACCGATGAGCGTTCCCGTAAATTGTGACGCGTGGTCCAACACCAGATTGCCGGTCGACGCCTTGAAGGTGATCGACCCGGAAGCGGCGCCAGACAATTCGAGCGTGGCGCCCGGGTCGACCGTCACGGCCTGTGACATATTGCCCAGATTCAGTACGACATTTCCGGAGATTTTGAGGATGGTCGATGACGTATTGATTACACCATCGCCATTGAGGTCTTGATAAAAAGTCGTCTCGACTGCTTTAAGAGCAGGGTCGGTCGGGGACATCTTGTTCAGGAGGTTCGATACATAGTTGCCATTGCTGTCCGTGGTCCACACACAGAGTTCGCCGGTGGCCGGAATCTTCCAGGCTACATCATAGCCGCTGGTCGTTTGTTCCACGCCCACCGGCGTCCAGGCGCCGAACTGTCCTGACACAACCGCTACGCCACCGTACTTCAAGGTCGGCCCCGCGCCGCTGGCCATCGCGTCGAACAAGTAATTCGAGCCAACCAGAACCAGGCTGGTCGAGCCGGACGCCTCGATTGTCGTGCCCGAAACCTTCTGAGGCGCTGGTGGAAGACCAATCACGCCATCCCCGTTGAGATCCTGATGAAAGAGGGTCTCGCTCGATGTAAGAGCCGGATCGGTGCCGGGCAGCTTGTTCAAATAGTTGAATACGAAATTGCCGTTGCTGTCGGTGCTCCAGACTGCGAACTGGCCGGTCGAGGGAATCTTCCACGCGACGAGGTAGCCGTTCGATGACGCTTCCGCAGCCACTGGCACCCATGAGCCAAGCTGCCCCGCGACAACCGCTGTTCCGCCATTCTTCAGGATCACCGATGAGCCGGCCGTCGAAAGGTAAAAGTTGCTTCCCGACTTGATAAGCGATGTCGTGCCCGCCGCTTCGATCACCGTACCGACGGCGGAGCTGAGAGCGTTCGAAAGCAGGCTCAAATTGCCGGCGATGTCGGTGGCGGTCGCGGTGAAGCTGTGTTGCCCCGCCGTGAGCGCCCCGGTGGTGACGCTCCAGGCCCCACTCGTCGCCGCGACGCCCGTGCCGAGCAAAGTCGAGCCCTCGTGCAGGCGGACAGTACTTCCGGCCTCGGCCGTGCCGGAAACGATTATCGCGCCCGAAGCTCCAGGTGCGCCCGAGGTCAGGATAGGTGCAACCGGCGCACGCGTATCGACCGCGACCTTCAACGCGCCGGAGGAAGCGCTGACGTTTCCGGCGGCGTCCGCGGTCTTGCCGGTAAAGGTGTGATTACCGTCCGCCAACGTTGCTGTGTCAAAAGACCAGGCTCCGTTGGCATCGGCGATCGCCGTTCCGATCATCGTCGCTCCGTCGAAGACCTGAACGGTGCTCCCGGCGTCCGCGGTTCCAGTCAAATTCACGTGGTTGACATTGGTGATGCCATCGCCGGCAACGTTGCTGTCTGGCGAGAACGACGCGAGCTTGGGCACGTTCGGGGCGAGCGTATCGATGGTGACATTGACCCCGGCTGAAAGCGCGGTGAGGTTTCCGACCCCGTCCATCGCTGAGGCGGCAAAAGCGTGCCCGCCTTCAGCCAGCAATGCCGTCGCCGTACTCCAGCTACCGTTGCCGTCGGCGATCGTCGTGCCGATCTGATTTGCCCCGTCGAAAACCTTGACGGTTAAACCTGGTTGCGCGCGACCCGTGAGAACCAGATGATTTGTATTGATGAGGCCCGACACGATCGAGCCACTGTCGTTGACCGCCGAGATCGTCGGCACGGCGATAGACCTCATCGCCATCGGCGAATTCGTCGCGGAAATGAATGAATAGTCCGCCGACGTCAAGCTGGTGACGCCGGCAATGCGCAGCGTATCCGCTCCACCAGCGTAGTGAACGGTCCACACATCGTTCACATGGGTCAAATAGGCGCCGCTGTCGTAACCTTTCAGACTCAGCTTGTCGTGTTCGGCAGTCGCACTCGTGAAGACGTGGAAATCGGCGACCGTATCGTTGCCGCTGCCTCCATTGTAAATGAACGTATCGTTTCCGGCTCCTCCGGAGAGCCAGTCATTCCCGCCGGCGCCGTCCAGGATGTCGTCGCCGCTCGAACCGACCATACGGTTTGCCATTTGATTGCCGACACCCGCGAGCCCGCCCATCATCAACGTCAGGTTTTCGACGTTCGTGGACAGCGTGTGCGACGTCCATGCCTCCACACTGTCGATGCCGCCGCCGGGATTCTCGACGATCTTCTGGTTTGCGCTTCCGATGACGTAGGTGTCGTCGCCGTTCCCTCCGATGAGCGTGTCATCGATATTGAGCGCCGAGAGCTTGTCGTTGGCCGCGGTGCCATACACCATGCGGCTGCTCGCTTTCCCGCTGATCCATGATGTGATCGTCCCCCCGACCGGCGGCGTCGCAGGCAACTGAAAGTCGTCGCCGGTAAACGCCGAGACCGTCGTGTTGCGGAACACCAAGGTATCCTGGCTCGTCAGCTTCAGATACACGTCGCTTCCGACCTGGCTCATAGCCGCTTGAACGTCGGCGAATGAGGTAAAGGCGAAGCCGTTCAACTGGACAACATCGTGTCCGGCGCCCGATCCCGGCGAGAAGTCGGTGATGATGTCCGAACCGTCGCCGGAGTTAAATACGAAGGTATCCGCGCTGCCGCCCCCGGTCAGGATATCATTGCCGAGCCCGCCGGTGATCACGTTCGCCGCGGAATTGCCGATGATGATGTTGGACTGAATATTTCCCGTGGCATTGACGACCGTCGAATCGGTGAGCGTCAGATTTTCGACGTAGCTCGAAAGCGTATACGTCACCGAGGAGTTTACGGTGTCGATGCCTCCGCCATAGGCCTCGATAACCTTCGCACCGGAATCGGTCACGACATAAGTGTCATCGCCGGCGCCGCCGGTCATGACATCGGCGCCTCCTGCACCACCGATCAGGTCATTGCCGGATGTGCCGGTCAGTGTGTCTGCTGCCGCGCTTCCCGCGATCGTGTTGGTCGGCGCGCCACTCGTGAGCAGGGTGTAGTTCGCAAGCGTGTACTCCGGCAATTGATAGGCCGTGATGGAATCGATGGTCATCGTCGCCGTCGATCCTGCAGTGGCGTTGCCCGGCCAGCTCCCGCCCATTGCCAGGTTGGCGATCATGTACATCGCCGTGTTCATGTCGGAGGGTGTCGCCTGCTGTGCGACCTCTTTCCCGTCGACGAACAATGTCAGGTCGTAGGGCGTCCATTTGAGCGCAAACGTGTGCTCTCCAGCGGTCAGGTTGGCCGTATTGGCCCAGGCCCCGTTCGTCGAAGGCGCGTACGGTGAGTGAATGGCCCAATGCGCCTGGTCAGGGTCCTGACCAAAGGCTTCGAGCACATCGATTTCCGTGTTGAGGTTATTGGCAGTGCTCGGCAACATCCAAAACGCCGGCCACGCGCCGCTTGTACTGGGCAGCGTGGCCGTCATCTCGAAATAGCCGTAGGTCTGGGTAAAGCTGTTTTGAGTCGAGATCATGCCCGACGAAAATATGGCACTGCCCGTATAAGGCGTTGCGCTCGCAGGCAGCGGTTGCGCCGTGATGACGAGGTGACCGTTCTGAATCGAGAACGGATTAAGCCCGAGCGACGTTGATGCCTGAGTGGCCGGCAGCCCGGAAAAGCTGGGATCGACATACACTTCCTGTTCGCCGGCCAGCCCGTACCCTGCGGCTCCGCTCCAGGCATAGCTCGTGCGCCAGGTCAGGCTCGGATCCTGGCCCGCGGAGAGCGCGTTGAAGTCGTCGTTGAAGGTCTGGACCAGTCCGGTCGGGGGACTGACGATGCTTATATTGGCGGCCGTGAGATTCTGGAGGCTGGTGTTTTCAAGCGTTATCGTTTCGCCGTTGGCGGTCGTCAGGACAAGGTCAGTGCCCACCTGCTTCATGGCCGCCGTAACGTCGGCGAACGTCTTGAAGCCTGTGTTGTTGAGCTGCAGGACATCTCCGCCGGCGCCCGCCTGAAAGTCGGTGACGATGTCGTTGCCGTTGCCCGCGGTGACGACAAGGGTGTCGCGACCGGCCCCACCGGTCAGCACATCGTTGCCCCGCCCGCCGTCGATCATGTTGTCGCCGGCATTGCCGACAATGATGTTGTTGAGGTCGTTACCGGTGGCGGGAGACGGAACGCTATCCGTCAGGACAAGATTCTCGACGTTCGGCGCATTGACCAGGCTGTATCCGTTGATGTTCCAGACACGGATCGTATCGATACCCTCTCCGGCCTGCTCCACGACCTTGGTGTTGTGGTCATAGACATAGTAGGTGTCGTCCCCTGCTCCGCCGATAAGCGTGACGCCCGTGCCGCCGGCCTCCATGCCGTCATTTGTCGGCCCGGTCGTCAGCGTGCCGCCCGCGAGGACGGTACCCGCCCAGTTCCATGCCGTTCCGCTCGCTGGCAGCGGACTGTCCAGTGCGACATTGCTGGCAACCAAGGTCGAAAGCGCGACGTTCTGCAGCGTCAAGGTTTCGGTGGATGACAGCGTCACAACCGTATCGGAGCCCATTTGGGCGGCCGCTGCCAGGAAACTGGCGAACGTCGCAAAGCCGTAGTTTTGCAATCGCAACACATCGCCGCCTAAGCCCGCCTGAAAATCAGTGACGGTATCGGAGCCGTACCCCTTCGAGACGACGAAAGTATCGCTGCCTGTTCCTCCGGTCAGAACATCATTTCCAGTACCGCCAAACAGAACGTCGGCACCGGCGCTTCCATTGATAATCGTCATGATGGATTGCGTGCTCCTTTTACGTGGCACACAACTATGCATGCGTTCAAAAGAGCCTTATGGATTCGACGCAATTTGACGCATGACGAGCGAATCGGCTGGTGGCTGGATATTTCTGCACAGACACCGTAATGCTACGGGCTCGTGTGAACCGCGCTGCTTTGCAACAGGAGGCTCAGTGCAGGGCTCGTCATTCACGGGCGGGCGCCGACACCCTGGGTTCCGACTAGGGAACCGTATTCCGCATGCGGTAGGTAACCACATCATCTTGCGAAATTCCTGTTACGCACGCTCCTCGACTCACCAGGACTTTCGCCGGAGGGCCCTCAGCACGAACCCGGCCGTTTTCAATGCACACCACGTGGTCCGCATCGCGCACGGAATCCAGGCGATGCGTTATGAGCAACAAGGTTCGGTTCTTGAACTGCAGCTGGATAGCGCGTCGAATGCTGTCCTCAAGCGTCAGATCGAGCGCGCTCATCGCTTCGTCGAGGATGAGGAACTTCGGATTGCGCACAACCGCTCGTGCAAGACCAAGACGCTGCCGCTGACCGCCCGAGAAGCGCAGGCCATGCTGTCCTATCCAGGTGTCGTATTTGTCGGGTAAGGCCTCGACGACCTCTGAAATGCCCGCGACCCGCAGCGCCTGCCGAACCTCTTCCTCGGAGGCGTCGTTCTTGGCCATCCGAACGTTCTCGATTACCGTGCCTTCGACCAGGTCGACATCCTGGCCCGCAATCGCGAGCATGCCGAGCCAATCGGTTCGACGAACGTCTTCGATGGATCGGCCATCAACCCGTATGTCACCCTCGCTGGCCGAATACAGGCGTAACAATAGATTTACGATCGTGGTCTTGCCCGCTCCGCTGGCTCCAATGAGCGCAGTGGTCTTCCCCGCCGGAATGTCAAACGAAGCATCCAAAAGAGCGGGCTCCGTACCGGCATCATAGCGGAACGTCACGTTGCGAAAGGAGATGCCGTCCTCCAGTTTAGCCACCGCCACGTGCCCGGCCTTCGGATATTCCTTGTCATCTGTCGACAGCATGTGTCTGATGGACCGAAGCTGAGGCTCGATCTGCGCCATATACAGCAGGTTCCCTTCCAAATCTCGCATATGCGGCTGCAATCGATAGAGCAACGCGACCGCGGTCAGGCTCGTCGCGAAACCGATTCCCCATAAGTCAGCGAACGCGACTACGAGAAACAGCACGACAAGATATCCCACCTCCGTCAGAGGCGAGATCATAGCGGTTAGGCGCGCAAGCCGCAGTGCGACCTGTCGGGCCTGCGTCGAGGCCTGCTCGAAGCGTTTCTGGTGAATCTCCTCCTGGCCATACGCGCGGATCGTGCGCATACCCTGGAGTGTCATCAGCATATGCTCACCCAGCTTTTGATGAACCAGCTTTACACCGGCACCCAACTGCTGCATGGGCAACGAAAGATGCCGCAATCCGGCCGACACAATCATCGAAGCGACGAGGGCGAGGACGGTTACCTTGATTGAGAGCGCCAACAGAAAGGACGCGAAGAGAAACACCGAACACGAGCTCACGATAATGCGGGTAAGACTCGCGTATGCCCCGGAGATCACCCACGTCTCGGTTCCCAACACCTCCATGAGATATGCTTCGTCATGGCGTTGGAAGAACGAATAGGAAGTTGACAGATACTGCAGATGAACGCGGTTGCGCGCGACCTCATTGATCTTCTCTCCAACACGCGCACTGACTAGTGTGTTGACGAAGGAAAGAGCACCGCGAGCAATGATGAGAAGGAGCAGAACGACAGCAGTTTCGGTCGAGCTCTGAAACCAATTCGCCGCGTATCGGAGCGCTTCGCCCAGGAGGCCACTGGTCGACGTTGCAAGTTCCACCTGCCCCATGGCGAAATAGAAGAACAGGAGCACGAGGGTGATCCCGACCGTCTCCGCCAACGATGTAGCCAAGCCAAGGACAATTAGTGCGGGCGTCACCCAACCGGGCAGCGGAGCAAGCTTGAGCAGCTTGAACAGTTCGACCAATGCAGCGCGGCGAGCAGCTCTCGGTCTTCGTGCGTTGTTCGCGTGTTGTGTCATAGCGATTGACTGGGATCGCCGATGGCAAACAACGAAGCCGGGGGTCGAACCGCCCTGCGACGCCGATGACGCCATTTCCACCGGATTTCCGAGACGGTATCCCGCGGCACATCGTGCACCGCGACCCTGAGCGCGAGCAAGGGATTCCGTTTGAAAAGGAGTCCAAAGATTGAAACGAAGTACCACAACTCACCGCCCGTCAGAGCTCTCCGAAGCAACCAACGCGCATAGTTTCTGAAGCCCAGGTCAAGGAGCGCCGCGCGCTCGGGGTGCCGCATCATGATCTCATCCGCGACCAGCATCCACGACCGGAACATCCGGGTCTTGTTGCTCGACATGTTGTTCGGGAGGTAGCGATATCCAATCTGGTACTCGGGCACGACCGCGAAACGATACGCTTCCGCGACACGGCAATAGAACAGCAGATCTTCACAGCCTTCTGCCCCCGATGCCCTGAGTCCACTCTCGAATCCTTTTGAAACTATGAGGGCTTCTCGGCGGACCAGTGACGAGCTGCCGTTGCCGATGAAATTTCCCTGACAGAGATAGTCCAGCACCTCGCCCGCATGAAACACGGGATCGGACCTGGCGCTTACGCGACTATCGGCATCGATCCAGTCATACCAGCTGTAGACAAGACCAGTCCGTTCTCCTCCATCAAGCAAGGCTTGAAGCTGTCGTTTAATCTTGCAGGGCGTCCAGAGATCATCAGCATCAATGAACGCGACGAAGTCCGCGCGCGCCGCCTGCCAGCCCGCATTCCGAGCGGCCGCCACCCCCGCATTACTTTGTTCTATGATTGTTACTCGAGAATCCTGAATCAGATGCCGCTGCACAACTGCGACCGTGTCGTCTGTGGAGCCGTCGTCCACGACAATAATTTCCAGCTCCCGGTGCGACTGGGATCTGACGCTGCGAAGCGTCTCGTCGATCGTTGCACTGGCGTTGAAGGCCGGAATAACTACACCGACCAGAAACGCATCCATATTCATTGATACTGCTCCAGGCAGCGCGCGAATGTGTCCAGCGTAAAATCGCCTCTGATCTCAATTCGCGGCAGGTCTAACAAATTGTCCCTTAGTGTGGCGGCCCGGTTGACAGTATTGAACAGCGTCTTGTAGCCGCATTCGGCTGCGAGAATTCCAAGCCGCTGATCTGTGGAGCCAAAAGGCGCGGCAAGTGACGTTACGGGTCGCCTAAGCCATCGTTCCAACTGTGCACGAGATCGCGTCAATTCCTCGGCGAGAGTCCAGGTCGCAAGTTCCTCGCCGCGCGGATGGCTCGCCAAATGGCTACCAAAGGATACGCCCTCGGCGGCAAGCCCGGCGATCCTGACCGCGTCGAGCAGTGGAGCGGGCTCTCCGAACGGAGCATCCCATTCCGCCCGCTTTCCCACGAAGTCGGTCGCAACGAACACCTCTGCCGAGAAATCGTTTGCCTGCAAGATCGGCCATGCATGCTCGGCAAAATCCTCGTACCCATCGTCGAAGGTGATCAGCACCGGCCTGCCGACGAACGGATGATTGCTTGCCACGAACCAGGCGAGCTGATCCGAATTGATGGTATGGTATCCATTGCGGCGAAGCCACAGCATCTGTTGCCGGAACGCATCGGGAGACAGCCGGTACCGCGCCAATTCACGTGGTCCTTCAACCGCAACTCTGTGGTACATCAGGACCGGAGCGTGCGCGCGTCTTTCGGATTGCGCGACGTCAGACCTGCGCGCGACGGCACCACCCCACACGATGTACCGCACAACCTCGACTTCAATCGGGGCGTCGATAGCCGCGCATTTCACCTGTGTGTCAGGGGCAGCTTCACCCGGGAGTAACCGCCTGAATCGATCGATACGGTACAGCTCCGTCTCGATCGACGTCTCCAGGGCAAGTCCGGGTACGCTCTGGATAATTCGCGTGATCGTCTCCGCCCCATACGGACTCTCCCAGTCGAGCCCCGTTCGCGACATGTTGTCCTTCAGCACAAAGGCGTGCCCAACCACCAGGTAACCGCCAGGACGCAGCGCCTGCACCAGTCGCTTCGCCACCGATTGGAGTTCAGCCTCGTCATCGAGGTAGTAAAGGACCTCGGAGCAGACGATCAGATCGATGTCCTGCGGGAGCGGATTGGCGGACAAATCCAGTTGGGAGAATTCGATATTCTGATGCCCATTGCACCGGACACGGGCGCGATCGAGCGCCTTAGTCGAAATATCGGTGGCCTGGAGGCGCTTGACCCTGGGAGCCAATTGCCGCGTGAAATGTCCCTCCGCACAGGCAAGCTCAAGCGCGTCGTCCACTGGTTGGTCTGGAAGGAGCTCAAGTTGCCGGCTGTACTTTTCCTGTTCATACGGCGAACCGTAGTTCCAGGGATCTTCCTGCTCGAACAGACCTTCCCAAAATTGCTTGCGCGCGGTGTGTCGAGACCTTTCGGCACATCGAATCCGGCTGCTGGAATCGGGTATACCCGAAATGGCCAGCGGCCGCGCCTGGCCTGAAGCTCGCGAGGCTAGCTCGCGCAGTCGCGCCCGGTGAGTATCTCGGCCGTCTCGCATGAAACGACGAAGCATTCCGGTCCACTTGTGAAGTTCGATTCTTGCACGAACGAGATTTCCGAGCTGTGCTCTGATCTGGGAATGAACCAGGCCATTGGAGGCCAGCGCGATCCAGAACCGGCTGTCGATAGTGCCGAGGGCACCAATATCCAGCAGCGCCAGGATGCGAGGGCCGTCGCAGAGATAGACGTATAATCGATCAATGGTCCCGATCGGCCTGATGGTGGCGATACGGCGAAGGTCAACGCGCATGCCGAGCGTCAGTGTGAGCACCCTGGGTGCCGAAAGGTCGTCATACTCGAGCACTTTCCGCTCAAACCTGTATTGGCACTTTCGCCCCGCCGCGGGGTCGTTCCACGCACAGCCGATTGCCAAGATGAGGCCGGTTACCCCGTCCCCGTACTGCGACCACCGTTCCGCCAACTTGGCAGGCACCGTTCTGGCGCCGACCACGACGGCTTCGAGCAGGACGCTGGTGATCTCGTCCGCCGCCGTCTGGGCTTTTGGAATGTCCCTGAGCGTTTCCAGCATTGGATGGCTGGCGTTTCTGCGCCCGCATTCAAATCCGGCACACCAGAGCGCGAAGTACGCGTACGCCGCCGCGGCGCCGCCGTATGCAGTTGACGCTCCCGCCCGATGTGCGGGTGCCGGCGCGCTAACGCGATCATCACTCGAAAATCCGCGAGCAATGACCACCTGCGCGTCGGCCAGCATCCGTTTGACATCTTGCGTCAGTGAACGGTCGCTTGTCCGGTAATAGCTCAATTTCTCATCAACATGGATCCACCTGCCGCCGCAGCGGGCGATCCGTTGCCACAGGTCCCAATCTTCGCACGTGCGGAGGCTGGCCTCAAAGCCGCCGACCTTTGCAACAGCGCTCTTCAAGACGAGCACGCCATGAATGAACGTGGCACACGTACGAGCGAACCGCTCGAAGGCGTTGTCCTGGATGGCCGGATCGCAGCGAACGGGAGATTCACTGCCGTCAGGCATGACCCGGCAACAGTTGCAATAGGCAGCCACCGCCGAAGGATCGAGATCCAGCGCATCATTCATTCGGGCAAGGAAGGACCGATCAATCCAATCGTCACTGTCAAGGAACAGTATTCGTTCGCCGCGCGCGCTTGCAATTCCCTTATTGCGGGCACCTGAAGCGCCTACTCCGCCAGACTGCAGAACCCGAAAGCGGGAATCCCGCGCCGCATATTCGGCGACGATCGCGGCCGTGGCATCGGTCGAACCGTCATCCACGACAAGAGCTTCCCAGTCGAGGTCGCGCTGCGCGAGCAGGCCGTCAAGCGTTTCGGCAATGGTACCTGCAGCATCGCGGGCGGCCACCACGACGGACGTACGCGGATGGGCCGTCATCTTCGAAACCTTCGGCGATGATAGAACAGCAATCCGGCGAAATACCCCGTCACCTCCTCTTTGAGGAAGCGGTCGCGAATGCTCCCTCCTTCCATTGCATTCCGGAGCAGCCGATAGAGATACCAACGCGGCTTGTAATAGTAGGCCAGACACCGGTTCGCCGAGATCCCCGTTCGCTCATACTGCACCAAAAGTGCGGCTGCATGACCGCGCATGTAGTGATAGATCTGGCTGGCCAGTCCATCCATTGTACTGCGGTGAAAGTGGAATGCGACTGACGCCGGAGTATAACGACACGTGTAGCCGCCCGCGAGCAATCGATACCAGTACTCCGAGTCGCCCGAGCAACCGGCCTGACCGACGTCCAGGCGCTCATCAAAGAGCCCGACGGCCTGAAACACCTCGCGCCGGAACGCCATGCTCGCTCCGGCGCCGATCTCCCACGCGGCAAGAACCTGGCCGCGATGAGATCGGAAAACTGCGGGGTCGTAATCCTGTTCGCGATAGCCCTTGCCAAATCCCCAATACGTCTCGAAATGCCGTTGCGCCTCGGTCGCGAGCTCGGCGGGAAGCACAAGCCCAGTCACTGCACCGATCTCGGGAGAGTCAAACGCAGATGTCAGTTGCTCCAGCCAGCGCGGGTGAAGCAGCACATCGTCGTCCGTATAGGCGACAATATCTCCGGTCGCTTGGAGCGCGCCGGCATTGCGCGCAATATCCAGACCGGGGCGATCCTCGCGAATATAAGTTGCTGCCGCGGCCAACGCGACATCCCGCGTCCTCCGATCGCGCGATGCATTGTCCACCACAATGATTTCTCGTGGAGGATGGGTCTGCCGCGGCAACGACGACAAGCATTTGCTCAGCTCGTCCGGACGATCGCGCGTGCAGATCACCACGCTCGCCGAGAGCCTCACTTTCGTCGGGGTTCGCACTTTGGAGTCGACAGCTGACAGAAAG
The DNA here is from genome assembly GCF_040548605.1 of Bradyrhizobium sp. JR4.1. Classification (NCBI taxonomy): domain Bacteria; kingdom Pseudomonadati; phylum Pseudomonadota; class Alphaproteobacteria; order Hyphomicrobiales; family Nitrobacteraceae; genus Bradyrhizobium; species Bradyrhizobium sp. JR4.1. The sequence continues at coordinate 155,685 of NZ_JBEPRY010000012.1, forward strand.
CTGTCGTTGATATGATCGATCCTGGCGTCCGTTATCTGGCCTTCATGCATCAGCACATGGCCGATCGGTTGGTTGGCACGCCAGAACACCGTCATGCCCTCGCTCAACGTCGTTTCCGCAACATCGGACGCCGACGTCACGGAGACATGCGTCACGCCTCTTCCCAATCCAATTCTTGCGAATGAGGTGTCGATCATCTTCGTGCGCAATCATGCCGGCGGGTGGCTATCGCTCCACCTCAGTGCGGTCTTGATAATGAAATCGATCTCGGATTGCCACGGGCTCCAACCGAGCTCCCGCTTGGCTTTGGCAAAGGAGGCGACGAGCGTGGGCGGGTCCCCTGGGCGGCGTGGGCCGCGGCGGACGACCGGGTCCTTTCCGGAGACACGCTTCACCGCCTCTACTAGTTCGAGCACACTCGTGCCAACCCCCGTACCGAGATTGAAGACATGAGTACCGCCTCGAGCCACCAGCATGTCACCTGCCAGAAGGTGGGCCTGCGCCAGGTCAGTGACGTGTATATAGTCCCTTATTGCAGTGCCGTCCGGCGTCGGAAAGTCCGTTCCCAGAATGGTGAAAGGCCGATCGGGTCGGCGCACCGCTTCGATCGCCAGCGGAATGGCGTGCGTCTCCGGTTCGTGGCGCTCGCCGATCTCGCCATCAGGATCACAGCCCGCCGCGTTGAAATAGCGCAGCGAAACCGACGACATCTCGTACGCGCGACCGAAGTCCTCGAGCATACGCTCGATAATCATCTTGGACCATCCATAGGGACTAATCGGCGCCTGCGGATGCGTTTCGTCTATCGGGGTGCGCGTGGGTACTCCGTAACTGGCACACGTGCTGGAAAAGAGCACGCGCGAACAGCCGACCGCCCGCATGGCATCCAGGAGGGCAAGCGTTCCTCTCGTGTTGTTATCGTAGTAAATGGCGGGATCAGCCACCGATTCGCCGACATAAGCCAGTGCCGCAAACTGCGCGACGAGGTCAGGCTTGTAGGTTTCCAGCGCTGCGCGTACGCCGGCTGAATTGCGAATATCGCACTCGACCAACGGTCCCCAGCGCACAGCATCGCGCCAGCCTCGGGAAAGATTGTCGAGCGTCACGACGTTCCAGCCCGCCATCGCAAACGCCTTGCAGCAATGCGAGCCGACGTAGCCAGCACCACCAGTGACAAGAACAGTCTTTTTCATCTCGCCGCTTCCGCTCCCCGCGCAATCATTAGGCTCTCGAAATATGCAATGGTTTTGCGTAAGCCGTCGCGCAACGAGAAGGATGGAAGCCATCCCAACGATTTCTGGGCCAAACTGATGTTGGGTCGGCGTTGCTTGGGATCGTCGATCGGAAGCGGCATGAATTCGATAGCCGATCTGGATCCAGTGAGGTCCACGATCATCCCGGCCAATTCAAGCATTGTGATCTCAGCGGGGTTGCCGAGATTCATAGGACCGACGACGTCATCACATGTGTTCATCAGCCGGACCAGACCGTCGATCAGGTCATCGACGTAGCAGAATGAGCGTGTCTGCTGCCCGTCACCGTAAATTGTGATTGGTTGATTGGTTAGTGCCTGCACAATGAAATTGGAAATGACACGCCCGTCATAGGGACGCATACGTGGACCGTAAGTATTGAAGATGCGGGCAACCTTTATCGAAAGCTTGTGTTGCCGCCGATAGTCGAAAAACAGTGTTTCCGCGCACCGCTTTCCCTCATCGTAGCACGAGCGCGGCCCGATCGGATTGACCCTGCCCCAATAGGTTTCGTCTTGCGGATGAACCTCGGGATCACCGTAAACTTCCGAAGTCGACGCCTGCAGAATTTTTGCGCGTATCCTCTTGGCCAGCCCAAGCATGTTGATGGAACCATGCACGCTCGTTTTGGTCGTTTGAACAGGATCGTGCTGGTAATGAATTGGACTGGCCGGGCACGCGAGGTTGAATATCTCGTCGACTTCCACATAGAGAGGAAATGTGATGTCATGCCGGATTACTTCAACTTTTTGGTTGGAAAGCAATCCAGTCAGATTATCCTTTGAGCCGGTGTAGAAATTATCGACACACAAAACTTCGTTTCCGGCGCTTACCAACCGTTCGCAGAGGTGCGAACCCAAAAAGCCGGCACCGCCCGTTACAAGGATTCGCCTCGTTCGCGCCAACATTTACTCCTCGTCACAAATTCTTGTTGTCAACTCTCCGACTTCCAAATTCCAGCTGATCCTTATCTAAAGCAATTGTGGCCTGAGTTGGTGCGATGCGTGGCTCCGACGCAGCCGCAGGTGGGACGCAGGAACCGGGAACGCGCAGTTGCAAGGCCTCGACACTTTCGTCACATCGAATTTAGGTCAGCAACCATCTGACAAAATCGACAAATGCGCCCCTGCGGCCCCTCGTGTCGGATGCAGCCGCGAGCGGTATCCTTGGTGCGCGCATTGCTATGAAACTATTGCCTCGTGGCGGTTTCGTCCGCGGGATAGAACCGCGTTTGATGCGCTTCCGAGAGAACCTGCCCTGTCGATGATTTCGCCAGAGCGGTCCATTCGTACATTCCAGGCTTGCAAGGACCAAATGTCCGGACCGTCCCAGACGGCACAACGCCGTTACGGGGAACCGGAACGTCCTGGCCTCCCATCTCTCGGGTGCCTTGCGCTAGTGTGAGCGACATCGACGTGGCGCCCACGGGAACATTGCTCAGTCGGATCTCGGGATTTGGGAAAAGTGTGATACAGCCGCGTGTCCCGCCCCATGAAAAATCAAGTGTCATCGGATCAGCTGATGCAGGATGACATAGCGCGAGCAACAACGCGAAGACGGCGACAACAATTTTCACATATCGCTCCGGTCAGGTTTGATGCCGGATCTTCAGGCGATCGGCCATACAGTATCCACCAAAATATATCGCCATTTTATGGCTTGGTAGCTGAGCATACTGGCTGATCAAGGCAACAAAAGAGCGGCAGGTCACGAGTTGGCCATTGTTATATTTGACCGTCGACACATCCGTTGGCGAGCATCAGAGAACAATGCTGTGCCTGCCAACGGATTGAGCAAAGAACCGCAGGATGGTAGCTAAACCGTGTCCAGAAAAGTCCTGATCGTCGTACCGGTATTGAATGAGGCTCCCCACATCGAGACCGTTGTCCGTAACCTCGCTAGCGACAGCGTTCATGAAGATCGCACAATCGTGGTTGCAGATGGCGGCAGCACCGATGAGACGGCTGACATTGTGCGCCAGCTGGCCGAGGAGATTGCCGGCGTCCATCTGTTGCGCAATCCGCAGCGGCTGCAGAGCGCCGGGGTTAATCTGGCCGTACAAGTCTACGGTGCTGCAGCGCAGGTCCTGGTGCGGTGTGACGCCCATTGCCAATATCCGACGGACTATATTTCGCGCCTCCTCAAGACCTTGGACGAGCGCCAAGCCGACTCGGTCGTGGTCCCTATGGACTCGCGCGGTGACGGCTGCCTGCAAAAGGCCGTCGCCTGGGTATCGGACACAAAGGTCGGTTCGGGCGGATCGGCACATCGCGGCGGAAAGAAAAGCGGCTTTGTCGATCATGGACATCACGCAGCGATGACCATCGACGCCTTTCGCAGGGCCGGTGGTTACGATGAAACCTTCACTCACAATGAAGATGCAGAGTTTGACTGCCGGCTGCGTGCAATCGGCGGCCGGATATTTCTGGATTCGGACATCCGCCTTTCATATCGACCGAGGTCGGGTTTTCTGAGCCTGGCGAAGCAGTACTTCAACTACGGTCGCGGTCGATCGAGAACCGTGAGACGGCATCCCGGATCGTTGCGACTGCGCCAGTTCCTGGTACCGACTCACGTCGCGTTGATGTTCTGCGCCATCGTTCTGTCTCCATTCGCACCTGTACTGTTGACATTGCCGATGGCTTATCTGGCGATACTTGGGCTTACTGCAGTGACAATTGCACAAAAGCATCGCTCGATTTGCGGGTTGCTTGCGCTGCCGGCCGCTGTCGTGATGCACTTCGCGTGGGCACTTGGCTTTTTCTGGGGCATCCTGTCGATCCGCCAGACCACCTGGCAGATGACCCCTTCAGTTTCCTGAATCCTGCAGAACCTGGGCGCTGACCGGTGCGTCTGCATGCCGGCCCGCCTTCGCATAAGCGACCTCGGTCAGGCGGGCAATTGAGGTCCACGTCGGCACGGAGTCGCGCAGATCCAGCATTGCTTGTCCCTTGGAGTTTCGATAATCAGGATCATCAATTAGCCGCTCGAGTGACCGGGACAATGCGGCGGGGTCATCTGGAGGAACGAGCGTTCCCTCTGCCCGATCGCTCAGCCATTCGGCAAAGGTTCCAATGTTCGACGCGACAATCGGACGTCCCGCCGCGATCGCCAGCATCAGCACCCCCGATGCGTCAATGTCTCGGTACGGAAAAGCCAGGATGTCGGCGTGCGCGACCAGCGAGGTCATTTCATCGTCCGGAACGAACCGCAGGTCGAATTCGACATGGTCGTCGAGCTGCAGATCCTTCACCATCGCAAACAACGGCTCCATCGCCATTTCCGGCCAGCCCACGACCTTCACCACGCAACGTGCCCTGACCTCTCGGGGAAGCAATGCAAGTGCGCGAAGCATAACGTCGACGCCCTTGTAGGGCTTTATCTTGCCGAACAGGAGTATTTGAACGCGCCCGCCACCGGCCGAAGGCTCGTCCGCCGGTCGGGCGATATGATCCGTCAGCAATCCGTGCGCGATAACGGATATCTTCTCGTCCGGGATACCGACGCCCAGAAGGCGATCGCGTGCAACGGCCGTATGAACGATGAGATGGTCGAAGCAATGCAGAATCTTGAGCGCGCCAATCCGCTGTATCCGCGAGCTCGGATTGTTGTTGAACGGATTCGAGTCATGAACGGTCAGAACCGTTGGCGCGACCTTTCTGAACTTGGGAACGAACTGGCTGTCAACAATCGCCAAGGGCGCCCACTGGAAATGGATCACATCGGGCGGCGCTCTCCTGAAGCGCCTGATCAGCCGAGCCATTGATTCAGCGTGACTGAGACCCTTCAGTCCCAGCTGCACGTTGCGCGGAAGTTTCTTGAAAAAGCGCGACTGCATCCCAGGATAAAAATGTCGGTCAAGAAACCGCACTTCGTCGACGGACGGCTTCTGCCCAAGCTGGCGCCCGACAATGTTGGCTGCATGCCCAATATCGGTCAATCCTTTGGCTAATTTAAGATCATACGGCCAGGTAAACAGTGACGGATCGATCAGAGCGATTTTCATGCGATTGTCTCACCAACCATGCTTGCGGACTGTGAAATTACTTCTGGCTCATCAACGCATGGATTGATAGCCTTCGATGACACTGGCAGATTTCCTGAGCGAGACGCGTTGAAGATTAGCATCGTCATAACAGTCTACAATTACGAACGGTATGTCGGATTCGCAATCGACAGCGCGTTGAATCAGACGCGTCCAGCGGATGAAATTGTTGTCGTCGACGATGGCTCGATCGACGGTTCCCGTCAGATCATCGCCGGGTATGGTGACAGGATTCGAGCCATATTTCAGGCAAATCAAGGCAACATCGCAGCATTCGAAGTTGGGTATCGCGAAGCGACAGGCGATGTGCTGCTGTTCCTTGATGCGGACGATATCCTGATGCCGACAGCAGTGGAAAATGTCGCCGCACACTGGCGCGAGGGTCTCTCGAAAGTTCAGTTCAATCTGGAACTCATCGACGGCGCTGGTACGCCTCTTGGACGGTCATTTTGTGCGTTTCCGACGTCGTATACGTTACAGGACGTGCATGCAGAATTTATCCGGTCAGGAACGTACATCTGGCCGGTCATGTCGGGCAATGCGTATTCCAGAGAGTTTCTTCGTCAGGTCATCCCTCTCAATCCGCCCGTCGGATACGATGGCGCTCTCAACACGATCGCGCCGCTTTACGGGGACGTCGTCACGGTGCAGGCAATCTTGGGGCAATATCGGCTCCACGGTCGAAATATCAGCCGGAACGACGCGCAGGGCCGCGCCCAGCGCTTTCCCGATTTCCCTAGGCAAATCGGGTTTCGCGTCGCCGAGTTCGATATCCTGAAGGCGCATTGCGACAGGAAGTCGGTACATGTGCAATCGGCAAGGCCAATCGATAACGAGATCGTCTTTATCAACTATCGCTTAGCGTCCCGAAAATTGGGACTGAGGTATGTCGCCCAGGAGATGGACACATCGAGTTCGCTCCTGCGTCGCGGCATATGGCTGGCTCTGACCGAGACGACACAATGGCGGACCGCCGCCTCTCATATCGTCTGGTTCATTGTGTTATTCTTGAGTCCTTCCTGGTTTGCATACCGGCTGATCATGCTCCGGTTCAACAGGGCAGAACTCCTGAGGCCGCTCCTGAGGTTCGGCCGCTCCTGAGGTTCGGCAGCGTTATCCGACGCAAGCACGCCTGAATGCGCGATGGCGCAAAGCCAACCCACCTCGCAAGATCCTCGTCGCACGCCCTTCAGGCATCAATCACAGGCTTTCGAACCCCGCGAATTGTCCCCGGCATTGGCCCGTAAAGACTGGTTACGCCGGCAAGGCGGCCGCGAATCCGCCTGTCGGACTGGCGAAGGCGAATATTTTCCGACAAGCGCAGAACGTATTCCTTCGATTTCCACGCAAACCATGCCGCCCTGTCAAGCGCAGTAGGCTCGCGGAGCGACTCCGCCGCTTTTGCAATCGAGGATGGCAGCGTCAGCTCAAGGCATGGAAATGGAAACAAGCCATAGTTGTACAGCCCATTTGCCCAGAAGCGATCCATCTCCCAGTCGACTGGCCGATGGATCGTCGTCACGCTGTGGATAAATCGACGCGCTGCGCCGCTGGAGATCAGATAGGCCTGCGTTCCCATTGGCGCGCGCTCAAACCGCACCAATTCCCGCTGATCCAGCCAGGCCACGTGCTTGCACGGCGCCATGTGTCGCCCATACAGCCGGAGATAACCGATCTCGGCAGCCTTGCAGATATCCGGAAGCGATCGAAAGCTGAATCCGGCATCGAGAACGACGTCGTCTTCCACCACAAGTGTCCATGAATCGTCGGTGTCCGATGCCCCCAGTTGCGCCATGATGCTCATATGGCTCGCTGCGCAGCCGATCTCGGCTCGTGAAAGGCCCCTGCCCCAAAAGCGGATGGCCAGCGCTTCATCATATTGCGGGAGCCCCGTGGCTGGCACACGCAAGGCATCAAAGAAGGTCCAGGGAATACCAAGCGAATCCAGATTTGCACTCGCGCGCTCGCGGCGCACGGAACCGTCCAAACTAATCGCCACAACTCTGAGATCGCTGCCCATTGATTAGTCAGTCCTGCGCTGTCAACTTGGAACCGCATTGCACATGATCTCAAAAGGATTAGCGCGAACTTGTCTCTGCTGACAAGGAGGAGGCAAGCGCCCAGGCTGCCATGTTCGCGACGATGTTTCACATTGTTATCCCCGTCAGCACGAAATCTGCGGCTACACACTGAAATGGTCCGCATTCGAACGCGTTGGTGCAAACCGAAGGTTTCCACACTTGCGAGTGAATGTGTACGCCGCAAAAATGATGACGGTTAGGCAAGAGAGGCGTGGATGCCATCAAAGCGTCGAATCAACGGCACCATGGCAGCATTGTTCGTCGCATCGTTGGCTGTTGCTGGCTCAGCACTTTATCTAGGCCTGAGCAACGATGGTGTGCGACAGCGCCTGCGATCCATCACGCCCTCCAAGCGAAGCAGCCAGATCGTCGGTGGCGCCGTCGTCGGCCAGAATGGCAGCGGGTTGTATGCGGGCTATACGCTGTCCTGGGGTGACGATTTCGACGCCCTCGATATCGTTGGTCCGGCAAACCCGCGCGGCAAGTTCTTCCCGACTGGCGCCTATCATCCAGGCATCCGCGGCAATACCACGTCGCTAGGGACAGGCTTTGATGCCGACCCGCTAACGACAGGTTACAAAGACCGGAACCGCGGCGTCGCGGTCGACTTCGACAACATGTCGGTTTCCAGTTCGGTGCTGCGGCTCGGGGCGCGCAAGGCAACAGTGCGCGAGCAGGCATTCCTTACACCGACCGACCGGTCCATCAACGGAGGCGTCCGCCCGCACCTCTCCGCGATGATCCATACGGCCGGGGCATTTGCATACTACCCGAGCACCAATGCCGTCATCGTCGAGATACGTGCTCGGTTCAGCTCCAGGCTTACGAATCCGGCTGGCTTTCATCCAGCATTCTGGACCTATTCCGTTGCACCCGTGCTCAACCCAACCGGCAACGAGTGGGATCTGGAGTGCAACTCTCAAGGGATGCATTTCAGCAATATCGTCCACACCTCGGGGGCAATCTCGACCGACAACAGCGCCGGACCGTTCGACTATATGGACGATACGTTCCACGTCTTCAGCGTCGTCTTTCGAAACGGCGGAAGCACCCAGCTTTACGTCGATAGTGCCCTTCGGTCCCAGTTTATTGGCGTGGACTCCAATACCAAGAATATGCCCTCATTTCTGCTGCTGACGTCACACATATTCAACAATACGTTCGCGGGCGAGGCGTACGACGCCGCGGCGTGGGCCAGCTCCACGACCGGGGCCTATCTCGATGTCGATTGGATTCGCGGCTGGCGGACGGCAGGCGTCGCGCATTGGAAGCCGCTGGTTTCGGTCGAAGACCTTAATGTCGATTATGACGGCAGCGGCAAGGTCGTGCTCCCGAGCGCCAAGGCCCTGTGGGGTGATGCAAGCGTCACCGAATTCGTCCAGGTCGTACCCTACGACAGCTCCGAACCGGGCATGGCGGAGCAGTCGACGTTTACGCAATTCCCGGAAGGAATTTCGTACGATGCGGCGGCGCGCACGATCAAGGCGGACTTCACCACCGCTACGGGAAATCCCGGGCGGTCCCATGTCGTCGTTTACGGCTACAAACCTGACGGCTCAACGATGGAGCCCCTGCGATTCTCCATCAATCGCGGCCCGCGCGTGACGACGCCCCCCCTTTCAGCCGCCGCAGGCGACAGCTATCACCACGATATCTATGGGGAGTGCGATGTCGGCGTCATGATGCCGAAGATTTTGTCCGTCAAAGGACTGCCGCAGGGGCTCGCCTTTGACCCTTCCACCGGACTGATCAATGGCGTTCCCACGGCGGCAGGGGTCGCCAACCTAACAATCTCCTGCGCGAACAATGCGGGCCAGACCACAAAGAGCACAACAACGTTCACCGTCCACGCGCACGAGCCGGCGAACCGCCCGTACGGAGGATGATGCTCGACCCTCAACGTTGATCCGTCGGCGCCGAACTGCCCTGGCAGATATCCAGAAACTTTGCGAGGGCGCCGTCCACACTCGTGCTCAGTGGCCGGCTCAACTTTTCGAAGGGCTTGCTCCACGCATCGACGAACGTGCTGATTTTCCCATAATTATTGTCAAGAACCGAGTGCGGCAGATTCAGCAACACGCAAAAGATGTGCGTGTGAAGCCGGTCCGTGATCACGTAGGCCGACGATCCAACCTGCCTCATTCCACGGGCTACACGATTCGACGCCAGCAGGTGAAACCACCGAATGCGCACGTCGAGCTCCGACGACGTCCTGCCCTTGAGCAAGAGGAGCGCCGTCTCGAGCAGCGCCTTGACAAACAACCACTTTCCCAAGCCTCGTTGTTCGTTGAGCCAGTCCTCGACAACAGCAAAGTTTGGGAGCGGCGGAAAATGCTTTTGCTCTACCTTCTCGTGATCGGTTCGGAGCAGCAGCAACAATTTCTTGGTTACTGCCGCTGGCGAGCTCTGCGCCCCCAGGCAGAACGCCATGTCCGGACAGAGATCCACGGGCGCAGTAAATTCCGCTGTCGCGATATTCAAACTTTGCACGTCACGGACCAGAATCCGGAATTTTTTGTGCGAGTTGATGATCTCCGCGGCGCGCTTGAGACTTGCCTTCGAGGAGAAGTGTATAGTTTGTGGCAACTGAATGATCGGGCGATCCGGAAACTCCGACAGAAGCCTGAGCCGAAACTCCTGATGGCTGGGCCACAGGTCGCCAAAATTGCCCCCACCATGGATAAGGATCGGTCCAACAGGAACGGCTCTTTCAAATTCCTTCTTTGACCAGGTGTCATAGGTGCAGACATAGGAGGGTGCTCGACCTAGCTTTTTCTGCAGATAGGTCTCTTCACCCAACCATATGGCGCTGTCGCCCACATTGGAGTGGTTGGGGAAATCCACCAGCGCGAAATTCTCGACACCCACCAGATGGGGCCCGATGACCTTTTCGATCTCATCCTGCAGTTCTGCAATCAGTGTACGAGAATCCTTCATGGGAATTTCGGCCATCGTCCTGAGTTCGGTCCCATCGGTCGCATCACAGCATCGAATGGCTTTCGATGCATCGGCAAAACTTCCCATTCGACTAATCCACTTCTGCCATTGCGCCAAGCACCCGCAACGGTTGTGCAAACAACGCATCTGCGCGCCACCAGCGCGGACGCCGGATGTTTGCGCTGCGAGCTTCCCGCGTCTGTCATTCGATCTTCGCGCTCAGCCGCTTCCGCCTCTACGCTCTCGTGCCTCACTCGGTCCCCTCGCCGATGCGGAAGCCGACCGGTTCCAGAGCACGGAATAGATCGGCTTAGCAGCCAAAAGGCAAGTCTCGGCAACACTGCCGAATAGCGATACCACCGCACATATTCATGACAAGAATCGAATCTATTGGAGTCTTAAGGCAGGCAAATGTGTTGATCGCAACGAACATAGGCAGCGAGCCTGCAGGAATGCCGATTCTTGCAGCACGTCTTGCACCCAGGCGCGTTAGCGAGCTCGGAGTCATCGCATGATCGGTTTATTAAAAGACTACGTGAAGACACGCCTGCTCAACAGCGACGTTATGATATCCGGCACCTCAAAGGAGGAGGAGCTCAGGGAATTCTTCCGGGACCTTTTCCCTGTCGTTACGGACAAGAAATTAGTTCGACTGGGCGGATCCGCTGATGGCGGCTATTTGGTTCCGGATGACCTCGAAGGCTGCGTCGGTTGCTTTTCGCCGGGCGTCTACAACGTCTCTGACTTCGAGCTCGGCCTTGCCGAACGCGGCATCCCGTGCTTCCTCGCCGACTTCTCGGTGGATGCACCCGCGACCCAAAATGACCTGCTCGATTTCGAAAAAAAATTCCTCGGAAACGAAAACAACGCCAAGTTCATGACTTTAGAGAACTGGATGTCGAGAAAGGGCGCTCGGACCGGCGATCTCATCCTCCAGATGGACGTTGAAGGCGGCGAATACGAGGTTATCATCGAAACGAGCTGCGACGACCTGAAGCGCTTCAGGATCATGATCATCGAGTTCCATTCCTTGGACAGAATTTTCAATCCTATCGGTCTCAAGCTGATCGGCGCTGTTTTCAAGAAGATCACCAAGCACTTCGACGTCGTACACATTCATCCGAATAATTACTTCAAACCCATCGAATACAGGGACTTCAAGGTCCCGCCGATCATGGAATTCTCGTTCTTGCGCAAGGATCGCGTTTCTCGCCGAGCGCCTGCCAGAAGGTTTCCTCACGACCTCGACAGGAGAAACGTCGCCAATAGGGATGATGTCGTGCTGCCGAAATGCTGGTTCGCTCCGGGGTGATCGCCACCGTGGCCCCACCGATGAATGGCGCCAGCCGCGGACATCGGGTGCGCGACCGTCGGCTCGCAATGGCGGAAGTGCGCTTCCTACTCTCCGGACTGCCGGTTCTCGCCGAGATATGCCTGATAGGCCAGCTTGAGCCCATCCTCGAGCGGGGTCTTGGCCCGCCAACCCAGTTTCGCCAACCGGTTGACGTCGAGCAATTTGCGCGGAGTGCCGTCGGGGCGCGAGCTGTCAAAGCTGATCTCGCCGGAATAGCCGACGGTCGCCGCGACCACCCGGGCGAATTCGGCGATCGCAATGTCCGTGCCGGTACCGACGTTGACGAGCTCGCCGCTCGAATAGGTCTTCATGAGGTGGATGCAGGCGTCCGCCAGATCGTCGACAAAGAGGAATTCGCGCCGCGGCGTGCCGGTGCCCCACACCATGACGTTCTTCGCCCCCGACGTTTTGGCCTCATGGAAGCGGCGGATCAACGCCGCGACGACGTGGCTGTATTCGGGATGATAATTGTCGCCGCGACCATAAAGGTTAGTCGGCATCACACTGATAAAGTTTGAACCGTACTGGCTGCGATAGGCTTCGACCATCTTGATGCCGGCGATCTTGGCAATCGCGTAGGGTTCATTGGTCGGCTCCAGCGGGCCTGTCAGCATCGACTCTTCGCGCAGCGGCTGGACTGCCAGTTTGGGGTAGATGCAGGAGGAGCCAAAGAACATCAGCTTCTCGCATCGATTGACATGCGCTGCGTGAATGACATTGGTAGCGATCGCGAGATTTTCGTAGAGGAACTCCGCCCGCAGCGTGTTGTTGGCGACGATACCGCCGACCTTGGCGGCAGCAAGGAACACTACCTGCGGACGCCTAGCAGCGAACCATTTATCGACGGCGGTCTGGTCACGCAGGTCGACCTCGCTCCGCGAGGCCGTCAGCAGTTCGACATTTTCCTCAGCGAGTCGCCGCACCAACGCGGAGCCAACCATGCCGCGATGGCCGGCGACGAAGACGGTCTTGCCGGCCAGTTCAAATGGAGTACTTGCCATTGGCAACCTCTCGCCTCGCCTCGAGCAAATCGCAAGCCATCATTTCCTTGACCAGCTGCGCGAACGGGGTCCTGGATTTCCAGCCGAGCTTCTCGCGCACCTTGCTGGGATCGCCGATCAGGAGATCGACCTCGGTGGGACGAAAATAAGTCGGGTCGATCCGCACGACGATCCTGCCTGACTCCTTGTCGAGGCCGGTTTCTTCGACGCCCCTGCCTTGCCATTCGATTTTGCGGCCGACTTCCGCAAAGGCGAGCTCCACGAACTCGCGCACCGAGCGGGTCTCCCCGGTCGCCAGTACGAAATCATCGGGCCGGTCGGCCTGCAGGATCATGTGCATGCCTTCGACATAATCCCTGGCGTGGCCCCAGTCGCGCTTGGCCTCGAGATTCCCGAGATACAGCGTCTCTTCGAGGCCCGTCTCGATGCGGGCAACGGCACGCGTGATTTTGCGGGTGACGAAGGTTTCGCCGCGGATCGGACTCTCGTGGTTGAAGAGAATGCCGTTCGAGGCAAACATGCCGTAGGCCTCGCGGTAGTTCACGGTGATCCAATACGCATAAAGCTTCGCCACCGCGTAAGGGGAGCGCGGGTAGAAGGGGGTCGTTTCCTTCTGCGGCACTTCCTGCACGAGGCCGTAGAGCTCGGAGGTGGACGCCTGATAGAACCGTGTCTCCTTCTCCATGCCAAGAATGCGGATCGCCTCCAATAGCCGCAGCGTTCCGATCGCGTCGGCGTTCGCGGTGTACTCCGGGCTCTCGAAACTAACCGCCACATGGCTCTGTGCAGCCAGATTATAGATCTCGGTTGGTCGGATCTGCTGCATTAGACGGATCAGGTTTGTCGAATCCGTCATGTCGCCGTAATGCATCAGGAACCGCACATTGTCGGCATGCGGATCCTGATAAAGATGATCGACACGGGCGGTGTTGAACGAGGACGATCGCCGCTTGATGCCGTGAACGGTGTAGCCTAGCCCGACCAGATACTCGGCGAGATAGGCACCATCCTGACCGGTGACGCCCGTAACCAGCGCGACGCGGCGCTTCGACCTTTCATCCATATTACTCACCCGACTCCTCGGTTATCATCGACGATTTTCCCAGTTTCCCGAAACCTGTTGGCAATTGCGCCGAGGATTCGCAGGATCTCACGCTCTGGCCCGGCCGGCGCGCCTGTCGCTCGCCAGACTCCAAAGAGGGACCCGACATAAGCGAGAGCGCTCACGAGAACAATGGCGATCAACCGAGCATAGACGTGAGACTCATGGCCAAACGATGTGATGAAACTCCAATTGGTCAGAAGACCGACAATGATCATCGTGCAGGTGGACAAAGCGGTCCTCAGATTCACGAGAAATTGTCGGGAGACAGAAGTGTCAATCAATTCGCGGACCAGGACCATGTTGTAGACGACACCGCCGAGCGTAACCGCCACGCGAGCGACCAGCAGGCCAAGTACCCCCCCGACCCACAAGCCCGCCACGATGACAGGCAGCCTCACGATCAGGATCGCAACGTCGCGATGAAATAACCTGCGCGTCTGCCCAAGGGCCAGACCAAGGGGTTGGACGGTCGCACTGAGCGTATGCAACGCAATTGCACCACCGAGGAGCTGGATCACGATTGTCGCGCCTGCCCAGGCTTCACCCAGTGCGAGCGGAACGAATTGATCGGCGATCAACGCGAAGCCGAACCCAGCCGGAAAGGCAATCGCACACAGCATTGATTGCGCCGACAGATAAGCGCGTTGAAGGGCGGCCTTGTCGTCCCTCAGCCTCACAAACGCGGGAAACAGTGTCCCGGCGAGTGGATTTGTTGCTTCTCTTGTCGGCGTGGCGGCCAGGTCGCTGCCCAGCACATACGCACCCAGGGCGGATTTCCCGAGAAAATATCCGATGATGATTTGGTCGAAACGCCAGTTGAGCGTGCTGACGGCCTGTCCGAGTGATAGCCAAACAGAGAACGAGAATAGGGAGCGGCTCCCCGTTATCCGGAATTTCGGCCGGAACGGATGGATGAGATAAGAGGCGACGACATCGATGAAGTTGGCGATGACGGCTCCTGCGATAAGCGCCCAGTAGCTCCTGAAGCAAATGGCGATCCCGGATGAGACGAGGATGGTTGCGAGCGCCCGGCTGCTGCTCGTCACAAATTCCTGCCAGAAGACGAGTTGACGCTGCATCATCGCAAGCATCGGATTTCGAAGCCCAGATATCACAATCGAGCAGCTCAGGACCAACAGGATCGGAATCAAGCGGCCATCGCCGTACGACAATGCCACCGGATAAGCGAGCAGCGAGAGCAAGAGTGCCAGCAAGCAGCCGCGAGCCAGGCTCAACGTCCACGCGGCGTGGAATTGATCCTCACTAGGATCCTTGTGGTGAATGAGCGCCGATGCCAGGGACAGTTCCGTCATCGACGTCAGAACAGCAATGATGGCCGTCGCGACGGCAACCAGGCCGAAATCTTCCGGCGTGAGCATTCTCGCCAATATGAGCGTGTTCAGCAAGCCGAGACTGGCAACCACCAGCCGGCTCACGCCGATCCAGGCGGCTCCGATGGCGATTGAATTTTTCGACAAAGGGAGCGCCGTACGCGCACCAATAGCGACCATTTTCAATGCTCGTTCATTGACAGATGGTTTCCAGTGCGCGCTCGAAGATGTCAGGCGCAACCTCGAAATCGAATGGACTGGGCCCAAACGCTCCCCGCGGGCGTGTTCCCTTGCTGTCTCCCACGATGTAAGAATAGTGCGCGCCGGCCGACGTAGCGATCGTGTAGTAATAGGGATGCACGTGGTCTGAGGGGATCAGCTCCAGGACTTTCGTTCCAGGCGAGCAGAATACGAGATTGGTCAGCCCCGCACCGTGTGGGCCAACGACAATCGCGCATTCCGAGAAAAACGCCGCTTCATCCTCAACGTCATCAAAATCGTAGATCTGGAAGCCGAACTTTCTCAGTGCAGGCATCAGCTCTTGTTCGTTGGCAACCTTCCTTTGTCCTTTGCGCGGAACGTATACGCGCCTGTCGTGACGAAGCGGCGACTTGGCGACCGGCAAGCGGAAGAACTCCGTAAGCCATGGTGCATAATTCCGTCGCAAGCCTGGAAACGAAGTGCCGATCACGAGATCGGCCTGGATGTCCTCCTGGCCTGCCCACACGCACTTGTGCACTGGAATTCCAAGCCGGCGAACGAGTTTGGCTGCCGTTTCGGACGCAGGCTTGGGCAAATAGACATAGTCGACATCCTCGAGCGACAGGCCACTTTTCTGGAATAGCGCCAAGCGTCCCAGGCAATCGAGCAGGAAGTGCCCATAGTTCCCTCCGGCGAAATCACTCGCTAGCGAGAGACAGGTGCCGCTTAGCGGCAGCGGCGTCCCATAGGCAACTGATCGCGGATGGCGCGAGAACGACGATCCGTACCAAGTGCTCTCGTAGAGCAGCGATCCATCCTCCGTCACGAGCCAGCCGTCGGGACCGAGGATGCGGGCCTTGTCCAGGCGGAGAACGCCCAGCTCGGGCATTCTGTTGTCAACGCTTTCACCGAAACCTGCGTCGCGGCTGCCGAATCGAACCGGTGCCTTCCGGGTCAGGACCTGTTCCTCGACGGCAGTGACCCACGTATGCGGATGTTCACTTCGCCACGTGCGATGATCACAAAGCCGGCTCGGGCTGCCGCGCAATGTACCACGGAGGATTTGCCTGACGGCGCGAACTTTTGAGTTCATGGACAACTACCAATGCAAGAGACACTGACCGTGACAGGCAAGCCCGCATGACGGCTCACCTGCCACAGCCAAGCAAAATTCAGACCGACCTTCGGATAGCGTGCCGAGCGCAATCAGCGGTACTCGGCTTGATTCAGATCACACGGAGCTGTGCTCACGCTGCATGTGCACCCCTCCGATCAGCGGTGCACATGCAGCGACAGTAGACGGCAAGATCTGGCTTTTTTTGGTTGGATCACCGTGGTGTCGCAAGCAACTGGGACTTCTTTGGGGCCGACCTCGCCCGCGACTTCGGCCGTCAGTTTGCTGCCCAGCAGATAGTTCCCTTCACGCGGCACGGCCGGCAGCGCAAACTCGATCACGCTGACGCCATTTTCCCCTTCCTTGCGAGAGTCCTGTTGCAGCGGCTTCTTTGCCGATGCGACCATAGCGCCGGTTATTTCGTCGAAGACGTACGCGTGAAGCGTTCGATTTGTCGGATAGTCGTCCGGAATCTTGATCGGAATTTCGATCTTGAGCGGATCGGTCGTGCCCAGCGACAATACCCCCGCGTTCGGCTTCTTATCCGCTACTACGTTCGTAACGTTGAGGAATGTCGGCTTGGGCATGTCGTTGAGCGCTACCCTATATCCAAAATCATTCGGATCCGGTGTCACGTCGCTCGGACCGCATTTTCGGCTTCCCCGTTCGGAGGGCGTGAACTGGCAGACGCGAACGTAGTCGATCTTGAACGCCTGCGGGAAAGCCGCATCATCGATCCCGTGCCGGCCGGCCCAGGCTGCTCCGCCGACAGCAAAATTGAGATCGATGTGCGCCGGTGGTCCCAGTTGGCCATCCTTCCTGAGCCACTGGTACATGCGCGTGTAGACGAGACGGCCATCCCAGAAGAACGAAATGCGGTCAGGAGCCCAAACGAAGCCGGCAATATGCCAGTCCTTGTTCAGATCCTCCTTGCTGACCATGTCCTGAAACCTGAGCACGAAGGAGCTGTCCACATACGTGTAGGACTGCGGCGTCCACTTATCTTTAGTCATGGCATTCGAGTGCAGCATGTTCGGCTTGTCTTCCACACCATTGATGACGTACTCGAAAATGTCGATCTCCGGCGGATGCCAGAACTTTCCATCGATATCGTAATCGGCTTCGAGCCAGAATGCCGGCCACGATCCCCGCGCATTCGGAAGAAAGACCCGCGCTTCATAGTAGCCGTAGTAGAATGTCTGATGGCTCCGGATCATCCCGGAATCGAACGTGTCCGCCCCCTCATTCTTTTTTGCAGTCAGATTCAGCGTACCTTCGGACACCACGTGGTTGTCGCGGTAGCGCTGCTTTTCATCGTTGAAATGATCCATCGTTTCGTTGTTGTAGATGTATCGGGTCGCCCATTTGGTTCGATCAAGCTTGTCGCCGTTGAACTCATCCGAAAACACCAGCTCCCAGCCAGCGCACCAGGCCGGCGTTGCGGATCCGAATGCAACGACTATCGAGGCGACACAAAGGACTTGCCTGCGCACGGCTGCGAACATCAACGAGATCCTTTCGGTACGGCTGTTAGCCGGCTGAGAAACGCTGTGCCGGCTCAATGCGCAAAGACTTTGGCAATGGTGACGCTGCCACGTCGCGAGCCGGCACACGCAAGCGCACGGCCCTGCGGCTTTTTCGCAAGTAGACGTGCAACTTGCGATCGTTTTGGGGCGGTGACTTGTCGAACAATCAAGAACATTTGACTGTTCCCCGATCAGGTTCCCTCCTTGAGTGCCGTCGAGTGCTTGATTGATCGGCCGGACTGCCGGTTCGCGGCGCGGTCAAGCCGGCTTCGAATCTGTCCCGTCATCTTCACTTCAAGCAGGCGATGGCTGATCGTTGCAACGACAAGCGACGGCGGAAGCGAGGCCAGGAGAAAAAACAGTTGCGATCCGCTCCCCAATGCATCGACCATGCCCGTTCGATACATGATCAGCTTGACCCCGGCCATGACGATCGGCGGCCAGAGATAGAAACTGAAGCTGATCGTTCCAAGCCACTGCATCATTTGCCAACGCAGCATTCTTCCGAACAGGCCGTTCCCTCGGGACATGCCAAGCAGGAAAATAGTCCCGAAGACGCCACCAAGAACAACAAATGGAAAAGCAGAGATCCAGTCATGGAATGGCAAATATGCCGGCGTGACAAAGCCAACGTAGTCTGTTGCACTGGCAAGCTCGAGGCCTCTCCAGACAGTCAGGAACAGCACGAAGAAGATCGCCGGGTACTTCGCCAGCGATTGCAACGACGTCGACGATAGGTACTTCTCCGCAATGAGCACGCCACCAATCATCAGGAGCGCGCGGGGATAGTACACGAGCAAGACCAGCGAACTGACGGCTAACGTCAGCGCCAGCGGCCGACTGACGCCGCTGACTAGGAAAACGACGGCACATACTCCATAGAACAGGAATTCGTATCCGAGCGACCACGCCGCGGGATTGATCTGGATGATGTCAATAAATGGCGGCGGCGCCAACAGATTTGCACCAACCAACAGCAGACTTGGACCCTTTCCTGAAAGCCAGCCAGAAATCGCGATGGCGATCACGGTCGTCCAGAGCACAGGAAGAATCCTCGCATAGCGATCAAGAATAAAGGTCACGACCGAGGATGCTCGATAAAGGCTTGGCAGAATCACGATTCCACTGATGCCGAAGAAGAACTCGACACCGAATTTTCCGGACTGCAGCGCTTCACCCAACAGCCCTCTGGCAAACAGATCGAACGTGGGTAATCCGGAATGAACGACGTGATAGACGAATACCATGAGGCAAAACAAACCTCTGGCACCATGAACGTAAGGGTTAATTCTTGCGCTCGCGTTGTGTTCCATGTGGGAAGTCGCTACAGGCTCTAGTATAGAGGGTGAACAGCCTCACGAGAGAGACCAAGGTGGATCGCGATCGTTACCCTGTGCCCAGACGCACCCACCAACCGAGGCGCCACGAAACAGTAATCGACGAGTCCCAACATGGTGAGCCTCGACACATTCCCAGCCAGAACCTCGTCTAACAAGCGCGCTGCAGCAGCGTCAAGCGACGAGACCAATAGCGTCATTTTCGCGCACATCGCCTTCATTCTGTGCATTTGCATGCAGCGCTTCGGACTCCTCATTGGAACCGGACAGATCTTCTTTTCGCTGTTCGGATTCTTCGCGCTCGTCGCGTGGGGATGGTGGGTTGGTCTGGTGAGCATTCGCGGGCCGCAGACTCTCGCATTCGGACTCGTCGTCGTCTGGTTTCTCTTCAGCGCGGTCGCCGCAGCCGAATCTCCCGATCGCGGTGTGGAGATCAGCTCGGCATCGCTTGCGATGGTTCTTGTCACGAATTCGATCTTCCTGTTCGGACCCTCGACGAGATTCTCCAACGAGGCGGTCCTTCCCGTCTTCCTGTTCTATGTTCGCCTGTGCGCCGTTCTGGCAATCGTCCAGATCGTTCTTCAATTCGGCGGAATACGGATCTTCTCGTTCAAGGATACAATCCCGGCGCTCGATCCCGTCCTCGTCGAGTCCGCCTACAATCAAAATGCGGTGGAATTTTATGGCTCGCTGAATCGGCGCGCGAACGGGTTTTTCCCGATGGAGCCGGGAGCGCTGTCCCAATTGCTCGCTATAGGAGTTGTCGTCGATGTGTTCATTTTGCGGCGACTTGCCTATCTTCCGTTATACGCCATCTCGTACGTGCTCACCCGGTCCGGATCAGGCCTCCTGGTGCTCGTCGTGTCCCTGAGTGTCTATCCCCTGATTGCTCCGCTCAAATCACTACGGGTTATCGCCATCGGGGCGGCCGTTGCCTTGATGATCGGTACAACGTACCTCATTGCACCGGAGCCTTTTGATCCCATCGTTAGTAGGCTTGATGAATTCAGTTCAACCAAGTCGAGCGGCTATGCCCGCTACGTCGCACAACTGCAGACCTGGGACTATCTCTTTCAGACCGACAGAGTGCTTATCGGCTCCGGGCCCGGCGGATTGGAACGGTCGCCCGCCTACTTCGGCGGCAGCGGAAATCCCGTTCTCAAGCTCGTTGCGGACTACGGAATTGTCGGGCTACTGATTTTCCTGTTCTATCTCGTCCTCTCCATATTCAGAAAAGACAACTCGATGCTCGCATTGACAATGCTGGCCTGCTATCAGCTCGGCGGCGGCAACCTCGCCATGGCTCCATTCCTGATCTTGATGGCAATGCTGTGCGTATGGTCGCAATCGCCAGGCGCTGCCCTGAGGTCGATCCGTCCTCAGGCTCTCTGACCGAAGTGTCCCAGCCAGCCCCATCATCGAATGATGCGGAATCGACCGAGCAACGCACGCAACCATTTCGGCCGCTGGGCGGGCACGTACCGCAAACTCACCAGGGCACGACGAAAGTACCGCGGACTGATGAGGATGCAGAAGATCCACGCCAGCAGCGATATACGCTGCGACCTTGAGAAGCCTTGTGGCGACGCAGCCGCTCCAAGGGCATCGACAGCGATGCTCAATGAACTATCCGCCGCGATTGGATGAAGGTCCGGCCGCAGCTTGAACGACGCTATCCGCAAGCAAAGAAATATCAAATTACTCTTAAGCGCATCGGGCGCAACCGGCAGCTTCTCCGTGCGTGCGATCTCGGAAAAGAATCCGTACCGCCTCTGCGTGAGGTCGATCTCTCTGGCAAAGCGGGTATCGTCTAGTTGAAGGAACGCCCCGTGATTGAGGCCGTGCACCCGATAATATGCTAATGGTTTGGTGATCGTCACGATCTCGCCACAGGCGGGAGCGGCCGCCAACAGATAACTGTCGGGAGCCCGATCAACGAAGTCGGACTCAAAATCGAAAATACGCTCGACAAACCATTTCGGGTAGGCATTTCCAGACCCGGGCGGGGTCGGATAAGCGCCGGTGGTTGCCATCCACTTGCGGACGTCCTCCGAGGTTGGACAGGAGAAGTACTGCGGCAGGAGGTTTCCGGTCGGCTGCCCCTCGGCATCGATCACGCGCATCTGAAACTGATATTTGCTCGCGGCTTTGGACCAAACGGATACGATCTCCGTCATCACATCAGGGTGCAAGGCATCGTCCGAATCGAGAAATATGACGATATCGCCGGACGACCTGCGAAAGCCATTCACGCAGGACATCATTTGCCCGGCGTTCGCCTGGCTGATGATTGTGACTTCGTCTGCAAATTCGTTGATCTCGTGGAGTGAATGGTCCGTCGACCCGTCATCGACGACGATCACCTCGACGTTTGGCCATCGTATATCCAGCGCGCTGCGGATCGCGGATCCCACGTAAGCTGCGTAATTGTGGTTCGGAATGACGACCGAGAGGCGCGGCAGGATCGCCAGCTCGACTTCCGACAACACAGCGTGTCCTGGTCTCTTCAACATTCGCCGCCTAGAATACTCGCGTTGTAAGTACGTCGCATGACGGCCGAGAGAACATCACACTCAACGGACGTCAGACACCAATCCAGGAAGGTGCAGCCTTTAGCACGTGTTTTCAAGCGCAAGGAAGAGGCAAGTTCCTCGCCCGCAATTCCACGGAACTATTTTACCCGTCATTCTGTTGCCGCAACTGCAATTCTATCCTGCCGCCGATAACCGCGGCTTCCAACCATCATGGATGTGCAGAGCAGTGAAGATGCATGATAACCTATCTAGGCACTTAGACGGTTATTTGGCGATCTCTGTGGTGATCGCTTCATCGCTCGTCGCAACGACAGCCGATGCTCAAATTTCAGGCTTCGGTCGCACGTCTCCTCCGATGTATGGCGGCTCCGGCATTTCCACTCGGCCTTCGAGTTCGGTTCGGCCGATGGAAGGTACGTTCGCTCCAAATCACACGACAGTAGACGGAAAGCTTTGCATATCAGTCAATCCGTTGACGCACCCCCAAGCCAACAACCCCAAGATCATCGAGCAGATTGTGCTGGTTCAAAACATTTGCGGTCAATCGATCCGGGTTCGGGTTTGCTACGCGGGAAGTTCCGATTGCATGGACGTGCCACTCGCAGGATACCAGAAGCTGCAAAGGCTGTTGGGGATCGCGGCCGGATCAACGAATTTTCAATTTGAGTATCGCGAGCTCTATTGAGCTGCTGAACCAAACGAGCAACCCGGTTGAACGCGAAATGATACCTTCACAAGACATCTACGATCATACCCGTGGCGAACACATCCTCCCATCTACTCGCGTTGCCGATCGAACCAGTGCCACCGCATTCAGGATCACCTAAATGGAACCGATGACGCTGAGCATGTCACACCCGCTAACGATGTTGTTCTCGCCGCATGAGCCACGCATGCTTGATCTGCAGAAGCAACAACGCTCGCCGGCGGGGGCACCACACGTCAAGCGATCTCGGTTTTGGCGGGCACAATTTTTGCACCGGCGGGCCGTGCAGCTCTCTGATGCGCGCGCTCGATTACCGGGGAGCCTTGACCGAAGTTCATCGCAGTTAACTCGGCACCTTCACTCACATTGACCCTCGCGCACATGTCCAATCTCACCCAGGCTATTGTATTTGGAGGCGCAGGCTTCATCGGTACACATCTGATGACGCGGATGCTCGCTTCCGGGCGCTACAACCGGATCGTTTCGGTGGATATCGGGAAGCCTAGGGCGCACGTCGAAGGCGTCGAATATGTCCATCATGATGTCCGTGAGCCAATCGACCCGAAGCTGGGTGGCGGGGTGCCTGCCGACATCTTCAACCTGGCTGCGATCCATGTCACCCCGGGTCATCCGGACGGAGACTATTATTATACAAACGTGCTGGGGGCGGTGCACGTCTGCCGATTTGCGAAAGACACTGGCAGCCGGAACATCATTTTTACCAGTTCGATATCGGTCTACGGTCCGACGGAAACCCCACTTACCGAAGATGCGACGCCAGTCCCTGTCAGTGCCTATGGACGCTCCAAACTCTCGGCCGAAGCGATCCATCGTCTATGGCAGTCCGAACACCCGGACAGGCGGCTGACCATCGTACGTCCCGCCGTCATCTATGGCCGCTACGAGCGAGGCAATTTCACGCGATTGTCGAGGCTTCTCGAAAGGCGGGCCTTCATCTATCCCGGCCGAACCGACACTATCAAGTCGTGCGGCTACGTGAAGGACCTCGTCTCGTCGATGCTCTTCATGGCGTCTCGCAACGACAGTCTGTCGATCTACAATTTCTGCTATGAGCACCGTTACACCATCAGCCAGATTTGCTCCGCCTTCTCTCAAGCTGCCGAATACCCCAAGCCGACGATAACGATTCCGGTATGGCTGATGGATCTCGCCGTGCTTCCATTCGAGGTGCTGCAGGCCGTCGGCATCAAGACCGGCATCAATCGTGACCGGATCAAGAAGTTGTGGTTTTCTACGAACATTCTGCCGAAGCATCTGATCGCAAGCGGGTTCAAATTCGACTACGACCTGGCAAGCTCGCTTGTCGATTGGCATCGGGAATCCTCGACCAAGGATTTTGATTGAGGTCTCGTTGGCTTAATTTTTAAGTGCCCGGCCGATCAGAGATTCACCGGTGGAACTCCAAAGCCGACCCTCGCCACTACAGCGGATGCTCCGAAGCCCCCCGGCTCGTTCGCACTCCGGCATCTCGTGCTCGGACGTAACTCCGGACCGGATCCCTTGCCTCTGGGAGTTGCTCGATCCTCATGCTTGTCCGTCACACTGAGGCCGATATTGCATTGCAGAATTCGATGCTGGTCGCGCGTAATCCACCGCGGCGCCAGGCGGGTCGAGCTGTCTGCCCAGATCATGGGCAACCCTTGATCTTCTCAGGCGGCGTAAATCGTTAGTTTTGAAGGTCCCTTTTTTTGGCAGAGTTGGCGGAGAGGCATTGTGACGATTTTGCGGCGATCGGCACCGACGTTGGCCCGGCAGCGTTGCCGAAACCTGTCTGACCAAACAGCGTGTCGGACGATCCAAGTAGGTGTTTCGCCGGAGCCTCGATGGCATTGGTCGACCCTCGAGCGCCGCGATCTCGATCACCACATCCGGCGTGTCGAGTTCTGCCAAGGCATGACTTCTAAGCGGCACTTTACCATTCAAGAATCAGCGCGGCGGCAAGGCAGCCTGTTGCCGCATTCACAGAGATTTAGGTAGGCGGGCGGGATGCTTCAGAAGATCACATCTCGAGAGATCGAAACCACCGCGCCGGAGGCTCCATCGCTGGAGCAGACCATCTCCTCCGTGCTTGCGCTGGTGAGCCGGCAGTATCCTGTGATGATTTTCACGCTGCTCCTGTGCATCGGTCTTGCCGGCATCTACGTGTTCACGGCACCGAAGCGATATACCGGAACGGCGATCCTGATGATCGACAGCCGTAAGATGCAGGGCCTGCAGACACAAGCGCCCGCGAGCGGCGGAGATAACCCGATCGACTCGGCGATGGTCGACAGTCAGGTCGAACTTCTCAAGTCCGAAGCGATCGCCACCAAAGTCATCAAGGACTTAAAACTTGTGGGGTCGGCAGACTTCATGAGCGATGGTGGCGGATTGCTCAGCAGCATCAGTGGCGCGATTACCGGAATATTCTCCGAATCGACCCCGCCCACGGAAGAGCAAATACTGCGCGCAGCACTCTCTCGCTTTGCGAGCGGCCTCAGCATCAAGCGCGTCGGCGTGACTTATGTTATCGAGATCTCCTTTCAGGCATTATCGCAGGAGCTGGCAGCGCGGATCGCCAACGCAGTTGCCGACGGCTATATCTTGGACTCGTTAGAATCGAAATATCAGTCATCGAGACGGGCGGCGGTCTGGCTGCAGGACCGATTGAAGGAATTGCGGTCGCAGGCATCTTCTGCCGAACGCACTGTTGCGGATTTCAAGGCCAAGAACAACATCATCGACGCCGGCGGGCGACTGCTCACCGAGCAGCAACTCGCTGAAATCAATACTTCGCTGACGGCTGCGCGTAGCCAGCGTGCGGAGGCACAAGCTAAGCTCGAACGCATCACCGCGATATTGAATGCGGACAGCGACGATTCTAAGGTCATTCTGAATGACCTCGCGACTGTGAGCGAGACGATGGCCAACCCGGTCATCACCAAATTGCGCCAGACCTATCTCGAGTACGCGGCCAAGCAGGCCGATTGGTCGAACCGATATGGACCAACACATCTGGCGGTCGTCAATTTGCGCAACCAGATGCGGGAACTCCGACGCTCGATCATTGACGAATTGCGGCGCACCGCCGAGGTCTACAAGAGTGACCTTGAAATTGCCAAGGCGCGCGAAGAGTCCAGCCAGAAGAGCTTGAACGATACGATAGCGATCTCGAATAATACAGGTCAGGCCCAAATCGTCCTCAGAGATCTGGAAAGCAACGCTCAGAGCGCTCGCGCATTGTCTGACAACTTCCTGCAACTCTACATGGTCTCGGTTCAGCAGCAGTCGTTTCCCATTACCGAAGCGAGGGTGATCAGCCAGGCCGCGTCGACTCTGCCCAACAAGACGTCGCCAAGAACGACACTCATCCTACTTGCGGCGATCGTGGCTGGGTCGATTCTCGCAGCTCTCGTTGCAATCCTGCTTGACATGATGGATCGCGTCTTCCGTACCGTTTCGCAGGTCGAGCAATTCGTGGATACCCGCTGTCTCGCTTCGATTCCGGTGATAGAGCGGGGCGCCGTCAAAGCGAATTCCGCTCAATCCGGCAAAGCGGCCTGGCGATTCGGCAAACGCGACAAGCCCAATCTGCAGCAGGCACCCACGAACTACGGAAGATCCGGCACGACGTTGCCACTCCACGGATCCGCGCCCGGGTTCAGCCACCAGCAGTCCCACCGCGACCGTCTGCTTTCGACCGAAGAGAGCGTCGGGCGGCACGTGATCAATGCCCCGTTTTCACGCTTCGCAGAGGGATTTCGGTCGATTAAGCTAGCCAGCGATTTTGCGAATTTCGGTGCAGGCTCCAGCAAGGTCCTGGGGATTACCTCCGCTCTTCCGAACGAGGGAAAGTCAACCATCAGCGAAGCGCTGGCCCAAACCTTGGCGCAAAGCGGCTGCCGTACACTGCTGATGGACGGCGACATTCGCAACCCAAGCCTCACGGCGAGGCTTACTCCGGCTGCGCAGGGCGGCTTGATCCATGTCGTCCTGGGCCAAGCCGACTGGAGGGATGTCGTCTGGATAGACCCGCAGACGAATCTACAATTTCTGCCTTGTGCCATCACATCGCGCTTCTCGAATTCGAGCGACCTGCTGGCCTCGAAACAGATGGAAGACCTGTTCCAGGAACTACGGCAGCACTTTGATCGTATCGTTCTTGATCTTAGCCCGTTGGCGCCCGTCGTCGACGTCCGGGCGACCAGGGGGCTGGCTGATTCCTATATCCTTGTCATCGAATGGGCGAAGTCCAAAGTGGATATCGTCGAGCGCGTGCTAAGCGAAACGCCGGTTGTACGCGAGCGTATGCTCGGTGCGGTTCTCAACAAGGTGAACGTGTCAGTGATGAGCCGCTACGATACGTACGGCGCGACCTACTATCGCAATCGATACTACAAGAGGTACGGTTACGTCGATTAACATCCGATGCTTGATCCGGAGCTGCGGGCAGCGCTTGCCCGATATTTGACAGGGCCGTTGGGTACAACATGAATGATTTGGCGCTAGCGCATTCGGGACTTCTGATGGTGCGCTCAATTCTGCTCTGTGTTGGTCTCTTGATGACGACAACTCCCGGCCGAGCCGAGCCGGTGAGTCCGGGCATTGTGAACTGCGGGTCTGGGATCACCGCCGAGCAGCGTCGACGTTGCGACGAAGAGGCGTTCAAGCAGATCCAGTCCGGCAGCCAATCGACACAGCTTGAGAGCGGATGGCGACTGGTGAAGAGCAAAAATCCGGACGGTGGCGCCGATGCCATTTCAGTGATGCATGTCGTCGATAGTGCCAAGTCGGATACGGGCCTTGCTGGCCTGAGCCTGCAATGTGGAAAAGGTGGTATCGAAATTGTACTCATTGTACTCGAGCCACTGTCCCGCTCGGCGCAACCGAACGTAGCCCTCATAGCAGGAGAGAAGCGCGCAGAGTTCCAGGCATCTGTGATCCAGAGCGGCGTGGCGCTCCTACTACCCGCCGACGCCTCGAAGCTTGCTGCCAGCGACTGGCAAAACGCAAACGAGCTTGCGGTTGAAATTGGGACCGCGCCGAGTGCGATCCACGGAGCGGTGCCGATGGCTGGACTGGCGACGGCTCTCCGTTACTTGTCGCAGTACTGCTACGTTCGATAATTTGGCCCGGAACTGTCATGCCGCGCGAATGCCGCAAATCAACCGCATGCTGGGGCCAGTTGGGAGGGCGCGTAATGATGATGGGTCATAGTGGCAATCACCGAGACGAGGGTGGCGTCGCCTTCTTGGCCATGCGGCGCATATCAATGTCCCACTCGTGTAATGCTGCACTCTATTCCCGCTTCCTCGTCTCACGGTTCTCCGATTGTTCGTGGCGTCCCGGCTTTTGATCGCATTGCTGGCCGCGACTCCGATATTGGCCATCACAGACGGCTCCTCCGCACAGCATGTGATTTCACTTGCTACTGCGGTGATGGTGGCCGTGATAACAAGAGGTCCGGAGACGCAAATCGCGTCTGCCGCGCAATTGCTGAAGCAATTTCTCCTCATATTCTTGCTTCCGGTCGTCTGGATGACGTTGCAAATCTTTCCAATGTCATCGCTTGCGAACCCGATCTGGTCGGCGACTTCGATCGCGTTGAATCAACCATCGTTGCCGGGCCGCATCAGCGTTGATCCGGGCGCAACGTTGCAAAGCCTGTTCCTCTATCTGGTCAATGTGTCGCTCCTGGTGTCGACTGTCGTCATCACCAGGGATCGCCGCACGGCCGAAACGATCCTGTACGTATTGAGCGCAGTGACGACCCTCATATCAGTCGAGTTCCTACTCAGCCAGCTCGATTCATTCGCTGGATTCATTCCCCAGACAGGCGCGGCGACGAATCTGTTTCCGGCAGCAGCCGCTCTTGCAATGTTGATAAATGGCGCACTCGTCGCCCGGGCCGTCGAACGCCACCTGCACCAGCAGGACATCCGCAATCTGGCCTCGCCCCAACTGTGGGTCGGCGTTTTCTGGGGCTTGTTGGGAATTACCGTAGCGCTCGCCGCACTTATGGCCCTCGAACAACACACATTGGTGGCGGTTACTGGCTGCGGATTGATGGTCCTTGTTTTCATAGCCGCTGTGCGACGCTTGGGATTTCGGTTTTGGCCTTCGGCGCTGTTGTTCTCGGGCCTTGCAGCAATCGCCAGCGCGATGGTTGTGCCGCACTCTCTATCCGGCGGCTTGGGCCTCCTTGGATTCGTCAGCCTTCCCCCGGAAGCAATTACGCCGGCAAAGCACCTGCTCTCTGATGCACCGACGTGGGGGAATGGTCTCGGAACCTTTAGGCTGACTTCGATAGCCTATCGGGAGTTCGGCGCTGCTCTGGCAGATCCTCCTTCCACCGCAGTCTTGATGGCTGTCGAGGCAGGAAGATTGGCGAGCGCCATCCTGGCAGCCTTCGCCGCCCAGTTCTTCCTCGTTAGCTTTCGCGGCGCCGTTCGGCGAGGACGCGATTCCTTTTTCGCCGCCGCCGCGGCGGCCGTCGTCGTCGTCGCGCTCTGCGAGAGCTTTCTTGATTCAAGCCTCTCAAACCCCACGATTCAGGCGATCGTGGCGGTGATGGTCGGAGTTGGACTTGCACAATCGGTAGGACGGACCAGTGGCGCCGACCGCTCGGCGGAATGACGCGCGCGCCGTAACATTGGCTTTGTATGAACAATGCATCGAAAATGAATTCATCGAGCACATTTCGCATTCTTTTGATGGCGTTGACCTTGACGGTCGGATCCTATGCGATTGTGTCGGCCGTAACGGAGGTGACGGCGCTGGGTCGGACGACATTTCCTACAGATGCGGCCGAGATTGGGGCGCGGTGGACTGGAGACGCGCCCTCATTGCTGGAAACGCGCCCGCCGTTTGGATCGGAGCTGGAGAGCAATCATGCCTTGATCGCCGCGCTGCAGACAATTGAGTCCGGTCGGCAAAGGGCCACGATCCTGCGATCCATAGCGCATACCGACGCTCTCAGCCGGGTCCGGCGAACGCTGTCGATGTCTCCTTACAATCCTGAACTATGGCTGGCGCTGGCGCTGCTTCAGGTCCAGCGCGACCCGCACGATCCGGTCGTGGTCGAGGCCCTGAAGATGGCATATTTCGTCGCACCAAACGACGCGCGATTGATGCCGGCGCGGATCGACATGGCGACCCGCTTCGACGCACTCGCCCTTCCGGACGTCAAGGACCTCGTACGCAGTGACGTTCGGCTCATCCTAATTCGCCGACCCGGGTCGAGATCAGCACTCGTGTCCGCTTATCGGCGGGCATCAAAACTGGGCAAGACTTTCCTGGAAGATGCCGTTGGATCGATCGATTCGTCCTTCCTAGCGACACTGCGCGGTTGACCTCGTGGCGTTTAGTGGGCGCGCTTCGCTGCAGTCGCCCGAACCTAGTTGACCAGGTCTTCTCAACCTCACCAGATCCGATCTGGGGTGATGCCCGAGTTTACCGCTTCGTCACAGCTTCAGGTCGTCCATCGTTCAGGCAAACCGTTGTGCGTGGCGCGTCGCTGCGCGTTTGCCTTTCATAATCAGTTCTCCTGCGCTATACGTACGATTTCCACCGTAGCCCGACATATTGTCATGCCCATCCAGACGGGGTTCATGGCAGTGCGGGAGCCGAGCGCCGTTGCGCAAGACACTCCGAGAGCTGCCGCTCGATCATCTTTCCGACTCATCTGCTGCGCCTCGAATGTCGAGCGGTTCTACGCGAGCTTCGTTGTGGCATAGCGCTCGCGCGATCCATGGCTCCAGCGCCGACCGTAGTTCGTACGGAGTCCACAAACGCCCCTCACTGTCGTAGCCGATTTTGCACGGATTGATGAAGGCAGCCGTGAGGTGATTGAGATAGAGTATCTTGGGACGTCATTGGCCGGAACGAGCCGATCTACGCTCCAGGCGCGCTATGCGCCTTTCCGTTCCGAGGTTTCTAAGGTTAATTTAGCCCCATATTTGAGCTTGCATTTCGGTGGGATTGGATGACGGTACTTGCCATAGTAAGCATCTGGCTGCTGCTCAACGTTTTATTCGTGCTCATCGTGGTTCCTCCCCGCGGGTCGCGATCGCGCCTCAACAGATCAGGAACAATCTTGGCGCCGGTCCCGATCGAAAAGCATCAAGACCAGCTCGATCACAACGAACAATTCTCCCTTCGCCACGCTCTCGGATCACTTGCAACGGGAGTTTTCTTCGTCCTGATGCCCCGGCTGCTCGCACTGAGAAAGGCCATCGTGGGGCTGTGGAACAAGATGCGCGGGAGGCATAAAACCTGAAGGTCGGTGATTGGCGCGAGCTCCAAAAGGAGCATTGCGATGGCGCGCGAGAGTCTGACCGAGGCGGAGTGGCGGCTGATAGATCACGCAATTGGCCGCTCTCGTGGAGGACTGGTGTAAAAATCCACGCTGTTGTGGATCAAGATGGCTGGTCCATGAGATTGCCGCTCTCGCGCTCACAGGCCTCGGATCCAAGCGCAGTACCTCAACCTCTCGCCGGCCCGCCTACGCACACGAGGGTCGTCGCCGGCGAGGACAGCAATGCCGTGGTCGATCCGATCGGGAGCAATGTTGCTCAGCCCAACATCCAATCTGCGGGTCTGCGATGTGCCGTCAGGGCAACCTAAACCGAACGCTTCTTCTGCAAGCGTAAACAGTTCCGACGACCAGACCGCTTCGACAAGCTCACACGCAACTTCTCCGCTGAGCCTGCTTGCCTCAATCCACAGCTAGCTCAGCGCTAATGAGTCCACGGCCCCAGCCGCCAAAGCCGCTGCGCTGACCTAGTAGGCCTCTTGGGAAATGACGGTAGCCGCCGTGCGCGCCATGATTTTCAGGTCGAGCCAAATGCTCCAATTCCTTACATACCAAACGTCATATTCTACCCGCTTTTCCATCAGGTCGATGGTCGGCGTTTCGCCCCGAAAGCCGTTAACCTGGGCCCAGCCTGTCAGGCCTGGCTTCATGTGATGGCGGTATACATAATTGCTGATGATCTCGTCATAATAGTTGTCGTGGGCAAGCGCATGTGGGCGTGGTCCGACCAACGACATGTCGCCTCGCAGCACGTTCCAGAGCTGGGGCAACTCGTCAATGCTGGTCATGCGAAGGAAGCGCCCCATCCTCGTGACGCGGGCGTCCCGCTTGGTCGCCTGAGTAATCGAGTGACCATCCTCGCACACGTTCATGCTGCGAAATTTCCAAATGTCGAACGGCTTGCCGTTGAAGCCGCGGCGCGACTGTCGAAAGATCACGCTCCCGGGCGAATCCAGCTTGATTAGAATGGAAACCGTGATCAGCACCGGCGCCAAGGCCACGAGCGAAAACAAGGCCAGACCGATGTCGAGGCAGCGCTTCTGGAGACGTTCAAACACGCTGAGTGGTGGCCGTTGAATCTCAATTGCCACCGTGCCGCTGACCGGCAAAAACGGGCGCGATACCAGATCGGCGATCGAATTATCCGGCAATAGCCGGATCGGCTGTGGCACGGCGCGCAAGTGCAGTTCGAGTTGCTGCAACAACGGTAGCTCGTTCCAGTCAACCGCCAGCAGGTACTCCTGCACATCTGCTGCACGGGCTTGGTGGATGACATCGCGGATTTGCCTCTCCCAACCGTTCCCATCGTTATTAGCGGGAAGCACGAAATGGCGCACCACGTCGAACCCATTCTTGCGCAGGTCCTTGAAACGGCTCGAGGTGAAATCAAGCGGCTTCAGACTGAGTAGGGCAACCTTGCGGTCGACCAATCGGCCCTTGGCAAAGCTCGTCTGAAGCGCCCACTGCCACGCAAAGCGCAGGCTGAGCAGCCCAACACCGCCAACGCCGGTAAAGATGAGGAACGTGCCGCGGGACAGATTGTCCGACGATTTCAATAGAAACGCCGCGACCGCAAGGATTGTCAGTGACACCAGCCAGATGATCACCGCTTTGCGCAATTGCCAGACCAGATTTAGCAGACGGTGCGTTGCATACACACCCTGCGAATAGGCGATCACAACAAACACTGTGCTGACGATCAATCCGGCGCCGATGGGCGCTCCGTCTCTGGATGACGGCGTGGCGAGGTTATAAAGCTCCGACGCTAGCGCGTAGCAGAGCAAAATCTGCAAAAGGTCGGCCGCGATAACGAAAAGCTGAAAAGGCCTCTGAAGAGCCGTGCCCCGTGCGGAGGACACCGCATAAGCGCTTTCAGAGCTATAAGCTGCAACAACCATTCGATCCTCGAAGTGTGGAGGGTGCCTGGCGGTCATTGTGATGCTGAAGATTTGCCGCTTCCCAAGCAGAGGGTGTTAAGTGATCGCAGCGATTGTGTGGCGCCGCACGCAAATTTACGATGCCCGGATATGCGTCGCGTCGAAAATGCGCATCGAATTTGTGGCGCTCAAAGCTCTCGTCACAGTGCTGACATATCGGTGACGCGTTGCCCTGTTCTGAACCAAGTTCCACATTCCAACACGATGCTTCAATGGTCGCGCGAGCGGTGTCCGCTCATCTTTGCGACGTTTCCATCGTGTTGCGAGACTGCTACTGGAGTCATTTGCGCGAACTCCGGCGGATATCTATCTACGGATGTACCCCGGATTTGCATTAGGCATGCATCTTTGCCGCGCGGTGCACTTCAGTAATGCAGTTTCCACGGCCCTGTTGTCCGGCGGACCACACAAAAGAATTCCGCCCTTCTTTTGGCGTGATCACCGGAGAATGAGGACGTCACTCTATCCACCGCACACTGTTCGCGTCAGATGGAGAGTTCTCAGGTGCGGCGACTTGGGGAGATTTTGTCGACCACCTGATCGATTGTGCGCCATGATATCTCTCGCCCGACGACGTCGGCCAATCCAAAAGCCGCACTTGCCCGAGGGGGTTCGCATCTATGCGATCTCGGATATCCACGGCTGTGCGCATCTGCTGCAGCCCATGTTGCGGGTCATCGACGCCGACATGGCTCGCAGCCGCCCGCACTATGCGATCGAGGTCTTCATGGGCGATTACATCGATCGTGGTCCGGACACGCGCGCCACCCTCGACATCCTAGTCGAGCGGAGTCGCCGAGGAAATGCGGTCTTCCTCAAGGGTAATCACGAGGCATTTCTGGTGGAGGTGCTCGAAGACCCTTCACTGTTCGAGGATTGGATTGCCGTCGGCGGAACCCAGACATTGATGTCCTATGGACTCGCTCCGGCAGATCTGAAGCGCGATGAGCCAACATCGATCTTGCGCGATTTGATTCGCGCAATGCCGACTGAACATCTGGAATTTCTGGACAATCTGCGGCTGAGCTTTACGTGCGGGGATTTCTTCTTCGTGCATGCGGGCGTCCGACCGGGCGTGGGGTTGTCCGAACAGCAGGAAAACGATCTTTTGTGGATTCGCGCGGAGTTCCTGGAGAGCGAGAAGCATTTCGGGAAATATATCGTGCACGGTCACACGCCGGTGCGGAGCGCCGACGTGCGAAACAATCGCGCCAACATCGACACAGGCGCCTATGCGACGGGCAATCTCACGCTGATGAGCATCCAGGGAAGCCGAATGCTCGCGGTGTGAACGATCCGCATTCGCCTGCTGTCGATCGGCCGGGGCGAGCTCTACGAGGAGGGGCGAATATGCCTCCAACCGACACCTAATTGAGCATGCACAGCGAATGCGAGCGTGCTCGGCTTTCCGCCATCCAAACGCTCCAGGCCCGCTCGTGCTTGAGGTAAAGTTCCAACCAGCGCTCATCGCTGTTGTTCTGACCAAGGCGAAGGTGCTCCTGGAGCAAAGAAGGGCCTCCCAGAGACCCTTCCGGACTATCCAGCCTCTCGAACTCGACGGTTTCCGAACTCGTCAGCCCGACCAGGACACGCTGTCCGGCTCCATCTACGATGTAGCGCCTCGGAGCATCCTTCCTCGCCTTGGTCATGCCCTTGTACCTTCTTTTGACGTCTTATCCGAACGAGATCCCGTCACGCGAACCCATGAGACCGAAACGCTTGTCGGAATGCCGGAAGGTTGAGGTCCGGGGACGACGCCAACAATCCAGAAGCCATGGAAACCGTCCTGGATGGTGCGATGCCCATCAAGAGCACGCAGTGTGTCGACATCATGGTTCGCGATGATTGAGGACGCCGAAAGATTGTTCAGGCCTGCTCTGTCGGGAAGCAGCGGTGCTCCGGCATTCTTTCTGCCCGTCGAGGCGCAAGCTTTCGCAAGTGGCGCGGACGGCCTCCAAGGCGGCGTTGCTCAAGCCGGTTCGGTTGCGAACTATCCCCCTCGGGAATGAGCCGACGCTCAGGAAGACACTTGCAACCATTCCGAAGCCGTCGCATTATTTTCACGCCGCATTTTGAGAGGGATTCAATCCAATGAACTTTCGCGCTCCCGGTACATTCATTGCTCTTTCTGCCCTTGGCCTCGCTTTGACCACGACTGCCGCCCCTGCCGCGGAGCTCACACTCGTTCCGCCACATCATCACGCCGCCTATATCCGAACCGGGGTCGTGTTGTGGGATGACGTCTATCCGCCCGCGATCTATGGCCCGCAGCTACGCTCCGTCGAGGACGTCGCGGCCATGAAGGCGGAAGCGCGGCCCGTGTCCCAGCGTTGGTGGGGATATTGGTACGTCCGCTAGATATGTGCGCGCTTGGCAAGAGCCGAGCTGCGCTCCGATAATGAACCGCCGCACGACTGGGCAACCAGCGGCGGCGGTTTTCGTTTGGATCCCATTGAGAATGCGCTCGCGCACGAATGCGCGTCTTGGCCTTGAGCCTTGTATTTGACCCTGGCCTTGAGTGTTGGCTTTGAATGATGGCCTTGAGCTGGTCATGCAGCTCGCGCTGCAGGGTCGGGCACAAGCCGAACACCGCCAGCGGGCCAGGCAAATAAGACTTCGCTCCGTCAGGAAGGACCGCCGATTGCCGCGAGGGCCGCTACTTCGGCGACGCGCCCCGCTCCCAGGGCCGCTTGCCGTCCGTCCCTCTGTCCCAAGGGCGCGCTGTTGGGGCGTCCTTCTCCTGCGTGGCGGCCTGCGCACGATCGGCCTGAACCCGTTCGCGATCGGTCAATGGGGCCTTCGGAGCTGGCGGTTCGGTCTGCGCCAATGCCGGCGTCGTAATGAGCAGCGTCGCCAAAATGAATTTTTTCATCCCCGCCTTTAACACACCGGTCGCAGACTGTCCGATCTATTCGGAGCGCTTCAAACGGAGTGGTGCGCGCGCCGGGCGACCATCGATCATCTTAGGCGAACGCCCGAACGGGAATTAGCAGGGCAAATGAAGCAAATTCGGCGCTGATCCCAACTAACCAAGTCAAAATAAAAAGTGTCATCAAGCCTTTAGATGCGCGATTGTCGCGCCTGGGCGTGTGGCGTCTTCGTGGCTTTCTGCTGCAAGACCTCTCACTCCGAGGCGCTGATGCCGAAGTGGAGTTGAGATGATGGAAGCTGATGAGAGCGGTGGCACCGACCGCCGCAAACTTGCGAAGCAGCACGAGGAACGTCCGTACGAGGTCGGCTACGGCAAGCCGCCTAAAGCAACGCACTTTGGAGTCCGGCCACAGCCTCAGCGGCGCGGCCGGCCGAAGAGCGCCCACTTCCCGCGGCCGTCGAAGCTTACGAGATTTTTGGAGCAGCCGATTGAGGTTAAGCTTGACAGGCGAACGACCAAGCTACACCCGCACGAGGCGACGCTTCACGGACTGTTCGCCCGAAGCGTCAAAGGACATGCAAGCCGTCCGTGGCAAGCTGAAGGCCAAGCGTGGCCGCCCGGGACGGAGCGTCTATTATGAGCTCTGTCTGTCGACGGCCATTGCAGATGAGACTCGTCTCAACCATGCCAAGCAGAGACAGAAGGCCGCAAGCGGGCCTCGCACAGCAAAAGCGCCAAAGCAAAAGGGCGACTACACGAGCCTACGCATGAGCGATCGGCCGAACAAGTGATCCGAGTTTGCGTCGAGACGCCATCGCTTTCCTACCCGATCTCGCTCCTTCCAAGACATTTCCCTTGGGCGGGCTAACACTTCAAGTCTGCCGCTCAAGAATCTCGCTGCCGCCATTCGGCGGGCCATAGAGTTGGAGGTGCCCATCAATGCAGGAGCGTCTTGCCTACCTACTTTCAAGGCTCCTCACCAGTCGCGGTTCGGAGTGCGCGCCGCATGCGCGCGAAAGAGGCCCACAAAACTTGCGGGCGTTAGTCTCAGGGAATCGCTATTTTTGGTCTTCGTTGCTGGTGCCCGTACCGGGACTACCGATCGGCAACCCGTTGGCGGCATGACCTACGCCGCTATTTCGCTCCGCCTGTGCAGCGGTCGGCGATGTTCCGTTTGGCGTCGGCGGCTGGACGTTCGGATTGTTCTGCGATGCATTGCTGTGGCTGGCGCCAATCGTGGTGTCCTGCGTTCCCATGCCTGAGGGAGCTGAGGCTCCGGAATTAGTGCTGCTCGTTGAGGTGCCGGTGCCAGCGCCGGAACTCGCCGCCGCCCCCGCGCTGCCACCGCCAGCGGCTCCTCCTGCTCCGCCACCTCCTTGCGCGAAGGCCGGTGAGGACAGAGCAATGCATGCAAGTGCCACGAGTGCAGATTTTCTGATCATGGATGATCTCCCTTTGTTTGAACAGCAAATCCACCACAGACGCAGGAAGTTCCTTCCGGTGCCGCGATTAACCTCAGCCGCGAGCGACCGGCCGGGCCGCTCCGATCGCGCCTGAGTGCGCAAGCCCAGTCACCGTAACGGCCGCCATCGTCGTGATTTGGGTCAACTGCACTGGCCGCCGCCTACAGAATTTCGCCAAAGAGCGCGGTGCTGCTGAAGTTCTTTTCGAGGTGGTTCGCGCACGTCGCCGCGGTGCAGCTTGACTAATGTAAACTCAAAGGTTGTCCTTCTATTGCATGTTGTTCCCGCTTTTTTGATCAACGTATATTTCTAGGGGCGTGCGACGAGTAAACGTGCTGTGGCGTATAATTCCGCAATTTTGCTGAGACAGCATTGCGATGCGCCCGTTCGGAGCTTGCCGAACTTCAGAGCCTTAGACTCCGCGTGTTGAGGGCTGAAGAGACTACGGTCCGCACAGGCTATTTCACAGACGAAAATCGATGTGGCGCGGGCGGGCGACACGACAGAAGCCTTAATCGGTCATTCGCTTCATCCCCGCGAAAACGCAGCACGGGTCGGGATGTCGTGAGCGGCGGCGAACTGTTGCCCGGAGAACTGGCGCCGAGCAGCCACACGCCTCGATCGCGCACCTCGATTGTGAGCCCGCGGAGCCCTATCACGCTTGCGGCTTTACCCGGGACAATTGATGCCGAACACTATCGAAGGCCTTTGGATGCTGCGGTTTTCAGCGTGTGATACGAAGCTACTCGCCGCAGGATCCTCATGTTCGTCGAAGAGCAGGTGGAGAACGAGAAGGCCAAAAAACTTGCGGCGGACGCCCGCAAAACATAATCCCGCTGCAACCCAAATACCAACATCTGCAGAAAAGTGGCGAGGCGACCCGTCGGATTAAAGATGGCGGAAGTACTTAGAATGACAGTTTCAACTCTCCGCTTCACAGCCACTTTGCTGGTCGCTGCCGGCGCAAGGCGCCGCGCTGTTCGAGCAATTCACGAACTCTTTTGGCATTGTCAGATTGTGTCTCCTGCCACTCGATGCGTTCTTCTGCAGTCCATAAGTAAGACTCGCGATTGAACCGAGCTTTCTCGGCCTTATCAAACTCTGCGTATAATTCGATGTCGCGCTCAACCTGTTCAAGGTGTTCCTGCAGAGTTGTTGGCATCGACCGTTCGGCTTTGGCTCTAGCGTAACCGGTGCGGCGATCAATGGGCGTTCTTTCGCCATGATTCATTGCCGTGTCCCTTCATGCATTTGGCTTTGATTTGTCGCTTTTGGGCGAGAGCCGGTGCCGGGCCGCCCGCTCGCTCGCTTGAAGTTCCCGGTTATCGATTGCACCACAAATTTGGCCGCAAGATGAGCAACAACATTGCTGCAGAAAGGACTGGCATTCCTCTGCACTTGTAGCGTTACTCATTCGACCGGGCGCACAGGTCGAGCCGGTGTCTCGCCCCGCAGCTGCGGGGTTCGCGGCAGTGCAGCCAAGAGCTGTATTCGCAACACGACAACCGGAGATCCCGGTGGCTTCGTCCAGGCAAATGGCGCCGATGCGCCAACTCATATCGTTAGGTTCGATCCGACGACCGCCGCCATTTCATCGGCGGTTCGGATGCACGCACCATCATGGGAGACGATCAGGACTCCCTGGTCCGGCTCTCGCGCGAGTGCGAAAGCGAACAGACCCGATGGCCCAATTTGACTAGTCTCAGGGGTGGTCCCAATCGCGGGCCATCTCTCCTGGGACGTGCAATGGACGCTCGTGCGCGACTGGATGGTTGTCATTTCGCTCTGCGCCAACATGCGGTCCGAATTCCCTGCGAACAGGGAATTTTACAGGGAAAGCGCGCCTGCGGTGAGGCCGCTATCCCATGGAAATGCGAACATTTGCCTTGAAATTCAGCGCATCCGGGGCGCGATCCGCCGAATCCGAACAGGGAATTTATCGGTAGTGAACAGGGAATTTGCGTGCAAACGGCTGGACGAAACAGGCGATGTGCGGGCTACGGATCCGTGCCGCATGCCGCGGCGGGAATAGCGCAAGCATCGCCTGTGGATCACCGCCAGTGCAGGGGCGGCGTCTGCGCACGGCGAGGAATCGCGAACAGTCGCCGAATTTAACTGGCAGCAGGACCCTCCTAGGCTGTGTACTCATTAAGCAGCTGGCCGCCTTATGTCCGCTCACCCCCTACCAGCGGCGGGAAAGCGGACGTCTGCCGAGGTCGCTGAAGGGCCAAAAACGGAAGTCACCACCTCATTGGATCGTGTTGTTGGCACAGGAGATCAACCCAGGCGGCATTTCGACACCGAGCGCTTTTGCAGTTCTAAGATTGATGATCAATTCAAATTAAGTCGGCTGCTCAACGGGCACATCAACCACTTTGGCGCCTCGCAAAAGCTTCGCGACCTGATGGGCGCAGTGACAAAAAATGACGCTGAGACGCGACAGTCTCCGAACCGAAGGGAAAGTCTGAAATTGGCCACTTCCGGACACCGGCATCACAACAAGACAGCCTATGCGGTCCTCACCGGCGCGGTGAGCGCCAGCGCCGCCACGGCATCCGCTATTCCCGCAGCATCTGCATAGGTAACCATGTGACCGGCATCCTCGACCAGATATAGCGCCGAGCTGGGCAACACCTCGTGCAGGCGGCGCGACTGGTCGGCCTCGATGAGCCGGTCACCCTTTCCATGCAGGATCCTAACGGGAAACCGGATGTCCTGATACTGAAGCTGCAACTGCGCGGCAGCTGGAATAAGGAACGCGCTCTCCTCGGCGGCCGCCCTCAACTGCTTGGGCCGGAGAGCCAACGAGATCGGAAATTCATTCTTGAATTTCGGCGGAATGGCACGCGGCGCGAACAGCGTGCGCATCAGCTTCGGCGCAATAGCCCACGATATGATCGGCGAGATAGTGTAGCGCATCAGATCCCCGAGCAGCGGCAGTGCCGGACCTGACATGAGCCAAAAATCCATCCGAAAGGTTGGAAAATAGTAGCCGGACACAAGCACGAGCCCACCCACGGCATAACCGCTTCGCAGCGCCAGCGCGATTGCCACCAGCGTTCCCCAGGAGTGGCCGAGCACCACGGGATTGCGCACTCCAAGCTGATCAAGAGCCTTCGCGAACAAGGAAGCTTGCGTTGTGGCCGTCCAGATGCGCGTGCGCGGACGGTCGCTGTAGCCAAATCCTGGCCGGTCGAAGCAAACGACGCGATACTCTTGGGCCAGGCGGTCGACCAAACCGCTTAGGACGAGATCCTGAATCATGGTGCCGTTCCCGTGAAACAGGACCACGCAAGGGGCGGCGGTATCGCCCCGTTCAATATAGTGAAGGCGCACTCCGTCGCACTCGGTAAAGACGCCGATCGGGGGATTCTTTCGCTCCGCTGCCACCTGAAACGCGATGTTGCCGAGGATCAAAACGACAAGTCCTGCCAAAACGATCATCAGCACGGCTTCTGTTGTGGACATGGTGTCAACCTATATGCGCGATGGCGGGTACCTCGGATTGGCGGCACCGAGGCCGCTTAGGGCCGATGCTGATTCGGCTCCCTCGGTGTGAGCCGCGCTCCCAGCCGAAAGCAAGCAACCGCGCGTGCGTGATCCGCGTTCGCTTCCATCCTTGCCGCAGCGGATACGGCTTGCAGTTATCGTCCCGACAGAGCGGTGAGCTCTTGGGGCGGATTGATGCGCCAGAACGGATAAGCCGCCAGTTCTTTCGAATGCTGCCCGACCATATCGACCCGTCTGGTTGTAAACTCCGTAATAACGCCAAAAAATTCAGTCGGTGACTTGATCGTCGCAAGTCTGAGGCCGAATTCAAAAGCAAATTGCGCGTTGGCCGCGGCTATCTCAAGAAGCTTCGCTTGATACGCCTGCATGTTTGCCGTCGCTAAAGCAACGCCTTTCGTTGGATCGCTATCCGTGATTCTCGGACTGAGGTCATCCGGTAAGGCATCCACCCGAGGCTCAATGAGAGGAACCTCGTGTTTAGAGTCATCATAAAGCCCAAGGGGCGGTTCAATCGAGACTGCCGCAACAGAGCGAAGTAAATCCTGTTTCGGGCTTCGAACAATGGCCTGCTTGTTCTGTTGGGCCCGCGCGGCCATTTTCGGATTGCGGGCGCGCTTCGGCGCTGTCGCCGGCTTGCGTTTGCTCATCTGACACTCCAAGAAAATGGGGGGGCGACCACAACGGTCATTTCTGAAAGGACAACAGGCTTTGTGACGTGGCGTTCCAAGCCCTTGCATTGTTGGAGTCCCGCATGAACTGAGATCAATCGGACGTTCTGCGCTGTCGAGGATGATTTTAGGTAGCAACTCCAACCAACAAACGTCTAGCTGGCGATCTTCCAGACCTATGCTCAACGGCGTCAATCTGAGAACGATCAGGCCTCCGCGCGTTGCGCTCTCCAAAGGACCGCTTTCTCGCCGACGTTCTCATCACGGTCGTCAAGCCGCCCGGAAACATCGACGGATGGCACATACCGAACGTTGCCGAGAGGATTATCCCAAAGTCCCGGTGATCTATGCGACCTGTTTCTCGCCCGTTGCGCCCAGCGCTGGCGGATAGAGGCCGGCTTCGGCGACGCCAAGCGGTCGGACGCTCGGGGACGTGCTCGAGGACAACCTGAGCGCCCTGTGAAGCCAGACTACCCACCGAGCGAATGCTCGAGGAAGAAGCGCAGCATTTCCCTCGTCGCATCCGGCCCTTGCGGATCAGTGTAGGACCCGGCGGGACTACCTCCTGACCACGCGTGTCCGGCGCCATCGATGTTCCAGTGTTCGGAAATCGTCCGACCGGCCCCGTCGATCAGGACGGTGCGAGTATAGGCATGGCCGTGGGGTACGCGTCCGCGAAGTACCGTCGTCGTCGGCCTCGTTGCCCTGGCGGACTGCTCGATAATCTGGTCGCCATTCTTTGGATGCACCGTAGTGTCGCGATCGCCATGGAAAACGATGGTCGGCACGGAAATTTTGCTATCCGCAATTGCCTTGAAGCCGCCTCCCTGCCGCATGGCTACGAACGCGGAGGGAAGATCGCTCGCGGCGCCGCACGCGAGGCCTGAATGAATTCCGACGGCCGCGTACAGGTCGCTATACGTTGCGCCCATGATGGCGGCGGCGGCCCCGCCGGCCGACAGACCCGCGACGTATACGCGCTTCGGATCGATTGCATGGTCGCGCATGATCTGGCGGGTAATGCCGGCGATCATCGAGGGCTCGCCCCCGCCGCGGCGTTGATCGCCCGTGCGAAACCAGTTCCAGCACTTCGAATGGTTGGCTCCGCTCGGCTGCTCAGGATAGACCACGAAGCAATTCTGCTCTTCCGCCAGGAAGTTCATCCGGGTGCCGGCCGCGAAATCGTCCGGCGATTGGGTGCAGCCGTGAAGCATGACGATCAGGGGAACCTGTTGTCCCTGACATCGGCTTGGGATGAATAGCTTGTAGGTCCGGCTTCCCGCGGCGTTACTGAAGGTACCGGCGATAAATCGTGTGTTCTCGGGCACGATGTCCGATGGGGACAGAGGAACGCGCGTGATCGGACTTCGCAGGCCGAGCCCGGAAAAATCCCGCATGCCGTCGACCGGTAAGGAGCGTCTGCGTCCCTGAGCAGAGCGGGTCGGCGCAATCTGCGGAGCTTCCCGCTCCTCGACAACTTCGGCCGTGGCGTCGATGGTGAGCGGATCGAGCCGCGGGAGCCGAGCCTGAGAGGCGCCGCGAGAGTCCGGTCTTGGAGCGCTATCGCCCTGGAGCATGCGCTGCAGCAGCGCGGTGGCCTCGACCAATTGGCCGGCACGCGTGAGGCGGGTTGCTTCGCGGACTATGTCTTGATTCAGCATCGTTCACCTCGTTCTGTCGGCGAGAGCGGCCTTGACCGCGGGAGTGGCGTGAAGGGCACCCAGCACCGAGACCGACGCGATTGTGGCGCGAGCCAACTCAGGAGTGACGTCCTGGGCGATGGTGGCTAAGCCCAAAACATTGATCTGCAGCATCTCGCCGGTGCGCCGCGCCGCTTCGAGATCTTCGCGAGTGTAGTTGCGCAGCCCAAGGTCCAGGTTCTTCCGGGCCGTGGATTGTCTGACGACTTCTACGTGGCGCTCGAGCTGGTTCCGGATTGCTGTCCGGATGAAATCGGTCCGGTTCGAATAGAACCCTTCCTGCACCATAAGATCGACATGACCGAGGTCGACGTAGCCAAGGTTGATCGTGATCTTCTCAGTGTCGGGGGCTTTGGGTCGCAACTCGCGCACATTGTCGGCCATAGCGCTAAACACCTCAATCACCATCCGACTGGATGGCGTGCGGATGATATTTAGATGCCCCTAGGGGACTTTCAAGGGATGAGCGGATATACCCGCGCCCAAGAGCGCGACATCTGAGAATGGGAGCGTCACCCGTTTGGACTTTGGCGTCCATCCGGCGAGCACGCCGCTTGCGCTCCCCGGCCACTGGGAATGCATCCAATGACCGTCGAACAGTTCGCAGGCGCGCCGTCACGTCGAGAGCGGTCGCCGCATCGTCGCGCGCCAGGCAAATTCCTGGCGAAACTCATCACCGCAAGCCCAAGGGCCAGCTCGTTCAAGGGCTTCAAGCGGAAACAGGTTCGGCGTGCTCCCACG
Organism: Bradyrhizobium sp. JR4.1; assembly: GCF_040548605.1. Taxonomy (NCBI): domain Bacteria; kingdom Pseudomonadati; phylum Pseudomonadota; class Alphaproteobacteria; order Hyphomicrobiales; family Nitrobacteraceae; genus Bradyrhizobium; species Bradyrhizobium sp. JR4.1. The sequence continues at coordinate 199,415 of NZ_JBEPRY010000012.1, forward strand.
CCGGGCGCACACCAAAATCGAGAACACCGTCCGGTACCTGGCAATTGAAGTCGACGATGCACTCGCAATAGCAGGGCAGGTCGACGTCTGAATTGGCTGCGCAGAGCGGACCTGCTCTGCCCCTCATTACCAGCGACAGCGGACATCACGGCTGAACCGCTCTTCGGCTTAGGGCCAGACTCGGTCCTGCAGGGCTGTCCTTGCTGCAGCCCGGTCTTCACTCAGCAGCTGTTGTTCGGTGATAGAGCCATGTTTTCTGACAATGGCTGAACTTCGATCACCTTCACCTCGAGGCGATTAAGTCCAGCTTTGAAACCGTCCTCGTAAAACTTGGTATTATCGAGCTCAATTCCATTCTGAGTAACACGCAGGTAGTTCTTCGTATAAGTGATGTAATCCCAGCAGCATCTAGTTTGTCGAAGTGCTGCTCGTATGCTGAAGCTATCTTCCCAATCTCCTCCTTGAGATTTTGATCTGCTGCAGTCGCAGGAACTGCCGACAGTAATAGTGAGAAACATACAGCTCCAAATGCGCGCATGATGTTAGCTCCCTGCTGTTGATGCCTCCCTAGAATAGAGGATGGAGACGAGGCTTACCTCCGCCCTCCTACGCAACATCGCGCGGTCGCCCGGTTTCGAGGAACAGGTCCTGTCAGTATTACGGTTGGTACCAAGCCGAATTGCGCTGTTCGGCTCGCCTTTCGAAAGCTGACCCCCTCAGTTTTCTGAGCGAAGGGCAGCCACGGGCCAACAGCGGAAGTCGCGATGTTAGCAAGCATACGCACCACGCCCTTCGGCGTAGCTGCGCGTCACGCTGGAGAACTCCCCTCCGAAGGTTGCGGCCGTCGACCAGCCGTTGATCCATTTCATTTCGGCGGACCGGTCAGCAACCGTCTGCCGTGCGCCGTTGACCACAAAGGGCCCAATACCAGAAATCATTCCGAACGGTGTTTGCTGATCCAATCCGGGTTACCGCCCGGGCGCGTTTGGGCGCTACGTCTCCAATCGTCTGAAAGCCGACGCAGGTTCGGAAGGTTATCGGCTTGAGAATGGCCAACCTCATTAGCGAGGAAGTCATCATGATCGATGTCCAAGAATCAATGAGAACGTCTCGAAGCACGTCCGTGGAACAAAGAAAAGATCGGCGGCGTAAATCCCCCGCTTCGCCCAAAGTTGCGTGTCCTCTCCTTTCGTTCAAGCCGAGATGGGGCTGACTTACTTCGTGATCAATCCGGAAGCCATCGCATTGCAACGTTAACGCCGCCCGAGCGGTAGGTTCTTTGACCTTGTCATTTGCGGTAAAAATCGACAAGGAGATCGCCGGCTTTAGGCGCAACAGAGCGCACGATGACGTGCACACCGCCACTACCACAGCACTGACCTCTTCGCGAAACACCTTGCGGCGCACCTACGGAACAGCATTACATCGGAGACATTCGCGGAACGAAACGGCTCATCAGTCTTTCTCTGACCTTCGGGAGGTGCCCATGACTTCTCAAGCCATAGAAGGCGCATGTGCGTTCGCCTGGCGGAACTACTTGCTGCTCCATAGTGGTATTAGTGAGAACGATAACAGGCGTTCCGCCCTCTTTCGCTACGTTACCAATCTTCGCGATGCTGGCGAATATGATTTCGATCTCTTGCAAATAGCAGCGGTCGCTTACCTGAAAAAGCTGGACGAACTGCATGACGACCGACATGCGAGACTCGCCGCAGATCAGGCTTTAGCCGAGGGGTTAGCATCACGCAGTGCACAACCTGGCAGGTCGCTTTGGGCTTAATCACCCGAGCAGAAGGAGCAAGCAGCCATGGCAGACAACATCTCTAACTCAGGCCGTTTCGCGCGCGACGCCCAAAAGCGCACAACCGCAGCGACAGAAATCGGTATGATTGCCTTGAAGCCAATTATGCATTTTCAGGTCTCAATTCTGAGGATGTGGGCCGACAGCATCGAAAGGTTTGCGGGCAATTACGAAAAGGGATTCGAAGAAACCGTGACGGCAGTCGAGGAACAGTCCGACAAGGATCGCGTCGCGTAAATCAACGCAATCGTTCGGCGGAGTCGGAGTTGGGTCATTCGCGTCGATTTTGCCCGCGTCTTCTCGATGTCCGCTCTGGCCCCGACTGCCGACGTGCCGGACACGATGGCGATATTCGCCTTCGGGCCATGAGCCGACATCGCTCCAAGCAGCGATATTTGTCAGGCTCCTTAGCGGCCGTAGGGGAAGCAGCGGTGGCGATCGAGTGTGAGACCGAAATGCGCTCCTAGCGCAGCGATGGCCGCATCCTGCTCAGGATAAGGATCGGCATTGCATGCGGCAACGATGATGATCCGGAACCCGCCGCGATCCTTGCCACCCGGTGGCAGCATCGCTGTAGCCAGGGGATTACCCTCCCTGTCACGCAACGTGAGGAAAAGCGGCATCTCTCGCTGTACATGGGCCTCGAGGCCGATGTCGCGCTCGATCGCGTTGGGCTGCTCCGGACGCCAGGATTGGACTGCCTTCTCTCGCTCGCGGCAGAAATATTTCTCGACTGTGTGGCGCATCAGGCGCGACTCTTGCACCGCTTCACCTTCCGTCTCGATACGGAACCAGGTCTTACCCTTCGGCGCGTCGCAAACATACTGCATTTCGCCCATCCTGATCGCCGCAATTCTAGGGCAGCGGGCCCGCAAAGCCAGAATGTCATTCTCGTCGCGTTTCGATCTTTTGCGTTTTTACACAGCCAGGGTCAATCGCGTCACTTTGGCCGCGTGCCGTTCTCTACCGGTCTACCCCTGTGTTCGGATATCGTCAGACCGCCTCGGCATGTCTCAATGGGCAAACAGGCGACATGGTACCACCACAGCAAAAAATCCCGGCACTTGGCCGGGATCGATACTTCACGCCTTTTTTGTAAACCAAATCGTTGGAGCTTTCGCCACTCCCGCATTCTGCATGGCATTCTTCAATTCAGCACTCTCCGCGAAGGCTTGCGCAGCTTCAATCGTGGCAAACTCGTGAGTTACTGTGATGTCATTGGGATTTTCGACTGCTCGGTAGACAGCCTCGGCTGTTACGCCCTTCGCCTTCTGAACCGGAGCAAAATCGTCGTAAACTTTCCGCCAGGTCTTGTAGTCGGAAACCGTGTGTCTAATAAACATGGTCGTCATCAGATGTTCCTCCCAGACTGGTCGTAGCAATCTTTCCACGAACGCTTGAAACAGCACTTCCAGTAGCACCAGTATAATACCGGCCACCGCTTGGAGCTATTTCATTTCCGGGTTGCACTGATGCCATCGGACGCTTGCCCTTTGTCCGATAAAACTGAGGCGTGCTGCCACTTCGCTGATGGGCTAACCCCGGGCGGTCTTGCGGGAGCAGCATCATCGCCTCCGCACTCGACGCCAATAGGTCGTGGCCGCACACTTACTGCGACCCGCCACAGGACCAGTCAGTGATACTGACTTGCGTATTCAGTTGGTCGCAGTGTGAAGTTGCTGACGCCCGGTCCGAACTTCGGGCCTAAGCAAACTGAGGCATTATGCCTCTTGGACGAAACACCCATTTCTAGGGCGCGTCCGTTCTCGTAGAATGTGGTTGCCCTTGAAGCGGGATGTGCCGAAGTCACCGTTCGGGACGAACGAGCAGTACTAGCGCTGTCGGCAGGTACGCTACCCTAAGAGACCGCCCCCTTTTCGGTTTCACACCACGATTTCACATTCCACACGCGCGCAGCTTTTGCGGCGGCTTGTTGCAGTAACCCAGGGAGAAAAGCGATGAGCAAGATCGATCGAAGGTCTGCATTGACATTCGGGTTGGCAGCGGCTTCGGCGGCCATGATAAAGCCCGCCGCCGCTCAAACTACGGGCTACAAGGACACAACTCCGTGGCCAGGTGTGGTGGTGCGTGAGTATGATAGCGAGACACCATCGCTGATCCCGGGTTTTAAGACCGTCTCAATGCGCGACATCATCATGCAGCCGGGATCGAAGACCATGGGGCCCCCGATGATGAATGCCATGGTCTGCCATATCACCGAAGGAGAGCTTCGGCTTGAGCAGGACGAAAAGACCTTTACCGGCAAGAAGAATTTTGTCTGGACCTGCAACAAGGACACAAAGGAGCAGGCGTTCAATGATGGGAACGTGGTGGCGATTATGCGGATCACGGACCTAAAGGCTTAAGGCTCGTTTCTTCGCCAAAAGTCGATTGTAGGAGCGAATGGCGCACGCGACCGCGCGCCGATCGCGTCGGTTTGCCCTCTGACGTGACTTCCTTGTTGCGCCGAATTCTAGATATGTCGCTGCGCCAACCGACCCGACGGGCCATGGGCGAGACAAGCGTCTAAGGGCTAGTTGGCCGAAGATATGAAATCGACGAGCGCCCCGACAATTTGGTCGGGGCGTCTCAATTCAAGACTACTGCAACATGAAGAGAGAGAGAGAGAGAGAGGTCGATGTCTGAATTGGGTCAAAGCAGCCGTGGACGCCAATTTGGATCGGCGTTCGGTTTACCCCTGACAGCCGACATGACAAGCGTTCAATCGACCTTCGGCTAAGGGCCAAGACCGGAAGTAACGACACGAAGTTGCGGCGTAAGCAGAGGCAGCGTTCAATCCGACAGACGAGGAATGCGACGTATGGATGCGAGCGCGATGGGATGTGAGGCAAAGGCGTTACAGCCTTGCTCGCCGAGCGGGCGCGATGCCCCATGACTTAAGGCAGCGCCGTCAATGCATTTCTGAATTACACCGGCCGTTTTAGCCACCAGACCGTAGCAAATACGGATCCAAGGACCCAGCTAATCGGTCCGCCACCTGTATGGCGGCCGGCGTGGACTGCTTTTCGCGAAGCGAGCCGACGAAATTCACGACCAGCCCACTACCAGCAACAACAGCTATCGCTATCGCAGCGAGATATTTGGTCCTCATGACGATGATCCCCTTTTATCGCCCCATGAACTAACCGGGTACTCTCAGAAATGGTTCCCGAACGCTGCGGCCCAATGTTTTCGGCCGCATCGGAAGTTGCTTCCATGGCGCCAGCGACTAGCCGCTGGGCAGGTTCCTCCTTCGGAAGGAAATCAAGGAACGAAAAGGTCCGCCAAGCCTTAGAAACACTGAGGCCGTCGCTCGCCGGTAGTAACACGGCGCATGTCGCGGATAGCCAAAGGTCGTGACGAACGACCCGCTGTTCTCAATACAAGCGCTCGCGCAGATAGCCAAAAGCGACGGTCTCCGGTTCTATTCAAAATCGCCAGCAGTGCCCCGATCGGTTGCGGGAGGAGTGCACGGCGTGCTGGCCGAACCGAAGGCTCGGTCATGCGCAACGGAATTGACATTGACCACATACACAGTCGGGCCATCGTTCGAGAGATCGGCGAGAGACTACGTGCGTCGCTGAAACCAGAGCCGGAAGTACCGGCGGGCCTGAGAGCGCAAATCGATCGGCTCCGCGAATTCGAAGCGGCCGAGCACCGGAACAAGTCGCGCGGTTGAGCCGCAATCGGCTCGGCCGAACATGGATGTACGATGCCGCCGGTGAAGCTTTGTGCATCGTCGATCTAGAATGACTACGGTAAGCGCAATCCGAATTGATCGGCAAAACCGTCGTTGGCGCGGCCGCGCAGCGTCGCAGGGATATCGATGCCGAGCGCCTTGACCTTCGAGAACATCGGGATGCTACCGGTCTTCAACCCGGAGGTCTGCAATGGGTGGTCCTTAGCTGAGCGCTTAGCGTACGTCCGCTTTAATCAACTCGTCAGCCCTCGCGACCAAATGCTGAGGAACAGATAGGCCCATATCTTTGGCAGCTTTGAGGTTGATCGCAAGATGGAATTCGCTCGGCCCTTCGACGGGCAAATCACTTGGCTTTGCCCCGTTGAGGATCTTCTCGACGAAATAAGCGCCCCGGCGCCATATTCCATCAATTGTCGGACCATAGGCAAGCAGTCCGCCAATCTGCACCCATTCTCGATATTCATGGGCGTTCGGAATTTTGTTTTCTATTCCGAAGTCGACAATCCTCTTGCGATCAAAGACGAACATCGGATCGGTGACAGTAGTCATCGCATCAATCATCGTATCCTGCCTTTTGCGCAGGATTGAAGCAAACGCGACCTCAAATTCCGGCGGTGAACGAACTTCAAACGGCTGCGCTTCTATTCCCAATTTTTCAAATGCGGAAGAAATACTGTTGAGATGATTGCTGGCGTGAGAGGGAAGCGGATTGTAAAGAACTGCCAACCGCGAGAGTTTTGGAACAATTTCTTTCAAGAACTCGACTCGTTTGACATCGCGATCAGGCGAGAGATTGTCGATACCCGTAAGGTTCCCGCCAGGATGTGAAAGAGACGAGTATAATTTGGCTTCAACGCCGCCGCGGCTCGAGAGCACGACAATGGGAATTTTCGCAGTAATCTTCTGCACCAAAAGTCCGGGGTAATTTCCCACAGCCACGATCACGTCCACATTCTGCCGGACGAGATCGGCAGCCATCTCGGGCAGAAGTTCCGAATGTCCTTTTGCCTCCCGCCATTCGAGGGTGAGATTGTTGCCCTCCGAATAGCCGCGATCACTTAATTCGCGGACGAAGCCGTTTACCCAAGGATAGCTGCTCAAATTAGCCGTCAGATATCCAATTCGGTAAATCTTTTTAGATTGCTGCGCTTGAGCCGCCAGCGGCCACACCGCAGCGCCGCCGAGTGCCGTGATGAACTCGCGCCGCTTCATGTCTGATGCCTCCGCAAAGCCTAGAGACAGCCTATGACTCGCCTCAAACTAACACATTGGAACCGACTGGCTATGACCTCTGCTACAGAATCTCGAATAGGCATGTCAGCCACGCGATGTCCGGTCCGGGTCAAAAGCGTCGGTCCAGCGCTCCACAGCGAACTTCCGGTCTACCCCTCTGAACCGACATATAGCGGCACCGCGTCAACGGTAGCGAAGGGCCAACAGCGGACCAACGTTGGGATGCCCGACCTCAGGCGAATACTCTGCGGCGGTGGCGAATGCTGGAGGGCGAGCGCCCATAGAGTTCGCGAAAGACGGCGTTGAACCGGCGCACGCTGCCAAAGCCAGCTCGGTAGGCGATCTGGGCCAGTGGTTCAGTCGTCTCGTCAAGTAGGCGCTTCGCCCGCTGTACACGCCTGGTCTTCGCGACCTGTTGGGGGCTGGCCCCGACGTACCGTTCGAACAGACGCGCAAGGTGGCGCGAGCTTACCCCGAGCCGATCGGCCAGTGCGGCAACCGAAGCGTCATCCAAGGCGCCACCATCGATCAATTTCAAGGCCCGCGCGACTGTCGAACGCGTGCCATTCCAGGCAGCACAGAAGGGCGCGGTCTCCGGACGGCAACGCAGGCAAGGTCGGTACCCCGCAGCCTCGGCGGCCGCTGCAGTTTGATAGTAGGCCACGTTACGGGTCAACGGCTGCTTCACCGGGCAAACTGGGCGGCAGTAGATTCCCGTGGTCTTCACTGCCGTGTAGAAACGGCCGTCATAGCGGGGATCGCGCTGCAAGCGCGCGGTGTTGCATACCTCAAAACTGAGCATGACTCATTTTACCGCAGGCCGCAGCCAGAAGAATAGCCCTGAGATGATCAGGTCCGATTCCGGCCAGCGATATCGGTGCGCCCTTCTTATAGAGAAGGTCCAAATTCGCTGAGCACTTGGAGAAGCAAAAATGAACAGCACGAATCCTAAAGAGATCGTGATCAATGCCTGGAAGACTTTTAAAACCCGTGATGCCCAGTTGATCGCGGAGCTGTTTACTCCCGATGCCGAATGGATCGCACCGGCTGGAAATGCCACGGCGGTCGCTCTCAAACACACAGATCACATGATTGGACCGGACCAAATCGCACACTTTATTGCCTCGGAAATGCATCATCTGTTCTCGAACGTCGACATCTCGTTTCGGGGCATTCATGCCGATGGCGATACTGTGATCGTCGAGGAGCGAATGCGAGCCACTCTTCCTAGAGGCAAGCCCTACGAGAATGACTATTGCTTCGCTTTTGTCCTTTCCGGCGAGCGGATCAAGCTGGTTCGCGAATACATGGACACCCGAAAGGGCTGGCAGATGATTTTCGAGCCGCTTTAAAGGCTGCTTTGGGTCACAAGCGGTCCTCGACCGGCTGCGCAGGGCAGGTCAGCTCTGGGCCACGAACAGACTCCTTGCTCTTGCCGTGTCCAAGAAAAGCCGCCTCGCGGCGGCCAGATGTCGGAAATACATTTCGATCACTACGCTAGTGCGGACTGCCGCAGAGCCTAGGCTACAATCGGCCGGTGATCCGGTAGACTCGCGCCTCGCCTTCGACGCCGCGCAGCGGCGCCTCGAACTCCTCGACATGGTGGCCCGCCAGCAGCTGGCGAACAGCGGGCGCGGTGTAGAGTGCTTCAGTGAGACAGATTTCGCCGGCGTCGGCGAATGATTGCACCCGCGCGGCAATATTCACGGTCTGGCCGAAATAGTCGAGATTCTCATTGAGGGTCACGGCGATGGAAGGTCCGCAATGTGCCCCCATTTTGAGAATGACGGCCGGCTGGCCGTGCTTGGAGTTGAACTCTCCGATGTCCCGCAGAATGTGCAGCGCTGCCTCCACGGCATCCACCGGCCGGAAAAACGCGGCCATGACGGCGTCGCCGATGGTCTTCACGATGGCACCGGCATGCCGATGGGCAATTGCGTCGAGGAGAGCGAAATGTTCGCGGACGAGAGCATAGGCATTAAGATCCCCGAGGCGCTCGTAGAGCGCGGTCGAACCCTTCAGGTCCGTGAACAGGAACGTCACCTGCCGAACGCCGAGGCCCTCCTCCTCATCCACGCGCTCTGAGCGGAAGAGCTTGCGGAACGTCTGACGCGTCAGCAGCATCCCGCCCGAGACGTAGGGATCGAATTCGAGGGTCGGCTTCTCGGGCATTTCCAAGATTTCAGGTGGCCAGTTGATCAGGAGCAGCGAACCGCGCTTAGGGCCGGTGTTGCTGATCTCGAAGACCACAGGCCCCGACGGCACGGCCGAAACGGCGGGCGTGAACCGCTGCCCGTCATAGGTGGTACGAATGATCGTCGGAGTATTCGGCATCTGCACGGCAGTGGGATCGAGCGCGACCAGGAGCGTAAAGCCCGCCTGGGTCTGGACGTTGACGCCTGAGACCGCGCCCGGCCCAATATCGGTCTGCAGCGTCGTTGTCAGACCGGACGGCAGATAAGTCATTCCGCGAACGAAACCGCGCAAGACATCGACAAATCGAGTCTGTCCGCCGGGCAGCCGTCCGCTGTTGGCGAACTTGAGCTTCCAGTGCAGATCTTCGATCGAGAGATTGTCGACGTCATACAAGGCGAGGCGCCGAATTTGCGGCGAGACGGAGAAGGACACTTCGATGAAGTCGTCGAGTTCGGTCTGACCCTCGATATCGCAAAGCCCGCAGACGAAATGGCTCCGGAGCGCATGGAGCCTCCCGAAGCTTTCCAGCACCAGACCCGAGTGGGGGCAGAGAATGTCCCAATGCATGTCGACCAGCCCGGCGCGAGCGGCATGGAGAAACAGATCGATCGACTCCGGCTCAGCCACACTGCGATCACGGGCGAACGCCAGCGGATTGGCACGGTACAGGCTGACCTCGTCACCACTGCGGATCAGCGTTTCGAACTTGGAGATTACGCGCGGGCTCCAAGTGCGGGCCTGCTCGATCTGCGTCATCTTGCTTTCGAGAAGACGCTCGTCAATGGATGTCATCGATCAGCTCCTGACGATGGCAATCTATCAGCTTCGCCCGGTCCTCGCGAGCCATCCGATGCCGCACGGCCTATTGTACTGCAAGGATTTTCAATCCGCCCATGTCGCTTATGGGTCAAAGGCAGCCGGCAGCTTGCATGATCGGGTCGGCTCATCTCCCGGAAGCGGCCCTCGCGGCGCTCTAACTGAGGTCGGTCACAGGCCATGTGTGGAAGTCGTTCGTACACTGGCTACTCGCAAGCCGAGCGAGACGGATCGCTCGGCTACAATTTTAATTATGGCAGCCCAGGAAGTCGTTCCTGATCAGATCAATCTCACGCTGCTTTCACCAGCACGTCAGTCAACCAATCCGGCTCGGCGATCATAACGGAGTGGCCAGACGTCGCGTTTTCGAGGACGGTCCAAGAATTATCGGACTTGCACTCCCCTGCCGCTTTGTCCAAGGCCGCTAACTGGAATTTGGGTAAGCGGATGTAGGTTTTCTTCGCGACCTTTTCGCGTGCGCCGGAGAGCTTCACAGGTTGCAGCCATGTGCCAATCGGTTGAGGAGTTACCTTCGATAGAACCCAAGCAACGTCTTTGGGGTCGCTAAAGGCCGTCGGGGGGAGCGCTTTGGGAGCCGGACGGCTGATTGCACCCTCCTCTATCGGGAAGGAGACCAAGTCTCGGAATGACTCCCCGTCGGCAGGCTTTATTGCATCAACCCAGACGATAGATGACACACGGTTTCCGACGCGCTCAAGCGCGCCCGATGCGGGACATCCGGCATACGAATGGGCAACGAGGCAAATGTCTGTGAGGTCTTCCCATTCGACGAGATTTGCGATGTCCGTGATGTGCGTGTCGAGATTTATGTCTCTGCTGAGGAGATGCGAGCGTTCTGCCAATCCCGTAAGCGTAAGCGCATAGACTTTGTGGCCCTGCTTTTCGAGCCTCTCGGTGACGCGATGCCAACACCAAGCTCCGTAAAAGGCTCCGCCAATAAGAACAAACGTCTTTTGCGCGGATTGAGCACGTGCGCTGCTGATGCTTGATGAAGTTACCGAGACCGCGCTTACTCCGGCCGCGACACTGCCGATCAATCTGCGGCGGGTGACGTCTGACAAGGTCATGAAATCTCTCCGTGCAAAAAAAATTGGGTACCATACGAGTGCAACAGTGTAATCGCCAAAACGGAACAAATGGAAGATGACTTCAGCGGCCTTCGAAGGAATATTTTTTTGACCGGTCACTGACTTCCGCCATGGGTCACAAGCGGCGGTCGGCGACAGCGCCAGCCGTGTCCGGTCCACCTCAAACGGCCGACCTTGCGCAGCCTCGGGTGTAGTCTTCAGCTCCGGCCGATGTTGTAGGCAATCAGGTTGAGGAGGAAGTCGGCGGTGACGCGAGTTGGGCCTCGATGTTGGGTCTTTGCTCGCCTCGTGTTAGACATCGCCTGACCGACCAGGGAGAACGGCCATGACCGCCGAGTTCGATGAAGACCGCTTCAATATGGCTATCCGTAAATTTCTGAAGCATGTCGGAGTTACATCGCAGCGTGAAATTGAGAACCTAGTGCGCAGCGGGGCGGTGAAAGATGGCAAGCTCAAACTGCGAATGACCCTGTCGGCTGAGGGGACGGCGCTGAAACATGTAGTCGAGGAAACAATCGCACTCTGACGATGTCCCGGTTGCCCCGGCATTGCGGCCCGGTTGGTGGAGCATTCAATCCTGTTGATTTCCAGCAACGACTGCTTTGGGTCATTTTCGACAGTTTTGGCACAGAGTGCGGGATGGTTGATGTCCGTTCCTGTCCAAAAGCGCCGTACCTGTGTCTGCCCATGAGCGTTGCGTTTGGCCGGATTGCCGTGATTCAAACTCACGAACTGGAGCTCGAATCATGCGCTACGAACTCGCTGACTATGAATGGACCGCCATCAAGCCGATGCTGCCGAACAAGCCGCGTGGCGTCCCCCGGGTGAATGACAGACGGGTCCTGAATGGCATCTTCTGGATCCTTCGATCAGGAGCACCCTGGCGTGATCTGCCGGCGGCGTTTGGGCCATACACCACTTGCTACAACCGGCTCGTCAGGTGGCGGCGGGCTGGCGTCTGGGGCCGCATCATAGAAGCGCTTGGCACTGCCCATGATGCCGCTACCCAGATGATCGACACCTCCATTGTCCGCGTACATCAGCATGGAGCCTGCATCGCAAGGAACCAGCGCCAATCGATGGGAAGGTCCCGCGGCGGTTTGACGAGCAAAATCCATGCGGTGGTCGACAGCAATGGTCTGCCGGTACGGTTGGCGCTGAGCCCCGGTGAGGCCAATGACGTTCGACTTGCCGGAAAACTGCTGTCTCGTCTGACATCCGGGTCAATGTTGCTTGCGGACCGTGGCTATGACGCGGACTGGATCAGGGAGCTTGCCATGAAGAAGGGCGCGCGTGGGCCAACATCCCGCCGAAGAGCAATCGCAGCGATCCGATCTGCTTCAGCCCATATCTCTACCGCGCTCGCAACCGGGTTGAGCGGTTCTTCAACCGGATCAAACAATGTCGTCGGGTGGCGACGCGGTACGACAGGCTGGCCCCCAACTACCTTGCCTTCGTTCAGCTCGCGTCGATCAGGCTATGGCTGCGTCTTTATGAGTCCGCGTCTTAGTTCTTGCCAAGGCGGTCCGATGCAACATCGCGATGTGCGGTTTCGTTCTTCCCCTTGTCGTCGATGCCGCGCGACGGGTTGGTGTCCGGCTGGGCGCTGGTACCTCGCCGAGACCGAGCTGCTGGGCGGCTGCGATGCCGATCGTCACCTTGCACGATCTGAGCGAGGTGCAGCTCCGGATGCTGCGACTTGCGCTCAAATGCTTGAGCGAGGACGCCGCCTGGGACGTGGCCGGCCCCGCGGGTCGAGCTGACCGAGCTGATGAACCGCGCGACGTCTGGATCCATGCGCAATGGGATGAGGCGAAGGTGCCTTAGCGGCCGTTGGTGGAGGCTATGCTCAAAATCGTTCAGGGCGCGGACGGAAAAGGAAGACAAGCCGACCGCCCAGCCTCTTTCCGCATCAGCCGCGCTTCTTCTGAGCGGATGGCTTAAATTCTACGACCTCGTGCTGCTCGCTGGAATCGGAGTGCCCTTGTTGTTTTACGATGACCTCAAGCTCAAGAGCTTCGAAGGCGAGTTCATCCGCCAAGCGTTGAAAGAGCGCGCGCTTTTCGGCATCCGTCGCCGACTGACTCATAAGAGCAAAGTCTCTGGCGTCCGCACGGAGCTTCTCCAATCGTCGCCTGAGGTCCTTCATCGTCTTGGCTCAGGTTCTAAACTCATCCTCGACGCAAACAGTAACGTTGCTTTCCGGGATGACAGATGATTCAACCAGGAAACAATATATTGGTTCTCCTAACTGTTAGTTAGCCGCATATTCACCGTGCGGTGCATAGCCACGGTCGCCCGTGGGGCCAACTTTGGATGGACGGGCTGGTGGTCACGGCGCGAGGCCTCGGCATTCCGACCTCGCCGTAGGTCCACCCAGCCAGGGTGCCATCAAAGGTACATCAAGGCCTGAAACCGCACAGACGCGAGTTTTGCACCGGACTAGGCTTCGACTGATTCATTGTGTCCCTAGATGCGCTGGGATCCGACGGTGTTGGCGTCCCAATGAGGTGGATGTCGGGGCCGTTTTCGCCCAGCTGCGCAAAGGTGGCTCCCTCGCGACGGGCTCCGGTTTATGCTCGCTTCCTTGTGCGTACTATCCTGCTCATTCGGGTATGGCTGCTGATCAACATTCTCTTTGTGATGGCTGTCGTGCCCGCGCGGAGGCGCTCCCCTCCGAGATGGTCGGAGGGGCCCTCCGTCTCCGGGACCGATCAATAAGACGGTCGGTCGATTGGAAGACGGTTGCGCCACCCTCATTCCAGCGCATTATTGCTTCGGTTGCGGGGAGAATTGCGCTCGCCCTCGTGCTTCCGTTTGTCCAAGCGATTAAGCGGCGCTTCGGACGGAACCATGATAGGGCCGACGTGAGTTGGAGAGGCGACGCGCAAGCCGACCAGGAACAAGGTGTCGTGTGGTTCGGCCGTTGTTCGCATTCGCCGGCATCCGACCACGATCAACGGACCACGACGTCAAAGCCCTCGGCGCATCAGGTCTACGGCACCAAGCCGCTTGTGCGTCGACCATTGGGCGGGCGCGCGCCGCGGCAGGACCGGTTCAATCGCGGGTCAAATCAGGTCACCGTGACTTGAGTTAAATGGCGCGATATTAATGATTCAATTATCCGGCTTCTGGCAGGCGAGTTGCGGCGCCAGCCATCGGGACCTGCCACGCCCCACCGGATCTCGGTTACAAGTCTGCTCGCCGCTTCGCTCGCAGCTACAAACCCCGCTTTGTGATGCCGGGAACGCGTTTGGGCGAAACGGTTGTTCGTCGCTCGACCTGCGCTTTGGCGTCCAGCACTTTATCGCCAGCTCGCGCGGCGCGCGGCCGGCTCACCTGGTCCGAAAGACTGGGGCCCTTTCCAAACGTTCCGACTGGAAGACCATTTGTCGCGTGACCACCATTGATGTTTCCTTTGGCCTGTGCTGCCGGGGCTGATGCGTTTCGGGCGGGTAAGGGGCCGATGATCATCTGGTCCTCGTTGCTTGTACCCGTTCCAACGGCCCCGATCGGCAGGCCATTTTGCGCGTGGCCAACCCCGGCATTTCTTGCGGCCTGTGCGGCCGTCCGCGACTTTGTCGGGGTGGCGGGTTCAACGTTCGGATTGTTCAATTGATTGTTGGTGCTCGGATTTGCGCCGGTGGCGGTGTCTTTCGTCCCCATTCCGGCAGGCGCTGAGGGACCAGCGCCGGCGCTACCCGCATTCGTCCCCATTCCGGCAGGCGCCGAGGGACCAGCGTTGGCGCTGCTCGCGCTTGTCCCCGTGCCCGCACCCGCCGACCCAGAATTTGCGGGCCTCCTGGCGCGAGGACCAGAAGAGCTGAGTTGGCGACGATGGCGGCGAGCACCAAAGGGGCGGCATGGGGCATTGGACGATCTCCTTTGCCAAACCGTTAACCATGATCCCCGAGCCCGGTTCCTCTGCGCCATGGCTGGTTCTGCCGCATAGTGCTGGACCGCACGCGAGCCCTCGATTGGTCGCACGCAAAACGCAAAACCGCGCGAGCTACTATTGCCGATTCAAGGTGCCATTGGCAGATTAGTCAGCAGGTCTGACGGAGGTGGCCGCTTTAATGTAACACTCGGGTTGCTTCTGCTAGCCGGACCTTCTCTCTCAGCTCCTCAAGATCCTCGAGCGCGTCGAGTAGTTGCATCAGATTGCGGGTAACATGTGCCAGATTGGGCTTTGGGCCTTTGAAGATTCGAATTTTTGGTCCCATTGCTAGACGTCTCCTCGCAACGAAAATCACTGGTCCGACTGATTGGCAAGGAGCGTGCCATCTGAGCGTCCGCGGAGAGCTCCGGTGATGGGAACGCCAGTCGCGCTCCCGCCCCAATCTAACAGGGAAGGAGAGCGCCAAAAGGCGCCGGTCGCCATCCCCCACATTGGGACGATTATCTCCCTCCCGGTTGCGAGTGAACTATGGGCAGCAAGCCGCGCGATGGCGACAGCTGCGGAGCAAGCAACAGCGCCCTCTGCCCTCCGCATCGAGGTCTCGCAGCGATCAGACGCGTTGGAAAACAGTTAATCCCTAGTCCTGCACGGCCTGGTCGGTCTGCAGCGGCGCGTGTGGCCGCCCCCTGTCTTGCGCCCGCCGAACGGTTGGCACAGGTTTGCGGATCGTGGCGGCAACTGGCCTGGGCAACGGCACCGGCGTCTTGGGGCGTAGGATCTGCTCGGAAGCGTTAGTGGTGATGCCGGCCAATCGTTCTTGGACCATTCTGAGCTGTTCGCCGGCATCCGCTCTGTCTCGCACCATTTGTGCCTGGACCGCCGTAAGCTGGTCGGAGAGCTGGCCAAGGTCGCGGACGATTTGATCTTGGTTGGCCTTGAGCTGCTCGATCGCTTGCTGCGGGTTCGTAAGGTCGCCCGACAATCCCTGGAGCGTCGGCGCCAGCTCCGGCGAACTGGGGCCAGCGGCTGCCTGGATCGCATCGTGCGGTGTAGTCAGCGGCCCCGGTTGCTGAAGTGCCACATAGGTTGCACTCGTCTGAGTGGTAGGCAGAGCCGAGGAGATCTCGGCTCTTTCTTGCGGCAACGACGAAGGTGAAACGGCATGCGCGGACCACCGATACATCATTGCTCTGACCGCATCGCCGTAAGATGACTGCGCAGCAAGAGCAGCTAAACAGATGCCGCTTGCCAACAGCAGGCCGATCAGGCCGCGCAGTGCCGGCCTTCCGCGCGCTGAGCTGGCCCCGCGGTCAGGTGGTCGAAACCATTTCGCGGAATTCTTCGGCTGAGAAGGATGGCGCGTGCCATCCTGATCTAGCTTGGCAAGCTGTTCATTGACACGCGCCAGCTGTTCATCTGCACGTGCGATCTGATCATAGGCGTGGACGAGCCGTTCATCCGCGCGCGCAACAAGCTCGACGTCTTCCGGTGAGAGCGCGGGACTATGAATTTGTGAGCCGGGATATATCGGTCTAATCGGCGAATGCATCGGCGTTCCCCATCGCACCCGATGTCATCCGGACCGAGGCCGGGCATTAAATCGGGCAAGTCCACACTCCCCAACGCCGGTTTGACCAAAGCAAGGCCACAAGATGAAAACCGGAGGGCGGATTTTCGGCGACAGCGCACAGGCCTCTAATCCGTCGAGGATCTTCGGGAAAGACGGACGGCGGCGCATCGCCCGGCCATCCGACGGAGCTGGCCCTCGCGGTTCGCGGGCCCATTCAAAACGGTCGTAGTCCCCCCGACTGCACGCTTCTCCCCCAAGCCCGCCACCAAGGCATCTCGACCACTCTCGACGACCTGACTTTAGTGGTTACAACCCTGGCGCTGCACGCCACGAACTCCGCCGCGCGCATCGAGCAGATGCCTGCCAGCGGACTCATCTTCGTTGCGGCGAGTTCTTTTCCTTGTCGCGATCGTAAACCGCTTTGAGGCCGCGGCTTCGGCCTGTCTGACCCGCTTTCGTAACTCGATGAGCTGACGGTACTCGGCTTCCAGCGGGCGCGATAGGAGAACTGCGCGGCTGGTGCACGATAGTTCGAACTTCCATACGACGAATATCGAATCATGGAAATCGAACCCGTTTTCAGGCAACCCCCGCTAACTGATGGTTCGGGAACAAAAATGCCCGATCGACGCGACGATATTCCGTCTCGGCAAGTTGGCAACGAATGTCACTCGTTAAGCTTGATGCTACCGAGGAGGCTGGATTGCGCTCGCGCTCATGAACCGCCTACGCGGAAGCTGCCGAGCTTGCACCAAGTTCGTTCCCAATCTGGAACGTTGCTGAAGAAATCCCGGACGTTGCAGATTTACAACCCGCGCAGCCATTCGCGATACTAAGCTGTGGAGACGACCAGACATGCTTACTTCAACATGATCGCGGGGGCGAAATGTATGATGTCTATCGCAATGACAGGCGCTTCTTGCTCGTTCTAAGTTCAGGCTCTCCCGTGCCCGTGCTTTACTCTGCACATAAGTGGCGGAAGAGCAGGAAACGAGTTCTCAAGGTCAGCGACGAAATCAAGTCAGCCGTTCAGGCACAAGGCTATTACGTCCGCAGCCTGCGGATCACCAAGGAGCGAATGATCGACGTCGAGTAGGTGGCGAGCGGGTGTTCTCGTTTGCGCGTTTGATCACCAGCAACCAAGCCGCCATTATCGCGCTGTTCCGCGTCGTCAACCGCTATGTCGGCAACTTCGCACCGATGCCGGGGTGTTTCCGAACCATTCGGATCGGGCTTTTCGAAGGTGCAGGGTGCGAGATAGTCACGATTGCGGGTGGGCATGCCGCCTAGCACGGGGGGCCGCCCTTACGTCTCAAACGGAACTCCATGAACGGGCCGAGATTTTGGCTTTTTCCATTGAACCTTTAATCGAACTGTCGGACGAACCTTCAATCGGAAACCGGAGGTTTCCCATGAAGCGTCTGATCTCATCTGCAATCGTGGCCGTTGCCTTCCTCATTGTTGCAACCACTATGCTGTGGTCTTACACACCTTCGGCTGAGCGCCATGTCACCCGTACAGCCATAGGTCATTGCAAGAATTTCCACAGCCTGGCCGGGACAAAAGCGTCCGAACTATTGCCTTACTAAGCACCAGTAAAACGCGTCGAGACGATGTTGACCTGTAGCAGATGGCTGGATGCCACGCCGACATGGGAGTAGGCGAAGGCGCTGCAATGACCCGTTGCCGGATGATGTGCTCAAGATCGTTATGCGCGGGACCGAGAAAGAAGCTAATCGGGCGGCTTGAACCGCGAACTGCTTTGGCAGCTTAGCTCGCCGCCGCGCCATCCAACCGCGCCAGCCCAGCCTCGATCACGGCGATATCCTCCTCGATCTGCTGGACGGTCGTCCGGAAATCAAAACCTGTACGTGCCTTTAGGTCCACGGCCAGTTTCCGGCGCTGCGTGCGGAGATCATCCAGAGCCCTCCGATTGTTCAAGCGAACGTAACCGTCCACAATCAGCTCGATTGCGTTTGGCATCCCACCCCCTGTCGTGATCGACCGGCGCCGAACCGCTTACCCAGCAACACGCTTCAAAACTTCAAAACGGCATCTCTTCGCAAATTGTGTGCAGCAGCCGTCAAATGAGACCCTATGATCAGACCCAAGTCGACCTAACGCCAGGAGAGCAAGGGGGCTGCACATTCAATGGAAGACCGGCTCCCAATATCGCAATTGCGCGTTGTTCATCCCTTTGGAGATCGGCACATGAGATGCCGTCCATGACGGGTCTCCGTCGCAAAAGAACTATTTAAAATCCAAACGCGCGACCGATCTGCCGCAGCATAGCCATGGCCGCGTCGGTGTACCGACCGTGGGTTAGGTATTGATCCACTTGCGCTGTACTGATCAGCGCAACAACGAAGACCGTGAAGCCCTTAAGCATTGGGGCGTCTCCTGAAAGAGACCGCCAACCGGGCGTGTCGAAGTAATAGACTGCTCTCAGAATGCGCTGCCGCATAATGCGACTGTATGTAAATGGTGACAGTGACCGGTAACCAATCCCTTAACCGGCGTTAGGTGCGCCGCCCCATGGACGAGGCGAAGGCGCTGCAAGAGCCGTTGCTCATGTGCTCAAGGTCGTGATGCGAGAGGTAGGAAAGGAAGATAAAGCCGCTGCACAGAGGCGCGCGGTTCCTCGATAGCGCAAACAAAACCGTCGCCCAGAAGAAGCGGCGAGTGTTAGTCCCCACATAAGGGAAGTCACTTCTTCATGGCGTCTGCTGCATCCCGCGCGGCATCCTTAACGTCACCGGCGGCGTTGTGCACGGCGCCCTTGGCCTTGTCGGCCCTACCTTGTCTTTGGAGGTCCTTGTCGCCACTCAGCTTGCCAGCACCTTCCTTAATCGTGCCCTTGGCCTTATCGGCGACGCCTTTCACGTGCTCGCGATCCATAACGCGCTCCTTCAATCTTTAGGTCTTTCGATGACGCACAACGCGCGAGCAAGTTCAGCGTTCCGAGTAGCCCTGTTCACCTTGGAATTTCGCATCAGGCACCCGTGTGCGCTCCAAATCTAAATTCGACCTGGTGCTGACCTGTGTTTGCACCAGAACTCGTGGAACCTCGAAATCTCGGGTGAGTTACAGAACCGGAGAAGCGGTAATCTAACCATGCGCCCAGTAGCACGGTGGATTTCTGTTTATCCGTTCGTCCTCTATTGGGCAGTACTTCAACAGAGAGGTGACAATGAAAGCATCCCTTCTTGCTGGCGCGCTCATCGTCGGATGGGCTGCTCCAGCACTTGCTGACGAGTTCTACGTCGTGCAAGGACCTAGCCACAACTGTACGATTACCACCACGCGCCCGGCGGACAAGGAAGTCGTGACGCAGATCGGTCCGATGGCCTTTAAGAGCCGCGTCGAAGCTGAAGACCGCATCAAGCAGACCAAAGTCTGCGACGAAGGCACCGTTGGTAGCAGCACCAGCAGCACGACCGTTATCAAAGAGAAGCAATGAATTCCTGATCGAATTCTGGCGAACTTCGAGAAAGATCGCGCCCGGTGGGCGCGACCTTTTTGTTTGCAGATGCCGCGCTATTTCAGATCGTGTATTCGCCTCCCGCAGAGGGCTCGACAAATTGGTTGGCGGTTGCCTCTACATCACATCCATGCGGCATTTGGATGACTAACCGGCCCGCTGTGCGAAGACACGTCCGCTAGTGCGGCTTACTCGACCCTGCTGCTTATGGAAGCGTTGCAATCGACTGTAAACCGCAAGGCGAGTGCGGCCTAGCCACTGGCCGATCCCGCGTGCAGTCATGCCACTGTCGAATAGCGCAAGAAGTTGCGCTTCTTCCTCGGGGGACCACGAACGGATTTTCCGGTCTATTGTTTGACATCGCCCATCCATGCCAGCGAAACAACCGCGAATTCCATTGTAGGGCAGAGCTAACTGACTCTTCTCCGCCTAAAGATCATCCTCGAACGAGACCCCGATAAGATTTCCACTCGACCAGACTAGGCGGCAACTTCGGATGATGCGATCTGTCTCGAGCATTAGTTTGAATGTGGAGGCCACGTGCCGCTTCGACGGAAGCTCAACTGATGCCCCTTCTTCCGACATGTTGACCACGCGGCAGCGTAAGCTGGCGCCGTCGCCTGAAATGTAGGCGACCTCGTCCACATCGATGCGCTCCAGCTTTCGACGTTCTATCATTTCATTATAGCCGCAACGAGATCATCTGCGCCCGATGTGCACCTTGTCTCTAGCAGCTTAAATTGTCGCGCGATCTGTGTTGCTAGGTCTGATCGTTCCTTACCGAGAGCTTTTCTTTGCTCAAGCATGTCGTGTCCGTCACGCTCGAGCACCTGGATCAAGATGGTTTGACTTTCGATATAAAGCTGCTTGGTTGCGATTGCTCGAGCGATAGCCGCTAGTTCATCATTGCAATCCGAAGTCATTAGCAATCTCGTGGCTGGCCTGTCGGCGAGTAAAGCTCCATCCTACCTGGCCTTACCTGCGAAAACGTTACACTTGATCCGGTGGAGTCCCAGCAGCCCGACGCCTCCTTTGCCAACGGATTAGTCTGAAGGCGCACACGCGACACATTCTACCGTTTGTGCGGCGCCAAAGGGATTTGCCGCCTTACGTTGTCCGTACTCTTACGGACGTTGCGCATCCGAAAGCTTTGACGTCTACTTCTGATTGTTTTTATGACGATCTTGTTTCCCGACGAGAGGGCCCATGAGCGTTAAAGCCATGATGGCGATGATCCTCCAGAACCAACTGGCCTTGCGAGGCGTGCATTCGCTGACGGCGTCTGACTACGACCAGATCGTAGAACTTCTGATTGAGCAGCTCAGAGAGCTGGAGCTGAGCTTGGCTGTGCGAGAGATTGCCGACAAGCCCCGGGAATAGCAGCAGCACCCGATTTTTTAAGGGAGGACGAAGACGAATGCGGAGATTATTGTTCAGACACCGGTGCCCAAAGCCGACAACCGCTACTGGCTGATCCGATAGAGAAGTGGCGGATACCCGGCCAATCGGGTCCAGAGCCACGCGTTGGTGCGGCCTTCAGTCAGATTTCGTCCGTGCAGCAATCTCTTTGACCTTTGTCAACGTTCGTTCGAATTCGGATTTGAGATATTGCTCGTGCGCCAGGTCTGTTGGCTTCAGCAGAAATGCGACTTTCACGAAAAAGCGGTTCAACAGCGAAGTAATTAAAAGATTGTCCGAGTGTTTCGACCGGAGCGCCGTAAGTCGACGACGCATCTCGATGAGATCAAGCGTTTCGTGGTCCGGCTGCTCTCTCAAGTGAAGCTCGCGCGACTGTCCAGCGTCGAAGTCGCTGCACCGAATATAATGGCGCGGCGACTTCGCTGGGGTGGAGCGGACAAGGACAATGTCCCTGTGCGCAAACCTAGTCCTCTAGCGCGCGGCAGCAATCACGGTCTGGAATTAAGCTTGATGTTCGTGTTGCAAGTTAATTCTGGAACTGAGCGTAGGGCGAACAATAGGAGGTATTGAATTTCGGATGCACTGCCCGGGCTGTTCCATGTTGAGCGCAACGTGGACACTCCCCATCTGCTGCTTTGCCGAGCTGTCTTGCGAATTCTTGTCTGAGGTCTTGCGTCTCCCAATGTGCACCATCGCTCCTGACGATCTTCTTGGCGCGCTCGAAGGCGTGGCTTTCGGCTGCATCGTCGCCGACGCGGACATCCTAAAGACGTTGGCCGTCTTCCGGCTCGGCCCCGGGGCGATCATCGGCGGCTCGTACGTGACGCCTTCGTCTCTCGTCAGAGAGGCAAGCCGGTCCAATTGATTAGCTAATCCGGTGAGGGTCCTTGCGACGCTCTTCAACCAAATTGCTCGTTCGGTGGAAATAGCGGATGATTTAGCAAGGGCCTTGTATTCAATCGCGAGTTCTTGACGTCGGGCGGCAACATACAACCAACGGCCGGTCTGTCCGGTAGCGGACACACCCACCTGACCTGAGGCCGGCTCGCGGCCTTTAAATAATAAAAGGAACTTAATTTGTTTAATTGCTTTAAATTTCGTTCGGCTTAATATCCGCACGCCACCAACCGGAGCTCAGCATGCCAAGCGCCACAGAAGACGAGGATCGCCGCGAGTTCTTAAAGACCTGCGGTAGGTTTGCCGTCGTGACGCCTCCAGCGATGACGCTCCTGCTATCAACATCGCTGACGTCTAACGCCATTGCGCGGTCTGGCGGGGGCAGCTCGCATGAGCATCACCACCATCACCACCATCATGACGATTAAGGCAGTGGCATTTCGATAGGCGGTGCCTTGGGCAACGCCGTAGGCGATCATGCCGGCCTTACGCCGTCGCCGGCATGGAGTGGGCGGCCCTGGGGCGCTCCTGAAGCCCCCCCTGCGCTCCAGGGCGCTTTCCCCTCACAGGCACATGACCCTAGCCGGGCGAACATCACCGGCGCGCCTCGCTCCGCGACCAGCAGCAGCACTTTCATTCTGGCCGATCGCCGACCAGCAGCCCACCTCGCTTGTTGGGCGCGAATCTGCGAACTGTATAGGCAGGCATAGGCGTGCAACAGGCTGGGGGCCGCTGGCGCGATGGAACAGTCACGCTACCCACTGGTGAGAAGGTGGACGCCGGAAGATCATCAGCGGCTGATCGCTCTGGCCGCCGCAGGAAATCGACCCGACGATATCGCTCGCGCGCTGGGATAGGAGAACTGCGCGGCTGGTGCACGATAGTTCGAATTTCCATAAGACGAACATCGAATCATGGAAATCGAACCCGTTTTCAGGCAACTCCCGCTAACTGGTGGTTCGGGAACAAAAATGCCCGATCGACGCGACGATATTCCGTCTCGGCAAGTTGGCAACGAATGTCACTCGTTACGCTTGATGCTACCGAGATGCGTTAAACCTGAAACTGCTGACCAGAAATGGATCTGCACGTGAGGCCGGCTAGCTATACGAACACGCGAGATCGAAAAGCTCCGAATACTGACGATGCCAAACCACGAACATAATACCGCAAATGTTCGTTGCGAGTTGCGGCCTTCTGTTCGAGCTGTGGAGAATAGTGAAAACCAGAAGAATTAAGAGCGCAGCTCGCATTTAATCCGACGCAGTGAGTCGGAGTCCCTGAAGTGCCGGACATTTGGTTTCCACTTCTCGCGACCGCCATCGTCGGCACACTCCTTTTCCTGGCGTTCCGACGATAGCCCGCCGTGTGGCAATGAATCCTCAGCGGCCGCTGAAATTGCGGTTCCCTACGTGATGCCTTTGACTGTGCATAAACAGGAAGGTTCACTTCCAAGACAGGAGGTGGACGTGAGTACCTGGTTGCTCATTTTTCTAGTTATTTTGAGCGTGGGCATTTTAATCGCCCACGCTATCGACGCGATGCGCTCCTGAATCGCCGGACGTCACTTGCCATTTAATTGGATTTTCGTGAAGAAGACCAAAATCGCGCACTTGTCTATTCCTAAGCGCTGCTCCGGCTCGAAATAGAGCGGCTGAGGGCTGAGTCTTCCCGCATCGCTCGTCAGGGCGAGGCAGACTGGTGGGTCGAGCAGCAAGACAAAGGAATGCATGTTGTTTTTGCACTAACGAGGCGAAGGCTGCCTTCCCGCAGCTATGCAAGTCGCAAAGCGTTCATTGTTCAGACGCCTAGCGGCCAAGTTTGCTCTCTCAAGAGAGAAGAAACCCCGTGGATCACCAGCCGGAGAGCGAGACCGACATCCGGCTCGCGCCTTACGCAATCGAAGTACTGCTACCAGAAAGAGGGAGAACCACCGCATGAAAGCCGCGCAGATCGGCCGGTATTCGCAATGCTCAGCAGATGCCCTGAAACTAACCTCCTGCGAAACGATCAACCGCCCGATGGCAAAGAGCCGCGCGAGCCGATATCCCGCGCCGGAGACAGCCCCGTGTTGAGATCCACGCTCCTCCGCTTCCCCGCGCCAGCGTTTCGCGGCGCTCGCTTCCAGCTGTCGAACCGCGGGACCTTTCGAGATTAGGTAGCCAAGGCCAAGCAGAGATATCGTCGTCATCGGCCGAAACGCGCGATCTGCCGATTTTCCTTGGCGCGGGATACTACATCCGGCTGATCCAAGCTAACGCGCGCAGATCGCGGCGGTGCCGGGGCCGTAGACGGGCTGGCGGTGTTTTGTGCGATCGCGAGATCCAAGGCCCGGCCTTGTCTGCGGCGGCAGTCGCCTGGAAGTCGTCCATTTTGCGAATTCGAAAACCGTGAGGCCCGAGCGGCAGGCCAGCAGCAATATCTTGCTTGCCCCTCGCAGCAACTCGACGCGCGGCGATCCGCGGAGGGAAAGCATACAGCGAATGTGCGAAAGCGAACAGACCTGATGGGTCAATTTGACTAGTCTCGCGGTGGTCCCAATTGCGGGCCACGTCTTCTGGGGCAGTACCATAGAGGGGCGTGCAATGGACGCTCGTGCGCGACTGGATGGTTGTCATTTCGCTCTGCACCAACATTGTGAGGCACTCGCGTCTCAAGTATCCGAACTTGAGACCCTTAGAGACCGAGTAGCCAAGGCCGAGCGCAGAATCGTCGGTGCGACACGCGAAACTAGAGCTGGGAAGGCGGTTTATGAGGGCAGCGCGGTCGGCCCGGCCAGCAACGCGATCATCTGATCAGCGTAAGGGTCCGGGCTTTCAAGACTGACTTCGCTGCTACCCGCCCCAGCCGGGGGCCGGACTGTGGACATTCGTGATTACCAACCGCAATTTGAGCAGATGTCCCTCGATGAGTTGTGGGCTCTCTACACGGATGTCGATCAGATTCTCGCCGCGAGGATCGTTGCCAAAAAACAAGAACTCGACAGGCGACTCCAACAACTCCACCAAACTAATGGACCGGGCGGTTCATCAGAGCTCAATGTCCGCGCATCATCGTCGGGTCGCGACCGCCTCTGACAAGGGCGTCGCGCTTGCCGCAAACCCTGCGCGCGAGCGAGGCGCCCCGCCTACGGTGATCGGGCCATCGATCAATGTCTGCTGGCGGTCGCTTCAGCTTGTGGCTGCACCTGTCGTCCTGGCAACAGACCAAGAGACCGCGGCCCCGAACCAGCTGATGTCCATAACCGGGAGCAATGAAAATGCAACACCACAGCATCGCCGACGTCAGCTGCGTCATTCTTCAATGCCTGGATGCATATCAAGCCGCTGACGTTGAACCACTCGTGTTGAAGTGTTTCCCGGATCTCGACCGGCATACGCTTTGGCAAGCATACAACTTAGCCTTGGTGGCATACACGTCAGGCACAGGCCTTCACCACCAACGACAGCAAGCGGCAGCCGAGCAATGACCGAATTTGGAAAAACGCTCGTGCCTGCGACGTGCTAAGCACCGCAGGACCGAGCCGCATCACAGATCAACAGGTGGCGTACCAGCGATCCGGAAACGGTAGTAGAGGCCAGGTGCCTGCGTTATCATTCGCGACCGCAGGCATGACGTCGATGGTTGTCCGCCCACTCGAGGCACGCACCAGGCGCACGGCCGCGACGATGGGAGCATTGACCGGAAGGCGTCCGGCTCAGATCACGCCCACAATGATCAAAACTCCGACCTCGACCAATAGGAGCGTACCCGTTGCCGCGGAGATGAAAAACAAATCACCCAATGACAGGAACTGCATGATTCCCCTCCCAATTTGCCAAAGAAGCGGCCCCTACATCCTTTGGACGGCGTGAGCAGGGGCAAGATGATGGGGCCGCTTCCAAGGAGGTCCTTGACGCGTGCGTCCGGCGCCAAGCATTCGCATCTTAATCCAAATTTAAATCTCGTCCATTATTTAATTTGTTTAATTTCATTTTATTAGTTAATATTTAATCGGCGCGGCGAGCGATCTCTCTGCTCGGGCGCGCTAGTCGAGCGGCGGGCTCGGGCCTGACCTATATCGGGCGGCCTGCCGCATGGGGTTGGAGGGGTTGGTATCGAAGCACCGGGACCGCCGGTGCGGTCGGCAGAAGCACTGGCAGGTAAGAACATACAACATCCCCGATGTGCAGGAGAGCTTTGAGCCTTCGATGATCAGCGCTGTCGCCGAGCCCACGCGCTGGCTGGTTCGCACGCCTGGCGGTCTACGGGTCGATTGCAGACCTTCCGCATTACGGACGTGTGTTCGCGCTAGGGGCGGGTTGGTCGTAGGTCCTGGCGATTAAACTCGCCGCCGCCCCTCCTGAAAGGGTGTGAAGACTAACCCGCTGCACTTGGGCTTCGCCGATGCAATCAAATCGCAGGTGTGCTGGTCGCCATCTCGATCCGTTCACGCTCATCTTCATGGCGGGCCGACTGCACGCGTCGGTGTCGCGCCGCCCGCGAGTCGGTCGAACTTGTCCCTGAGCCTGTTGTTTGCCGTCGACGGCAAAAACCTGGAGCTGGGAGCGGTCCAGAAATGCGCCACCCCGTGTAGGTTCGCTGCGGCCGCCGCGGCCGCGAAGGCCCGCAACGTTTGGCTTGGCTCGCATAGGTCGTGCGCGGATAAGCATACACGAAGCCCAGCAAGCGTCCGCAACGCTTGCATCCCACTTTCTCCTCGGTCTTTGGACACAACTCAGGATGGCACCCGTAAATTTCCCAATGTCGCCCGCCTCGGACCGGCCCGAAGATCACGCCATGAAAATCTCGAAGCCAAAGGAATGGAGCGACCTCGAACGCAAGAAGCTTTCGGCGATGATCCGCCGGCGGTACGGCGCGGCGGAAATTGCCGCAGCTCTTCGCCGGCATGTCGGCTCAGTAAAGCACATGGCGCGAGAGATGGGGTTGCTCCTGAAAAAGTGACGTGCGGGAATTCGTCGTGCACCACCGTGTTTGTCCGGCCTTGCCTAAGCACGATTCTCGCGGAATCTTGTATTCTGAACCTGAGAGCTTTCACCTGATGCAGGGCGGGGGTAATGCGGAGGCGCGCTGATCCAAGATGGGGTTGGTCCGGGCTGGTCCGACTAAACGGTTACGGAAAAATGCACGGGCCGGGCAGCGCCTCCGACGGTTTTCTGCACAGCGACGACTTATTTGGCACTTTGATGCGGATATTCCCTGGCCGTGTCCACGACGGCCATGAGGCCGATATTCGCAAGGAGCTCGATTGGCTTCGAGAACTCGTCCTGAAGGATGACAGGCGGTGGCGAGCTAAGCAACCAAGCCAAGCCCAAATTAACGCCGCGCTGGATGATACCGCTCGCTCCGTCCGCCAGTTTCTCACCTGCGCGCAGCACGTTGAATTCGATTGGCTCGCTGGGAATCCGCCGACCGAACCCGCAGGTCGCCTGAGCGTGGCCTACTCTTTTCCAAGTCGACTACGAGCGCTTGTCGGCAGCGCCAGGCGGGCCGGCAACGCTGAGCTCCTCATGGTTGCCGATGCAGCCGATCGTCTCGCCGAAGATCTTACGATGCTGAACGAGCCTTCACAGAGCAGGATCTTTCGGTACCTGCCCAACACGTGGGACTATGAGGTGCGACAGTTCGCTGATACCGTGCGGATCGCGCAACGACTCGAGCTTGCGACCCGTACAGCGCTCGAAACCGGCAAAAAGTCCGGTGGCCCGCTCCCGCGGCCCATGCTGCTGCACGTCGTAATTTCACTCGGCGAGCTGGTCGAGCGCTACGGCGGCACCTTCGCCCACAATCCCTACCGGGGTTTGGAGTATAAGGGCGAGGTCAATACGCCCGCCGGACATTTCGTCTTGCAATTCCTGCAGAGCTGTCTTCACATCACCGAACAAACTGTCTGCAGCCTGATGGCTGCTGCCATCAAGCGGCGAAATCGCACCCCCGATCGCAAATCGGAGCTCAGGTCCACGTCCTTCTAAGTGCATCCCGCCGGCCTTCCGCCAATATGCCGACAGGCATATCGCACACGGAGGCTCTCTTGGAGAACTACACCCGACCAACCAATGGCGATGCACTTCGCCACGATTTGAAAGCCGTTCCCGTTCGGATCCGCGACCTCAAGCCGCTCGGCAACCAAACGCGTCGCCACCCCAAGACTCAAATCGACAAGCTGGCTTCCAGCTTGGGGGAGTACGGTCAAGTTCTTCCCATTCTCGTTGATGCGATGCTACGAGTGATAGCGGGATGGGCGGTCGTTGCAGCGGCCGCGCAGATCGGTCTGGATCATGTCCTCGCCGTCACCATTACCGATCTCAGCGAGGCTCAGCTGCGAATGCTGAGGCTTATGCTCAACCGCGTAACTGAAGAGGCCAGTTGGGACGTCGAGGCTCTGCGTCTCGAATTGAGTGAGCTCCTGACCATCGACCCACAGATCGACCTGCAACTAACCGGATTTTCGATGGGAGAACTCGACGTCGCGGCGTCCGATTCAGAAGATTGGGAGGACGACTTGCCCGCACCCGATGCCGAGCCACCAATCACCAAGCCCGGCGATCTCTGGGCACTCGGCGATGAGCATCGCATACTCTGCGCCGATGCAAGAAATGACGAAAGTTACCGTCGGCTCCTGGACGATGAGTTGGCAGACATGGCGTTCGCGGATGCGCCGTACAACCAGAGAATCGATGGCCACGCATCTGGCAAGGGGAGAATCACCCATGCCGAGTTTGCGATGGCATCCGGCGAGATGTCGACGACTGAATTCGAGGCGTTCTTAGCGACGAGCTTTGCCCTGCTCGCCAGCTTCACCAGGGATGGCGCCATTCATTTCCTTTGCATGGATTGGCGCGGGATCGGACCGCTGCTGGCTGCCGCCACTCCCATATACACGGAAATGAAGAACGTGTGCGTTTGGGCCAAGACAAACGCCGGCATGGGATCGCTGTATCGGTCGGCGCATGAACTCGTCTTCGTGTTCAAGAAGGGGCGCGCGCCACACGTCAATAACGTGCAGTTGGGCCGGAACGGTCGAAATCGCTCGAACGTGTGGAGCTATCCCAGCCAAAACACCTGGACAAATTCCGCCAAGGGCAAGCTCTCGCTGCACCCGACCGTCAAGCCAGTCGCGCTTGTGGCCGATGCAATCCGCGATTGCACCAACGAGCACGACATCGTGCTCGATCCGTTCGGCGGCGCCGGCACGACACTGATCGCCGCCGAACGGACCCGGCGCCGGGCACGGCTGATCGAAATCGACCCCAGCTACGTCGATGTCACGATCCGCCGCTGGCAGCATCTGACCGGCAAGGCGGCAGTGCACGCCGAGACCGGCGTGCCGTTCGGCCAAACCAGCCCGGCGAAGCTGGAGCGCGCCAGTGGCTAAAAAATCGGATAAGGGCTCTGGCTATGGCAAACCGCCCCAGCACACCAGGTTCAAGCCGGGGCAATCCGGCAACCCGCGTGGTCGGCCGAAAGGCAGCCTGAATTTTACCACCGACCTGAAAACCGTCCTATTGGCCCCGGTCGCGGTCAACGACGGCGGCAGATCACGACGCGTCACCACGCAAAAGGCGGCATTGCTTCGCTTGCGGGAAAAGGCGCTCAAAGGCGACGTCAGGGCGCTCGACAGATTCCTCTCCCTCGCGATGGCGATGAGTGTCGGCTCCGCGGAAGAGACCGCGACCAGCCTGCCGCCCGAAGATCAGGCCATCCTCGAGGCATATCGCCGAGACGTCTTGGCCGACGCCGATGCGACGACTGCAAGCCAACGCGACGAGGAGGACGCCACATGATGCCGGTGTTGGCGGCATTGCTGCGAACGGATGTGCGGTATTTCATCCATCGGGCCTTCGCGACCGTCTTTCCCGGCAGCGACTACCTGGCGAACTGGCATATCGATGCCATTGCCCATCAGCTCATGCGCGTTTACGGCGGCGATTGCCCTCGGCTGCTCATCAACCAGCCGCCGCGGTCGCTCAAATCGCTGTCGGTTTCGGTCGCGTTCGTCGCCTGGTGGCTGGGCCACGACCCCAGCCGCCGCATTATCGTGGTCAGCTACGCCAGCGAGCTGTCCGCCGAGCTGCACCGCCAGTTCAGAATGGTGATCGAGTCGGGCTGGTATCAGGAGCTGTTTCCGGCCATGCGCCCGGCCAAGGATACCGGCACTGAACTCGTGACCACGGCGGGCGGCAGCCGCTACGCAACCACGGTCGGGGGCACGCTAACCGGTCGAGGCGCGGACCTCATCATCATCGACGATCCGCTCAAGGCGGAGGAGGCGATGTCGGAGTCCGCGCGCAACCGCGTCACCGATTGGTTTGGCGGCACCTTGGTCTCGCGATTGAACGACAAGGAGGACGGCCGCATCGTCGTGGTGATGCAGCGCCTGCACGAAGATGATCTCGCCGGTCATCTGCTGCAAGCGGGCGGCTGGCATCACCTCGATCTGCCGGCCATTGCCATCGAAGATAGCGACATCGCCATCGGTCACGATCGCCTCTTCCGCCGTCGCACAGGCGACCTCTTGCACCCGCGGCGCGAAAGCAAGCCGGTGCTGGAGCGGATCAAGGCCGAAATCGGCAGCCTGCAATTCTCGGCGCAATACCAGCAACGGCCGGTGCCACTCGAGGGCAATTTGATCAAGCGCGCCTGGTTTCGCTGGTTCGATCAGTTGCCGCCGGCGGGGACATCCGACTATGTCGTGCAGAGCTGGGACACCGCCATGATGACCGGAAAGGCCAACGATTACTCGGTCTGCACCACCTGGCGCATGATCAAGAATGACTACTACCTTGTCGATCTCTACCGCGGCCGGCATCAATATCCCGACCTGCGGCGCGCCGTGGTCGCGCTGGCGATACGATATCACGCAGACGCGGTTTTGGTGGAGGACGCCGGGCCCGGCATTGCGATGTTGCAGGACCTGCAACGCAATACGCCAACCGGCATGCCGCGCCCGATTGGCATCAAACCCGAAGGCAGCAAGGCCGACCGTATGGCGGCACAATCCTTCCGGATCGAGGCCGGACAAGTGCATCTGCCGGCAGAGGCGCCCTGGCTGGACGACTATCTGTTGGAGCTGCTGGCGTTTCCCCACGGCAAGCATGACGACCAGGTCGACAGCACCTCGCAATTCTTGAAATGGGCGGGCAATCACCCGATGTTCGATGACATCGAACTCAACATCATTTCGGTCGGCCGGGAGGGTTATGGCTATGGTTTTCCATGACCGGTCGCCGGGCAGCTACAAGATCGAGAGTTTCTCCAGAACGAAGCCAATCGCAATTCTACACCCGCGGTGCCTTGAGCGAGTGAAGCGCGCGCTTCTGCGCGGCCAGCGCGCTACGCTCGTAGCGTTCCAGGCCGTTCAGCCGTCGTGCAATGGCGTCGATCGGACCATCTAAGAGATGGGCCAACAGCGCCTGGCGGACCCGTCGCACCCGCCATAGGTCGCACTTGGCATTCGCAAGGGCGGCTACCGTGTCCGATCCAGTGTCACAGCCGAGGCCCGCGCTAACTGCAATCATCAGCGTTGCGACCTCCGGCTCGTCCGGCTTGCAACTCCTGGCGAGCCCATGGCGCAACGCGTTGCGGCTGGACCTTGCCTTGCCGCCCGCCGTTGTCGGGCCCGTGCTGCGCTTGGCATTGGCGCGATTGGCTTCGATTTGTCGAATTGACGACATGTCGAGCTCCTCGGCCGGGGGCTAGTTGCGGCACCTGGAAAGGTGGCCCTAAGATCCTGACTTCTCAAGGATTTTCCAGCCCAAAGAACCGCTAAATTGCGGCAGAAAGGACTGGCATTCCCGCGCAAAAGGAGCGTTAATCATTAAACCGGCCGGCAGGCCCTTGGCCCCGGTCTCTCCCCTCGCAGTGGCGGGGGTTTTGGTGGTGCGGCGGCAAGCCGCGTTTGCCAAACCAAGGAGAGACCGGTGACCCTGATTGCAACCGATGGCGCGGAGACGCCACATCGCATCATCAAGTTCGACCCTATTGACCGGCGCGCCTTTGTCGGCGGCTCGGATGCCCGCATCATCATGGGCAATGATCAGGACGATCTCACGCGGCTGTGGCGGGAAAAGCGCGGCGAGATCGCGCCGCAAGATTTTGCGCACAACCTGATCGTGCAGCTCGGCAGCGTGACCGAAGACCTCAACCGCAGCTGGTACCAGCGCGCGTCGGGCGTGACTATTACGGATATTCAGAAGCGGATTCGCCATCCCGTCCACAG
Organism: Bradyrhizobium sp. JR4.1; assembly: GCF_040548605.1. Taxonomy (NCBI): domain Bacteria; kingdom Pseudomonadati; phylum Pseudomonadota; class Alphaproteobacteria; order Hyphomicrobiales; family Nitrobacteraceae; genus Bradyrhizobium; species Bradyrhizobium sp. JR4.1. The sequence continues at coordinate 231,754 of NZ_JBEPRY010000012.1, forward strand.
CTGGATGGCGGCCACCCTCGATGGCATCGTCGCAGAAACCGGCGCGGTGTTCGAGGCCAAGTTCATGTTGCCTTGGGCCTTTACTGAAGAGGCAGCGGCCGAGAAGCACATGGCTCAGCTGCAGCACAACATGTGGGTGGTCGCGGCGCGCGCGGCCGTGCTCTCGATCATCACCGGCGGCGGCAAATGGGTCGAGATCACCGTGCATGCCGATCCGCTCTACCAACACCTGCTGCTGACGGCGGAAAAGAAGTTCTGGCGCTGCGTGCAGAGGGGCGAGCCGCCGCTGCTGTTTGGGATCGAGGCGCCGCGGCCGCGGCTGGCCGCCGTCAAGGTCGTCGACATGAGCGCGTCCAATCTGTGGGCCGCATGCGCGGCGACCTATCTGCGCACCCGCGATGCCCATGGCGAGCACGAACTGGCCAAGACCGAGCTCAAGAAGCTGCTGCCCGAGGATGCCAAGGAAGCGTTTGGCCACGGACTTCGCGCCAAACGCTCCAAAGCCGGCGCGATCAGCTTTGATCCGGTTGAGATGGAGCGCGTCCATGCACCAGGCCAGTGAGCATATCGGGGCGATCGCGGCGGCGCTGGCCCGCGCCCAGGCCGAACTGACCAACCCGGAAAAGACCCTGACCGCTCAGATCCGCTCGCCGTTCCTGCGCGATGACGACCGCAGCTTTCGTTACGCCTCGCTGGCGAGCGGCCTCGACATCGTGCGCAAGACCTTGAGCCAGCAGGAGATCGCCGCCATCCAGAGCACCCGGGTCGAACAGGTCACCGGCCACATCCATCTCACCACCCTGCTTGCCCATTCCTCCGGCGAGTGGATCTCCTCGGAGTGGCCGGTCTGCGCCTCAAGGGACATTGAGGCGCCGCACCGCATGGGCGCGGCGCTCACCTACGCCCGACGCTACGCCCTGTTCGCGCTGGTCGGGATTGCCGGCGAGGATGATCTGGACGCCCCGGATGCGGCCGCTGGTCCCCCCGCACCACCTAACCCCAAGGCCTCGCCCGGCAAGGGCGCTCTCAACCGTGCCCCGGTGCTGCGGCCGGGCGAGTCCGCCGCACTCCGCGAGCAGCTATTGCGCCAGCTCGAAGCGCTGCCCGCCAGCACCGATCTGCTCAGCTGGGCCATGGCGAGCCTCCCGCTCAAGAACAGCCTGCAGGAGCCGGATGCCCGGCACGTCGAGGCAGCTTATCAGGCCAAGCTTGAGGACGCTGGCCGTGCTCAGGCCGAGCAGACGGCCGACCTGAATGGCACGCCAAGCCTGCCAGCAGCGCCTGCTGCTGACGCCGAGGCCGCGCTGCAGCCAGCGCTACCCGAGGCCGGGCTCGCCTATCCCAAGGAGCCGTCCCGCAAACGCAGCAAGACGCACCTGTTGTTTGTTAGGGGGCAGCCCTGCCTGGTGTGCCGGCAAACCCCGTGCGATGCCCATCATCTGAAATTCGCTCAAGCCCGGGCGCTCGGCCGCAAGGTCAGCGATGAGTTCACTGTCCCCCTGTGCCGCGCGCATCACCAGGAGCTGCATCAGCACGGCAATGAACGGGCGTGGTGGGCGAACCTGCAGATCGCGCCGCTGCCGGTGGCGCAGGAGTTGTGGGCGGCAAGCCCCGTCCACGATCCCGCCAACGTCGCCGTCGGCGCCGCGTCGCTTGCGGCAAACCTGGATTCGGAGGCCGCCGGATGAACGGTCTGTTCCAAACCGCGCGCGAGCTCACCATCACGACGCTGCCGGTCGAGTTTGAGTCCTTGGCGTCCCCGCCACTGCTGCTGCCGGGCGAACAGCTCGAACACTACCAGGCGCTCCAGCAGGCGATTTTTACCGACCTCGCGCCGCGCTCCGCCATCGAATGGCTCCTCGCCATTGACGTCGCCGAACTGTCCTGGGATATCCAGCGCTACCGCATGTTGCGGCATAAATTACTCGAGACCTATCGCCAAAAGGCGGTTGAGGCGGCGCTGCGGCGCATCGACATGGTCGGAATTGATCCCGAGTTCGAAGCGGAGGCCGAGACCTACACGCTACAAAATGCCCTGAGCTGGCGGTGTGATCCCGTCGCTGCGTCCGAGATAGAGGCGCGGCTGAGGACCTATGGCTTCGACCAACGCGCCATCACCACCGAAGTCTACGTGCAGGCCCGCGAGGTCCTGGTCTTGTTCGAGGGGCTGCTCAACGCAGCACAAACCAAGCGCATGCTGCTCCTTCGCGAGATTAGGAATCAGCGTTTCCTCAGTGGACCGCTGCGCCGGTGACGCCGCTCGGTTTCGGCCGATCCCTTTGACGCCAAAACGTCGTGCCCGCTCGATCGGTGTGTGGGTGGCGTCGCAGCTACGGGCATGAATCCGCGCTGTGACGGCCGTTTCTACACGGCAGTCAGGACCACACGCGCTCGACAGTCGCGCGCGCCTCGAAATTGATCGATGGTGGCGCGTTGGACGACGGTTCGGTTGCTGCACTCGCCGATCGGCTCGGGGTAAGCTCGCGCCACCTCGCGCGTCTGTTCGAGCGGTATGTCGGGGCCAGCCTGCAGCAGGTAGCAAAGACCAGGCGTGTACAGCGGGCGAAGCGCCTAATTGACGAGACAAATGATCGATTGGCCCAGATCGCCTACCGGGCCGGCTTTGGCAGCGTGCGCCGGTTCAACGCCGCCTTTCGGGAGCTCTCTGGACGCTCCCCGTCCAGCATTCGCCACCGCCGCAAAGTATTCGCGTGAGACAGGCATCGCCAGCGTTGGTCAGCTTCTGGGCCCTTAGCCGACCCGCCGTGTGAATGCGGTTGGGGACTGCTTGTGACCCATCTGAGACATTAGGCGTTTAACCTAGAATGGCGTAGCGTCGACGTGCGATCAACGCTCAGTTCATATTGACTTGTGGGAGTCACATGAGGACGTTTTCTTTCGCGGCAGGGGGCATCTTGGCCGTGATGATGCTGTCATCGGCTGCGACCTCAGCTGAGTTGAGGGTTCTGGCCGGCGGCGCCATGACAGCAGTGTGGGCGTGTCTCAAGCCGAAGTTCGAACGAACCTCGGGCCACAAGCTTGATATCTTCTTCGGCACCACTCCGAACCTGATCAAGGAAGCTACCTCCGGCAAGCCGTTTGATGTCGGTGTCGTGCCGGTTGAGGTGATGAGGGACGCTGGCGCGCGATCACATTTCGCAGCCGGGCCGACGCTGGACATAGCTCGTGTCGGCCTCGGTGTCGCGGTTCGCGCCGGTGCGCCGAAGCCCAACATCTCCACGTCCGACGCGTTAAAAGCTGCCTTGCTCAATGCGGAATCGGTCGCCTCAATTCCGGAAAGCGCAACCGGCTATTCAATAGCGAAGGTATTCGAGCGCCTCGGCATCACCGAGCAGATGAAAGCCAAGATGAAAGCGCAGCCGACGCCGGCACAGGTCGTCGCTGTGGTCGCCAAGGGCGAGGCTGAACTCGCGCTGTTCCTGATGAACGTCTTGACGGTGCCGGGCCTCGATGTGGTTGGCCCGTTCCCTGCTGACTTGCAGCAGGATGTCGTATTCACGGCCGCGCTCGGTGCGGGCACGAAGGAAGCCGCAGCCGCGAAGGCGCTCGTCGACTACCTGAAAACGCCGGACGCCATATCGGTGATCAAGAGCAAAGGTATGACGCCGGGGTGAAACAATCAGCTGCTTCGTGGGGCAACGACGTTCAATCGACGCTGCTACAGCGGATTGCTTAACCCGCTGGTGCATGTCGGCTGATGGCCCGTGGCTGACCCCAGCCCGGAGCGCGGGGATGTCCGCTTCGGGCAACTGATCCGACCAAGGCCATGCTGGCTGGAGAGGGCAGCCTTTGACCGAAGCGGACTACCTTTTAAAGGGCATTAAGTCATACTGCCAGGCATGAAGCATCGGACGCGCGGATGGCCGTCTATGTAGTGCCTCCAGACCATTGTGCGGCCGAAACGGTTTGGTTGTGTGATAACCGCGCCGTCAGGTACGATCACCCATTCGTCGTCAATGAGGACGCGGTAACGCCCACGAGTGGACTCCCAATCCGCATCGGACACTATGTATCCGTCGGCATCGGTACAGCACTTCCCAAATTCGCTCTGCAGGCTTTCGAACCATGGCTTCAGCGGAGAGTGGTCGTATCGGCCATCGTCACGTGCCAGTACGGGTGTCAGTAGCAACGCTGAGCCAAGCAACGATGCCGCAAGTTTCGCTGGAAACATCTCTTTGCCTCCGCGATATTCACCGGCCGATCCGCTGGCTTGGTGCGGCTTAGGCCGGCAACCCCGAAACTAAGTCCGTTGCAACTGCCGCTGATGAGTGACGGTAGCCAAAATCGCTCGACGCTGTGATGGGACAGTTCATCCCCATCGTCTACTGACGTGAGTCCGGCAATTCGAGCGAAGGTTCAAAAACGACAACAGTTCAACTAAAGGCCAGTGCAGCTGCTTCTTTGGCCCAGCCTGTCAGGACGGCTTGGGTCGACTCGGCCAATTGACCGCTGCTGGGCCATCGGCGAAGTAGCAGCGCACCGGTTGAGGTCCGCTCAGTGAGGCATGGCGGACCAGATTTGCTCGCGTTGAGTTCTTCGCATTTTGACCCATGCCAGACATCATTGCCCAATAGACATGCCCAAGGTCCGACCATAGGCTTTCTGCTGATACTTCGGTGCGGATGGGCTGAGCCGTCCCGCGATCTTTTCTATGGCGTCACGGAAGGCACGACAATGGCTGAACTTATCAAGGTTGGCGAAATGCAATTGCGGTTTCTGCGCACCAAGTATGATACCAGCGGGGCGCTTGATATGTTTGAGGTGGTGATCCCGCCCAACTCCCGTATGCCGGTCCCGCACCATCACCGTGACTGGGAAGAAACGATCTATGGTCTTGAGGGCGTCATCACCTGGACGGTCGCCGGCAAGCGCATCGAGATCAAGCCCGGAGACGATCTCTTCATCCCGCGCGGTGTTGTCCACGGGTTCGTCAACGAGACGCAGGCGATTGCGAAAATGCTTTGCGTTCTCACGCCAGGCGTTCTCGGGCCGGAATTCTTCCGAGAAATGGCCATAGCCATCGGCGGCCCTGCGCCTCCTGATCCTGCCCGGATGGGCGAGATCATGAAATGTCACGGCCTGATACCTGCGCCATCTTAATTAAGTAGGCCGGCTGCATTCGCGCTCTGCTCGCGAACCGCGTGCTATTTGTGAATGTCGCTTGTTGGCCCGAAGGCGAAGATCGCCATCGTGTCCCGCACGTCGGCCGTCGGGGCCAGAGCGGACCTCGAGAACACGCTGGCAAATTGAGGCGAATGACCCAAAGCCGATCGGTCCTGCACCGCATTTGCGATGCAGCATTTGCATCGGGTGCGACGATGTGCACCGGCTGCCACAACTAACACCTGATAACATTTAACCGGCTCACTATCTTCGAGGCCCAAATGAGGCGACGGGAGCTCATTGCGCTTTTCATGATTGCAGTAGCGATGTCGCCGTGTGCGGTATACGCCCAGAAGAGCCCGCTTCCGATAGTAGGCTACCTTGGCTTCGATTCCGCCGAGAAAAGCAAGGAACTGCTCGTCGCTTTTCGCGGCGGGCTGCGCGCCAAGGGTTTTGTTGAGAATCAGAACGTCGCAATCGAGTACCGCTTCGCCGTAAGCATCCGGTGAAGACCGCGCGCGGGTCATTTTCGGCTCAGGCGGCTTGATCAACGTTCCGGATGGCAGAGCGCCAATTCCATGGCAGCAG
>NZ_JBEPRY010000013.1:0-214780 GCF_040548605.1 Bradyrhizobium sp. JR4.1
TGCGGGTCAGCACCAGCTCGGAGACCATGGTCATCAGATGCTCCAGCGTATCCACGTTGACGCGGATCGACTGGTTGGCGATGCTGGCGCCCTCGCCGGCGCCCTCGTCGGCGATCGACTTCTTCGGCGCGGCCTTTTCCTTGGGCGCCTTGGCTTCCTTCGCTACTTCCTTGGCAACAGGCACCGGCGCTTCAGCGGCCGGCTGGGGCTCGGCCTTGACTTCAGCCTTGGCAACGGGGACCGGGACTTCGATCGCGGTCTCGCGGAAGGCGCGCTCGAGCTCGTCGAGCGAGACTTCGCCCGGACGCAGCGGACGCTCCAGGGTCTGGTCGGCCAGCACGCCGGAGGTCGGCGCGGCTTCAACGGCGACAGGCGCTTCCGGCACCAGCGGCGGCGCTTCAGCCACGGGAGCAGCAGCACCCGCCGCCATGGCCGCCATGCCCTGCTCAACCATCGCTTCCAGCTTGTCGATGAGATCGCGGTCGGTACCCTCGGGCTCGGCTTCGGTCGCCTCCAGCCCGGCCAGAATTTCCTTGATGCGGTCGATCGACGACAGGATCACCGTCACCGCCTGCCCCGTCACCGGCATGCCGTCACGGAATTTGCCCATCAGCGTCTCGCCGGCATGCGCCAGCGCTTCCAGCCGCGGCAATCCGAGGAAGCCGCACGTGCCCTTGATGGTGTGGACCAGCCGGAAGATGTTATCCAGGATCTTGGCGTTGTTCGGCTCCTGCTCGAACTTCACCAGCTGATTGTCCACGGTGTCCAGGCTCTCGCTGGTTTCCGTCAAAAACTCCCGCAACAGATCATCCATGAGCTACGCCTTACTGACCTGGATCCGGACCTCGACACCCGAGCCGCGCTGGCATGAACGGAAGTCCCCACCTTGGATCGTTAGACATCCCCTTTCACGGTCCCGTTAATTTCATCCTCCGTGCTAATACGGATATTGAAGACAAGTTTGCCGTTCGACTGCAGGCGACAGCGTTTTTCGGCAAAACCGGCCCCACGCCGCAACCGCGAGACGCGTTAGGTGAACGTGCCGATAACAGCGGGACCAGGCGCGCGGGAAAGCCCTGCTCGTGAAGGACGATATGCGCGGTCTTCGCGGAATTGTATCGAGCCGCCTGCAAGCCGCGGCAGTCTCGCCACGTTCGCTTGGTGCTTTGCCGGGATACGCAAGACCCGCATTTGCGGTAAACGGACCGTTACCCGCGTCCACTGCGGCCGATGCCGCGCTAACCCAGGCGCGCGGCCGAGGCAAGGTCGCCGTGGGGACGGTGCTCCGCCAGGCAATCGTTGATGGCGGCGAGCAGCGCGTGCGGCGTGAACGGCTTGCGCAGACAGCGCGCCGCACCGAGCTCCAGCGCCATCCGGAGGAAATCGGGGGCAGGCGAATTCAGATTTGCGAACGCGTAGCCGGACATCGCGATCAGCGGAACGGCTGGCGCCCGCTCGTGGAAGATCCTGACCGATTCGAACCCGCGCTTGTGCGGCATGAAAATATCGATGATCATCAGATCGAACTGCTCGTGTTCGAGCGCGCGAAGTCCGGCTTCCCCCCTTCGGCGATCGTCACCCGAAAATCGTTGCGCTGGAGATAGACCTCGATGGCCATGCAGACCATCGGGTCGTCGTCGACGACGAGAATATGGCGCAGACTTTCTGTCCCCGTTTGAGCTTCCCGATTCGGCGATTCAATAATTGAACCGTGGCGCACGCCTTTCTCCTTTGCTCGAGAAATGAACTGTTGAGAATGTCGTTGCCGGCGCGAGGAAGACGATGGACGCGGAATCTGCGGCCACGCGGCGCCAAGGTTCAAAACAATGTTTGAGAATTGCAGGCACTCGTCCGACCAACGAGGGTGCACGGGTCGACCGGCGTCCGATGGCAGCGCGGATGCAATGCTTCCAGCTCATGAAGGCCCCTTGCCGCTTTTACCTGCGCAACTCCTCGCAGACCGGTCCGCCGGCTCATCAGCGAATCAGCGTGCCGTTCTCATTTCGGCCGCAAATGCACCAGCCTGTCTGCCCCCAACGGGTATACGCAGAGCGCCACAACCATTATAATAAGGTTTTGCTGCCGCACAACCGGATGACGAACAGGAACATAGCGGGGATCACGTCGAAACGCGCCGGATCAACCATGACCGCGACCACCCTCCGAATGGATGCTCCAGTCGACGATCTGGATCTGCTGGGTTCCCAAATCGGTATCGTGGAAATGGTCAGGGAATCTGTCTTGGCGAGGGCGACGTGCAGCGGCGATCACCGGTCGGACAACTTGTCCCAATTGCCTATATATCCCGACGGGAAGATGATGGAACTTGCGCGGACGGCAAGCAGTTTCGCGTGCTGCGGCCCCGCGGGTCCGAGAGACGGGAGGCTACTTTGGAAACGATGGTGCGTTCCTCCAACGGTTTCCTGTCCGCGCTGTCGGCAGACGATTATGAATTGATCCGCCCGCACCTGCGTACGGGCGATCTGCCGCATGACGCGGTGCTGGTCGAGACCGGCGAAACGCTCAAGCGCGCCTACTTTCCTCATCGCGGCGTCATCTCGTTGGTGGTGGAGCTCGCCAGGGGCGAGCACGTGCAAGTCGCCATGATCGGCCGCGACAGCCTGCTCGGAACGCTCTCGACCATGGGCGATGCCTGCGCGCTGAACACGGCCATCGTGCTGGTTCCCGGCTCCGCCTCGATGATGGACCTCGACCGGCTGCGCATCGCGGCCGACCAGAGCGGCACCCTGCGGACGCTGCTCACGCGTCACGGGCTCGCGGTCTACGCGCAGGTGCAGCAGACCGCGGGCTGCAACGCCGCCCATCCGGTGGAGGCACGGCTGTCGCGCTGCCTGCTGCACACCCATGACCTCTCCGGCGATTACCGGCTGCTGCTGACCCAGGAGGCGATGGCGCAGATGATCGGCGCTCGGCGCAACAGCGTGTCGCTGGTCGCCAATACCTTGCAGCAGGCGAATTTCATTCACTACAGCCGCGGACACATCCAGATCCTCAACCTGGACGGCCTGCGCCAGACGGCGTGCGAATGCTACGCCACCGTGAAGGCGCAGTATGACCGGCTGCTCGGCCCACGCTGACGGTGCCGCGGCGTGGTAAACCGGCCGCTAATTCCGGCCCGCAAACACGGATTGTCCTGCTACCGGAACTGAAATCCGGATGCCGTAGACATGGACGTGACGCGCGCGCCTGTACGGGCCAGCGGCAAACCAACCGTGATCAAGGCAGGCCAAACCATGTTCGAAGTCACCGTCGCGCCTGCGCAGACAGCGCTTGATGCCGAGCCTGCGCGCGAGCCGGGCGCGTACCAGGCGCTGGTGCGCGAGATCGGCGAGGACGGTGCTTGCGAAGTGCGCGACGTGTTCTGGAGCGAGACCTGTGCGCGCCTGCAATTGTTCCGCACGCTCTCGCTCGCGCAGCACCACGGCAGGATCGCGCGCGAAGCGCATTCGCTGAAGAGCGCGGCCGGAACGTTCGGCTATGTCAGGCTCGCGATGCTGGCGCTGCGGCTGGAGAAGACCGCGGAGAGGCTCGGCGACGCCGGATTTCGCGACCTCCTGGAACTGATGGACGTGGCCTATGCCGCCGGGCGCGCGCAGGAGCCGGAGGGCTGACGCGCGCGCTCGAAAACGCCGTAACCACTCACACGTGCATGCCCGCCGTACTTCTACGGCTTGGGATTTTCACAGATGGCTAATCATAGGCAGCGATAGTCGCCGGAAACCAGGAGGGTTTCCATGTTCACCTACGAGACCGCGGACCAGAAAGAAGTTCGTCGCTTCCGCATCGCACAGTTCAACGGCCGGATGGCGACGGTGGCCGCTGGCGAGGCGACGGTGACGGGCTTCGTGCGTTCGGTGCTGGAGCAGGAATCGAGCATGCCGCCCCGCTGGACCATCACGATCATTCCCAACGTGCCGAAGGAAGAGCTCAAGCCGCTGCGGCCCTCGTCGCGCGCGCGTCCCTTCGCCGAAGATTATTTCTGAGCACGATCGGAGCCGCGGGTCTTTCTCGAGAGATGTCTCACGCTTGGCCCTCGCCGCTGGCGGGCGGCCCGAGGCAAGAGCCTTCAGTCGATCGAATGCAGCAGCGCCGCACGGACGAGGTCCGCCGTGTTGCGCGCACCGAGCTTCCGCATCGCCTCGGCGCGATGGCTCTCGAAGGTGCGCGGGCTGATCTGCATCCGAAGCGCACCCTGCTTGTTCGAATATCCCTCGCTGATCAGCCTCAGCACCTCGCCCTCGCGCTTGGTCAGCCGCTTTTGGCCTGACAGGCCGAGGATCTCGCCGCTCGACACCCGCTGCGGCTGTGGCGCGCGCGTGAGCTTCGGTTCGGCCTCCGCGGTCGGCAGACCAGCCGTGGGAGAACCGGCAAGCTGTTTGACGAGGCCACAAACCCGCTCGGTCTGCACCAGCGCATTCTCCACGACCCGCTGCAAATAGGCACGGTCGCCCGTCACCGGCGCGAGCTGATCGCTGTGATGCTTGATCTCGCCCATGTAGAGCAGGAGCGCCGTGAGGGGACCGTTGAGCTCGCGGGCGATGGCGGCGGCCATTTCGTCGGCCGCCTTGGCGCGGGCGGCGTTCAGGCGGACGACATCGAGCTCTTCAGTTGGAGCAGCGTTGCTGTCGTACCATTCCGACGGCCGCGAATCAGTGGCCGTATCATTCTGTGACCCCATGTCACTCGTTTAGCGGAACCCAACGCGATCTGTGGTTAACTTTTTGCTCCGTAAGACTACGGTGAATTTGGCAGTTTTGTGCCGAAACCCCGACACAGGCACACTTTATGCTTGAGTAGCAACGTCCCTCAACATTCTTAGGTTGCTGAACCTGCCCAAATGGTAGGCGGGTCAACGGAAGCCTTCTTAACGATCCGACCCGCGCCGATTACCTGAGGCCCCGGATTTTACGGATATATTAACGGCGGCTTGCTTCTCTATGTCACAATTGAGAGCGCGCAAATGCCTCCATGCATGGGGCCGATAGGCCTGCTGGAATCGTTGCGGAAGATTGCGTGCAATGAACGAGATCGACCAGCTATCGAACTTCTTGCAGAAGCTGACGCCGCTGTCGCGCAGCTGCCTGCTCAGCGAGCTCGAACGGCTTGAGCTGTGCGGCATCGACATGCCGGGCTCGTCCGACCTCCAATCGCGGCTGCGCGCCGAATTTCGCAAGGACGGATCGAGCCAGGCGCGCGCCACCAGTCCTTCGCGCCATTTCTTTGCGCCGCTCGAGCTGCTCCTGATCGACGGCGCGCCCGAGCATGCCAATATGGGGCGGATCTCGCGCAACACCCTCACCCCGATCTGGGAATGGATCTGCCGCGACCTGCTGCCGACCATGGCGCGCGACTACATCAAGGCGATCAACGACCAGGTCGCCGCCAACAACCAGAAGGAAGTGCTGAAGATCGCATCGACCTTCCAGACCAAGGTCGTCAAGGTTCTCGAGAGCACCCTCGCCCCAGCGGAGAGCACCGAGTTCGCGCGCGGCAAGCTCGCGCAATATACGGCGTCGCGCACCGCCTTCGACGACGTGAAGAAGATGCAGCACGTGCTGCGCGCCGGCGCTGCGCTGCCGAAGTTCAACGAAAAGCTGCCCGAGAAGATCGCGAAATTCGACGACGGCCTGGTCGATCAGATCACCGCACGATTGGACGCCTTCAAGAAGGCCCATCCCGAGGCGCTGCCGTTCGCACTGACGCTGGTGGCGAGGCGGCTGAAGACGTTCTGGCAACTGGTGCGCCTTGCCACCAAGGCCGCCGCGAGCAAGAGCGCCGCCGATGTCGCCGCCACGCGCTATGCCTGCGTCGTTCACATGGTGCTCGACCAGCTCGACGACAGGCGCCTCGCCTTGCGCATCGCGCTCCGGCACAACCGGGTGCTGATCGCACGCGACCTGCTCGCCGAGATCTACGACACCGAATATGCGCTCAAGGTGCGGATCGACGGCATCGAGCATTGCGAATGGGGCATTCGGCTCCAGCAATTGATGGACGCGATCGCGGCGCTGGTGGCCGCCGAGGTGAGCCGCTTCCCCTCCAATGTCGGCCACATTCTCGGCTCGCGCCGGCTGCGCAGCCACGATACGCTCGGTGGAAAGCTGTCTTATCTGGCCTGGAAGGGACGCGATGCGATCGAGGACGGCGCGGCCGCGTTGCGCAAGCTGATCGGCCAAACCTGATCCCGCGCTAATGCGCGCGCGGCAGGCACAGGAAGCGATCGAGAAATCGCCCTGACAGCACGAACCTGAACCACCAATACATTATTCGCCGCGACGTCATTGCTGCGATCCTCGACAGCCCACCACCGGCTGCCCAGAGCAATAGCGCACGTGCAGCAATCCGCTTGTGATGTGCTTCACACGGGCGCCAGCGCGCACCGACGCATTGTCGCAGAACCGTCACGAGCGAACCGGGAAAAATGCGCGCATCGCGCGCAATTGAGGCACGCCATTATTCAATTGGGCGAGGCGCGCGCGGCTTGGTCCAATTGCAGGACAGTGCGCGTGCATGCAGCCTTACTGCGCGTCGCGGAATCTCCAGTGATTGCCGCAACCCTGCGCCCGATGCGCGGGCAGACGTAAAAACTTCTCGAACAAGACGCAGACAATTTTAGACGTGATGGGTGCTTTAACGTTACCCAGATAATTCGACAATCGACTGAAGCCTTCCATATTTGAAACTGCTCACGTCGCTAACACACCGGCACGGAACGGGAGTGCTTGCGATGAACGACGAAATTGTAGAACTCGCCGAACGAAGGCCGAAGACCTTCGGACGGCGAAAGATGAAGCCGCGCGCCTGCGTGGCCGACGGCAAGCGCCATCTGCGCGCGTTTCTCGCGGAAGTTCTGGAGGATCTCGGCTTCGTCACCACCGAATGCGCCAGCGCCGAGGAGCTGCAGAGCGTGCTGACGAGCGGATTGCCCGACCTGATCCTGCTCGGCATCGCTGCCGACGGCATCGAGCCCGGAAAATTTCTGGAGACGCTGGTGCGCGAGGCCTTCGACGGAAAGGTTCTGACGGTGGGCGCCCGCGAGTCGATCATCGTCAGGGCGGTGCAGCAGGTCGGCGAGGAATACGGCCTCAAGATGCTGCCGCCGCTGACCACGCCCTTTGCCGCGGAGACGCTGCGCGACCGCGTCGCGATGCTGTTGCCGGAGGAGCCGGCGCCGAGCCCGGCCGTGCATGTCGGCGAGGCCCTGCACGCCGGCTGGCTCGAGCTCTGGTACCAGCCCAAGATCGACGCGCGCACGCTGATCCGCAATAGCGCAGAGGCGTTGGTGCGGATGCGGCATCCGACCTGGGGCGTGGTGCCGCCGGCCTATTTCATCCCCGAAGAGCACGACCCGAATCTGCGCGACCTCTCCGAATTCGTGATCGAGCGCGCCATGCAGGACTGGCACTATCTGCTGGAGCAGCAGAGCCCGGTCGATCTCGCGATCAATCTGCCGGCGTCCTATCTGAAGGAGCCGCAAGCCGTGGGCGATCTCTGCCGCCGCATGCCGACGCATCCGGCGTTCGGCGGGCTCACGATCGAGATCGACAGCGAGGAGGCGATCCGCGACCTCGATCTCCTGGTCGAGGTCGCCCGCGAACTGCGTCTGCACAATATCGGCCTGTCGATCGACAATCTCGGCGCCAACTGGCCGTCGCTGATGGATCTCGGAAAAATTCCGTTCATCAAGCTGAAGGCCGACCGGCACTTCGTCACCGGCAGCGGCACTGATCGCCTCAAGCGCACGGTGTGCCGCCACATCGTCGAGCTTTCACATGGCTACGGCGTGCACGCCGTCGCCGAGGGCGTCGAGAGCCGCGCCGACCTCGTCGCCGCCAACGAGCTCGGCTTCGACCTCGTGCAGGGTTTTCTGTTCGGCAAGCCGATGCCGCTGAAGAAGTTTGCGCGGAGCACGCTGACGCGGACGGTGATGGGGTGATTCCGTGCGTGGGCGGCGGATTACGCTGTTGTCGCGCAACCATCCGCCGTCGATCGCATGGAGCTCGCCTCACCATTCGGGCTGCGTGCCTCGGCCTGCTCGACGTGAAGCGCGAATCCGGTCGCGCCGGAATGCTCAAGTCCTGCGCGGAGCTGCATGCTCGGAATCAGGTAATCGCCGCCATTCTGGCGTCGGTAAGGAATCGGCGATGTCGTCGCAAGCGTTCGCATCCTCTCGCGCAAACGTTCGGCAGTCGCCTGGAAACCGGCTTCGTCCAGTTTGTCGGCCTTGTAGACAACGAACGGCGGAAGCACGTCATATCCGGGATAATAGAGGACGCCGTGATTGATCGGGAACAGCAGGTCGTCGATCGGCCCGTTGATCCCGCGCGCCGCATAATGCTCCTGCCAGCCGCCGGCCGTCACGATCAGCATCGCGCGTTTGCCCGCTAGCCTGCCTTCGCCGTAACGGTCGCCCCACCGCTTGTCGCTGTGCTCGCCGACGCCATACGCGAAACCGTAGGCGAACACGCGGTCGACCCAGCCCTTGAGGATGGCCGGCATGCTGAACCACCACAGCGGGAATTGCAGGATCAGGACGTCCGCCCACAGCAGCTTCTCGATCTCGGCCTTGACGTCCGCGGTGAGCGTGCCCGACTCGAACGCCTGCTTGGAGGCGGCGGCCGGCGCCAGCCGCGCGTCCTGCGGCAGCAGCGGAAAGTCGGCGCGGCCTACCTCGGATGTCCAGCCATGGGCGTAAAGGTCTGACATCCGCACCTCGTGTCCCTGGGCCTCGAGTTCTCTGACGGCGATATCGCGGAGCGAGCCATTGAGGGAGCGCGGTTCGGGATGAGCGAAGACGATCAACACTTTCATGATCAGCACCTTGGTTGACGATTGCGAGCAGCAGGTAGCGCCTCCGACTGCAATCCGGTAGTTGTCGCCAATGGATAGGATCCTGCCGAAATATGGATAGATCGGACATTACGCTCGAACGCATGCGCAGCTTCGTGCGGGTCGCCGAGCGCGGAAGCCTGTCCGCGGTCGCGCGCGAGCTTGGCCTCGGCCAGTCGACAGTGACGCGGCATCTTCGGGAACTGGAGCAGGCCGTCGGCGTGCCGCTGCTCACGCGGACCACACGCAGCGTGACGATGACGGAGGAGGGGCGCCGCTACTACGCGGACTGCGTGCAGATCCTGCGCCTGGTCGAACTGGCGGGCGACGAGGCGCGCAGCACGCGCGGCGCGCCTGCCGGAACGGTGCGCGTCTCCTGCACCGCGGCCTTCGGCGTGCTCCACGTCAGTCGCTTGCTGTTCGCGTTCCAGGACCGCTATCCGGACGTGGCGGTTGATCTCAGCCTGACCGACGAGCGGATCGACCTTGTGCGGGAAGGTGTCGATATTGCCCTGCGTCTGGGGCCACTCACCGACAGCTCGATGAAGCTCAGGCTGCTTGGCCAGTCGCGGCGGGTGCTTGTGGCCGCACCGGACTATCTGGCTTCGCGCGGCAGGCCCACGCGGCCGCAGGATCTCGCCGGCCACGAGGGTGTCAGGATGTCGAACATCGCCGGCAGCGACGTGCTCGTGCTGCACGGGCGCCGCGGCGGCCGCCATGTGGTCCCGTTCGCAGGGCGGCTGCGGGTGGATCACGGGCTGGCCGCACGCGAGGCGCTCGCGGCCGGTCGTGGCATTGCGCCGGCCCATCTTTGGCTCGTCGACGACCTTCTTGCATCCGGCCAACTCGAGCGCGTGCTTCAAGACTACGCGCCGCCTTCCGTTCCGCTCAACATGCTGATCGTCCCGGAGCGGTCCGGCATCGCGCGGGTACGGCTGCTGGTCGATTTTCTCGCCGAGCGGATCGCGCGGCTGCCGGGGATTGAAAAGGCGCAACCGGGCAAGAACTAAGGCCGCGTCAATCCGGCCTCAGGCAAACCGCCGCGCGAAGAAGACGCAGGCGACCACCAGCGCGGTCGCGACGATCATGCTCCACGCAACCGGTTCGTGCAGAAGGAGGCCTGCAAGCGCGAGGCCAAAGAACGGCTGGAGCTGCTGCAACTGGCCGACACGGGCGATGCCGCCGATCGCGAGCCCGCGATACCAGAAGATGAAGCCGACGAACATGCTGAAGACCGAGACGTAGGCGAGCCCGATCCAGGCGGGCACGCTGATGCCGCTCCATGTCGAGGGCCAGGTTAGAATCGCGACGGGCAGCATCAGCGGCAGCGACAGCAGCAGCGCCCAGGAGATCACCTGCCAGCCGCCGAGCCGGCGCGACAGCGCGGCGCCTTCGGCATAGCCGAGCCCGCACAGCACGATCGCCGCGACCATCAGGAGATCGCCGGCGAGCGATGCGGTGCCGTCGTTGGACAGCGCAAAGCCCGCGACAGTGGCGCTGCCCAGAACCGCGAGCAGCCAGAACATCGGCTGCGGCCGCTCGCCGCCGCGCAGCACGCCGAAGATCGCGGTCGACAGCGGCAAGAGCCCGATGAAGACGATCGAATGCGCCGAGGTGATGTGCTGGAGCGCAAGCGCCGTCAGCAAGGGAAAACCGACCACGACGCCGATGGCGACGATGGCGAGCGAGACGAGATCCTTGCGCTGCGGCCGCGCCTGACGGAGCAGGCCTAGCACGGCCACGCCGATCAGCGCCGCGATGACCGCGCGCACCGAGGTCAGGAACAGCGCGGAGAACCCGCCGACCGCCACCCGCGTCGCCGGCAGCGAGCCGCTGAAGATGATGACGCCAAGAAGCCCGTTGCTCCAGCCGGTGGCGGAAGAGTGCATGTCTGTCTCGTGTGTGGGGTGGTGGTCCGATCTGGAGGTGCCAGCCGGGGTGGCGTGACGATTACCTGTAAGCCTTCCAAGGCCCAACAACAAAAAGCGCGAAAACAACCCCATGCACAGTAGCCGGGGACTGCAAGATCAATGACTTACACGGGGCCGGAATCGTCCGACTGGGCGACACTTAATTCGCCTTGATGCCCGCTTCACTGATTAGCTTGCCCCATTTCGCACTTTCGCTTTGGATGAAACGGCTGAACTGCTCGGGCGAGGTCGGTGCAGGCTCTGCGCCAAGCGTCCGGATCTTCTCGACCACCGACGGATCCTTCAGGGCTTTTCCGAAAGCTTCGTTCAACCGGCCGACGATATCGGCTGGCGTGCCGGCCGGAGCAACCAGCCCGAACCAGCCGACGGATTCGAAACCCGCAATACCGCTCTCGGCGAGTGTCGGCACATCGGGCAAGGACGACAGACGCTGCGCAGACGACACACCGATGGCGTTGAGCTTGCCTTCGAGGATCAGTTGCCTCGATGCGGGGATATCCAGTACCGCGAAGGGGACATGGCCTGCGAGAACGTCGACCGTCGCCGGTGCGGTCCCGCGATAGGGGACCAGCTCCATGGCGATCCCGGTCTTCTGCGTGAACAGTGCTGCGGTCAAGTGCATGGCCGTCGAATTGCCGCCATGCCCGATCGACAACGCGCCCGGCTTGGCCTTGGCAAGCGCGATCGCCTCCGCCGTCGTGTGCGCCGGCACGTCCGCCGAGGCGACGAGCACGAAGGGGATTTTCGCGAGCAGGGTGATCGGCGCAAGATCCTTCGGATCGAACGGCATCGACGAATTGAGGTGCGGATTGACCGTCAGGCTGCCTGCCGGCGCGACGCCGAGCGTATAGCCATCAGGCTTGGCCTGTGCCACGGCAGCCATGCCGATGTTGCCTCCAGCACCCGCGCGGTTCTCGATCACGAGACCCTGCTTGAGCTCGGCGGTGACCAGCGGTTCGAGCGCGCGGATGACGGTATCGGCGCTGCCGCCGGGCGGAAAGGTCACGATGATCTTGATCAATTGCTCGGGATAGGCCGCTCGGCCCGCCTCCAGCGGCAGCACGGCGAAACTCGCGGCCGTCAGCACGGCCAAAATGCGGCGGCTTGCAACGTGAAACACGTTTCCCTCCCCGGTACGTTCTTGTTTGTGAACCACGCCTTGGTGAACCACCTCCCGGCGGACTTCGCCGCGAGACCGTCGGCTTCAAATCGCCTTACGCCGAAGCGCCAATGATGCGCGTCAGCAAGCCTTGTGGGTCCGCGGGCGCGGCCTGCCCGCGCCAGGCGATGTGCTGATCGGGCCGAGCCAGCACCAGCTTCTCGGCATACGCGCCGTTCGCTTCGTCCGGCGCGATGTCGAGCAGCGCGAGCGGAATGCCGCGCTGCTCTGCGGCAGACTTCAATAGCGCCACATCGATCGCCGGATCGAACCGCAGCAAAGTGTAGCCGGCGCCGAAGGCATCGTAGAGCGATCGTCCGTCCCGCAGAAACAGGTGCGGCGCGCGAGCGCCGGGCACGGTGGAGGGCGTGAAGCTGCCCATCGCGTAGGCCGGCGGCGTCTCGCCGTCATAGGCAATGATCGGCGAGGCATCGTAATAGTAGCCGAAGTTCAATCCGGCACAGCAATATTGCTGCACGTTGAGATCGTAGGCCGCCTTGGCCAGCGCTGCACGCGCGGCGTGGCCGCGCGGCGTGTCGTCCTCGATCTCCGCGGAGACGCCGCCACGCTGCGCCATCATCTTCATCGCATGGTCCATGGCAAAGCGCGACACCTGTTCGGTGATGGGCTGACGCTCCGCCTCGTAGGCATCGAGGATCGAAGCCGGCGCCCACCCGTTCAGATGCGCCGCCACCTGCCAGCACAGGTCGACGGCGTCCGCAATGCCCGCATTCATGCCGTAGCCCGCATACGGCATCCACAGATGCGCGGCGTCGCCGCAGATGAAGACCCTGCGGTCGCGGAAGCGATCGGCGACAAGTCGACGCCCGACCCAGTCCTCCTTGCTGAGGACGCGGTATTCGAAGCGCTCGTCGACGCCGAGAATGGCGCGGATCGCCCAGTCCCGATCGACCGAATCAAATTCGGGCTCGTCTGGCTTCAGGTGATTGTGGATCAGCCAGCGGTCACGACCGTCGATCGCGACCGTCGTGCCTGAACGTCGCGGGTTGAGCGAGAGCACCATCCAGGCCGGCTTGTGCGCGCCCATCAGCTCCTTGAGCTGCGGCGCTTCGATGAAGGTCGATTGCACGCGCTGGATCACCGGCGTGCCGGACAGGTTGGCACCGATCGATTTGCGAACCAGCGAACGGCTGCCATCGCAACCGATCACAAAGGAAGCCTCGATGCGGAGCGAGCTTCCGCTGTCGAGGTCGCGCGCCAATGCGACCACATGGTCGTCATTCTGCTCGATGTCCGTGATTTCCGTGCGCGCCAGAATGGTGATGCGCGACTGGGCGGCGGCATGGCTGAACAGGATCGGCTCGAGATAGACTTGGTTGATCCGGTGCGGCGGCTCCGGCGTCGGCCACCAGGTATCGGGGCCGCCGGTGGCATTGTAGCGGCGTGCGCGCGAGGGAATGTCGATGCGACACAGCTCGATGCCGGTCGCCGTGGTCCGGTAGGAGCAGTCGTTCGGGAAATCTGCGGGCAGGCCTGCGTCGCGCAGCTTTGCGGCGACGCCGAGCCGGCGGAAGATCTCCATCGAACGCGCCGAGACGTGATTGCATTTGACGCTGGGCGGATCGCCGGCATGGCGGATCTCCGCGACCACGACGTCGATCCCACGGGAAGCCAGATCCATCGCCGCGGTCAATCCGATGGGCCCGGCGCCCACCACCAGCACCTGTGTCCTCATGTTCGTTTCCAATCCCTTGGCGATCGCGGCTTCACCGTCCACGGGATGCATTTTATTGCATGCTCGCTTATGTGATAAGCCGGAAAGAACTCATCAATTCATGAGCTTTGCCTATGAACGTCACCTTGCGGCAATTGCAGGCCTTCACCGGCGTGTACCGCACGCGCAGCATCACGCGGGCCGCGCGCGAGCTGGGGATCACGCAATCGGCGGCGAGCCTGTTGATCCAGCAGCTCGAAGCGCAGCTCGGCGTCAAACTGTTCGATCGCTCCACGCGTTCGGTGCAGCCGACGCTGGCCGCTGACGAGGCAGTTCATGTCGCCGAACGGATGCTGGGCGATGCGCTGGGCCTCTCGCGGCGCATGCGCGACCTGGCGCAAGCGCGCGCCGGCCGGGTCGCGTTTCTCGCCTCAGCCGGTACCGCATCGGCGCTGCTGCCCTCGGTGCTCGCAAAATTCCGGGCAGGCTATCCCGACATCGAAATCGACATGCGCGACGTCGCCGCCGACGATCTCGTTCCGCGTCTGATCGCGACGGATGCGGAGTTCGCGATCGGCAGTGTCGAGGGAGAATTCGCGGAGCTCACGATCGAGACGCTGACCCGCGGCCGCCTGAGCGCGATCGGCCGCCGCACCGCCGACTTCGCGGCACGGCGCTCGCTGACATGGGACGAGTTGGCTCAGATGCCGACGATCGCGATGCGGGGCGAGACGCGGATTCGCATGCAGATCGATCAGGCGCTGGGCACCCAGGGCAAGCACCTCAACCCAACCTATGAAGTGACGCTGATCAACACCGCGCTCGCCATGACGGCGCAGGGCCTCGGCCTCGCGATCCTTCCTGCGACGATGCTGCCGGCAGATCAATTTCCGACTCTGATCGCAAAGCCGCTGATACGCCCCGCCATTACCCGCCCGGTGTCGCTGCTGCAGCGACAGGGTCGGACGTTGTCCCCGGCCGCGCAGGCGTTTGTGGCGACGGCGCGGACGGTGCTGGCGGAGCGAGGGCCCGCAAGATCGGACTGATCTGCCGCGCTTTCTGGAAGCCGTTTTATTGTGGCGGATGATATTGGCGGAGAGGGAGGGACTCGCCTTTTACGCGGGTCCAAAACCCCTTGTTTACAAGTTTATCCTTCGGTTTCAGGGGTTCGAGAGCGGCCGGTGCTACACCGAGGTGCTCCACCGTGCCCCAGTTCAAGATGCCGACACCCATCACCCGCCCCACCAGCGCCTTCTACTGGCTCCGCAAGAAGGTCCCGAAGGACCTCCGCGACCTCGTCGGCAAGACCGAGGTCTGGGCCTCGCTCGGCACCAAGGATCCGCGGCAGGCGGCGATCAAGATCGGAGCCCTGAACGCCGAGATCGAGGCCGACTGGGCCCGCCTCCGCGCCGAACCCCGTCGGGGACCGGTCCGGGCCAAGCCGGCGGCGCGCAAGCCGCACGTGCTCACCCACCAGGACCTGCACGCCTTGCGCGCCGAGGAACACGCCAGGATCCGCGAGCACTGGAGCCTGGATCCCCCGACCGGCTTCGCCCGGGCGCGTCTGGCCGCGGCGGACGACGAGGCGCTGCGGCTCGACGCCTGGGATCTGCTGCAGGGCGCCGGCTACGACGCCACTTCCGAGAACGTCGAGCGCCTGGTTCCGCTCCTGGTCAGGGCCAGGAAGGAAGCCGCCCGGGACGTCGAGCACGCTCGCCTAGGCGAGTACGAGAAGGTGGCGGACCTGAGCAAGGTACCGCCCCGCACCACGCCCGTGCTCGATTTCATCGACGCCTTCGAGGATTACGCCTGCAACGGCGGTTTGAAGGGAGGACGGTTCGGACCGACGGCCAAACGCTGGCGTCCCGTCATCCGAGCGTTCTGCGACTTCGTCGGACACCGCGACCTGACGAGAATGAAGACCACGGATGCCTACCGCTGGATCAACAGTCTCAGGAAGAGATATCCGCAAAAGTCGATCAAGGACGTGTGGATCGCCGCCATCAAGGCGACGGCCGGCTACTTCGTCGAACAGACCAGACTGGACGTGAATCCTTTCGCGGGGATCAAGGTCCGAAAGGACGATCCGAGCGCCACCAAGGAGAACAAGGTCGAACCCAGGACGCCTCCCCGGAAGGGTTTCAACGAGGACGAAGCCCGGATCATCCTGACGGCCACGCTGGCGACGCCGAGCCATCTGACCTCGCCGGAGATGAAGGCCGCCCGGCGCTGGCTGCCGTGGCTCTGCGCCTACAGCGGCGCCCGCGTGAACG
This sequence comes from Bradyrhizobium sp. JR4.1, assembly GCF_040548605.1. NCBI lineage: Bacteria > Pseudomonadati > Pseudomonadota > Alphaproteobacteria > Hyphomicrobiales > Nitrobacteraceae > Bradyrhizobium > Bradyrhizobium sp. JR4.1. Next base: position 15,889 of record NZ_JBEPRY010000013.1, read on the forward strand.
AGGTGACCAGCCTCCATCCCCACGACATCACGGAACATGCCGACGGCATCCGGTGCATGGTGATCAAGCCGTCGCTCGAGAAGACCGAGCAGTGGCGCGTCGTTCCGATCCATACCCACATCCTCGAACAGCCGGGGGGCTTCCTGGAATACGTCGAGCAACGCAGGAAGCTCGGCAAGCCGCTGTTCTACGACCCGGACCGCAGCCGCGGCGGCAAGCCGGGCAATCCGCAATTCAAGAAGGTCGCCGAGCGGATCGGCGAGTGGGTGCATGGTCTTGGAATTCCGAAAGGCGTTAAACCCAATCACGCCTGGCGCCACCTGTTCAAGAGCGTGGCGCGGCACGTCAAGATGGACCGCGAGGTCGAAGCATTCATCACCGGCCACCGCGCCAAGGATGCCAACGCCGGGATCGAATACGGCGACCCTTGGGTCAAGACGATGTTCAACGAGATCGAACGCTACCCACGCTTCGAGATCGAAGCCTTGGGTCGGTCGCCCGTCGCTCACAAGCGCCGGCGCCGGACCAACGCCGAAGTCGCTGCGGCAAAGGTCGCGAACGAAGAGCGCAAGGCAGCACGCGCGAATTAGGCCTCAAACCCTGGCGAGGCGATGGAGGTTAAGAAGCGTGACAAGGGATAGGCCGCAGACCGTGGTTCCGGGCCGCGGAACTTTTGCCCCGACACAATATTGTGGTTCGTGGCAGAGGCTGAATCATGAAAAACGAACCATCCCGGATCTCAAAATTCTTCGGTGATTTGGCTAACAAGACTTCGCTTGCGGCTGGGCGCGCCTCGACCTTCCTGTTAGCTGCGGGTGTGGTGGTCGTATGGGGCATCAGCGGCCCGCTCTTCCAGTTCTCGGACACTTGGCAGTTGGTCATCAACACGGGGACCACAATCGTAACATTCCTTATGGTATTTTTGATTCAGAATTCGCAAAACCGTGACAGCGCGGCCATTCAGGTAAAGCTGGACGAACTCATTCGCGTAAGCGCGGCGCGCAATAGCCTCGTCGGGATCGAACACCTCACCGGCGATGAGATTGAGGAGCTTCGCTCGAAATGTGAAGCGCGTGCCCGAGCCGATAAAGCCGGAGATGAGACACTCGACCGGACCCGACAGTCAGCGCGGCGAGCGGCCGAGCAGATCGCCACCTGACGATGTCAGCGCAGGACTCATCGAAAAAACCGTTAGAGAATATCGACGCCATCCTGCGGCTTGAAAAGCAGGATGAGGAAAGGATCGCTCTTCATCATCGTGTTTTTCATGCCATCGGACGTTCGCGGGCACTCCGCAGTTCGTTGTGCTGCAATGCGCGGCGGTGGTGTGCTGGATTGCCTTCTGCGGGATATTCCCCGATCGCGCGTTTGATCCGTTCCCGTTCCCGCTGCTTGGGACATTCCTCGCGCTGGAGGCGGTACTTCTCACCTCCTGCGTCCTCATTCGTCAAAATGCGACTGACCGCATTTTGGAGAAGCGAGATCGACTAGAACTTCAGATTAATCTCCTCTCCGAACGAGAGGCGACGCGGTCCTTGAGAATATTGCAGAAGCTTGCCAGGCGGCTGAATGTCGATGACGAGGACTGCCAACAAGACGAATTGGCGCAGGAGACGTCTGTTGATCAAATTGCCCGAGGCTTGCGCGAGGGCGAAGAGGCCGAAAAGGCTCAATGAGAGGTTGGCCCCAAGTAAGCCGACATGCCGGTCGCCCTGATGCCACTTGCGCGGTCGTCATCTACACGAGCTAAGCCTCAACTTCCTCGAACAGAGTCGGTGCGATGCGCACGGTGCTAGAATTTGAGTGTAGTCCGGAGCCCGAACACCGAGGCGTTTTTGAGGACCTTTCCGGCGGATGACGTCGCCGGCCCCGTGGCACCGCCGCCCGGGTGGATGATGTATTGGAAGTTTGGCTGCAACGACCAGCCCTCCTTGATCTGGTACTGGTAGACAGCCGTCAACAAACCTTCGAAGCTTCGCACTGGCCAATTTGGGTTCACCAACGTGCGGTAGTCGGCGTCGAGCGCCTGCGCCCGTTTGGACACATGGGCATAGCCCGCGGCGATCCCGAACTTGTCATCGCGCCGGTCGTCACGAAGCCCGATGAACTCGACGCCGGCATCAGCGTAGAGATCGATCAGGTTGCGATCAGCGGGCGCGCCAGCGGCCCTTGCGAACACACCGATCCCGCGATCGTCACTGTGAGGCACGCGGTAGATCTGTTGCTCGAAGACGGCCCAACCACCGATGTCTCCTGCGAGCAACAGCGGTTCGCCGCTGCTACTGGGAGCGGCGAGCGAGCTGCCGTTCGTCGCGAGCTGTTGATCGGCGAAAGACCCGAAGTGCCGCCAGCCGCCGAACTTGATCTGGCCGGTCAGGTTAGGATCACCCTTCTTGTTGTTCCAGGCGTACTGGATCTGACCCAGTAACAACGGCGGATCGTTGACGCGAAAATTGACGCCGTAGCGATTGCGCTCCTGCGGATCGCCCGGTCCGGGTCCTGCTTGGTCGCCGTCGAAGATCCCACCCAGAACGGAGAGCTGGTCGGTCACGTTGACCAGTAGCCTTGCGCCCATAGCTGCCAAAGGTGGCGAAGGTCCGCCGCTGGGAAGATTGAGCGACGTGATCGCGGGCCAACCCATTGAGGCGTTGGTGAACACGTCTGTATATTTGGTGTTGAAGAATTCGCTGTCGGCGGCGAGCTGCCCCACTTTCAGCGAGATCCTCTTTGCGCCCCACTGCTTCTCGAAATACGCTTCGTAGATACGCGTCGAGGGTAGAGCCTCGATTCCGCTGACGACGAGAAAGTTCTGGAGATTGCTCCGGGACAGGCCGTCGCCGTGGATCTGGAACATGTTGGCGTGAAAAGTGAGCTTGTCGATGCCAACGAGTTTCTGCAGATCGACATCCACCGCAAGGTTGAGGCGGCCTTCGTAGATAGCGCCCTGCTTCAGCCCGCCGGAAGCGTTACCCAACGCCTCGCCGATGTACGTGGCTGCGAACTTCACGCCGTACTTCTGCAGCGGATTGGGCAGAAGGCCGAGCGTCTTTTCCTCCACCGTGCTCTCACCCGTATCCGGATCGGCAGGCTTGTCGTCGTCGGTCTTCTTATCCTCCTGGGCGGCGGCGCCGGCTGCCAGGAGCAAAAGGACCGACATCGAAAGCATGACCTGTCTATAGACTCGCTGGGGTCTCGACATGCGAGTTCCTGATCTCGAAGATAGCGTTACGACTTGCCCGATGTTGCAAGGCAAGTCCACCGTGCGGCAGCTACCAAAGGTTTGGGTCAGACCAACTGGCCCATCACGGTCAAAACTTCTTGAGGCGCGCCGTGCGAAACGCTGGCTATAGGTTTTGGGGAGCATAGATGTTCGATGCGGCAACCGCGCGAGTGCGTCTGCGAGCGCATTTCGCAGCGCGAGATCGGACCGCCTAGCCATGTCGTCTCAAAGATCCTGGGGGCGGTTACCAGAGCCGAGGAATCGTTGGACGAACTCAGGCACGGCGGCCGTGACGCCCTTTGGCGGGCGCGCACGGTGTGGCGTTGATCGGTCGAGGCGGTCGTGAATTTCCAGGTCACGGTGCTGAAGATCCTGGTGAGCTATCCGGACGGTTTCGCTGTCATGGAAGACCTCAAGCGAGACATGGCCATCCTGGCGACCAGTGGCCGCGAATGGGCGGACCGCACTAAGCGTCTCGCCGCGAGGGTCCCGGATCTCGATATCTTTTCCCACGGCATGGTCGAACGCCTCAGCGGCGGCTGGAAGATCACGACCAAGGGACGGGCAGTGCTCGAGTTCATGGAAGCCCGCCCCGCTGCGCCGGAACCGCTCCAGCCGCTCTTTGTCGAGAAAGCTCCCGTTGAGACAGCGGCTGCGCCGCAGGTTCCTCCGCTGCGGCAGCCCGCTGACCGTGCCAAGCGGCGGCGCGAACGCCGCCAACGTCGGCGCGAGGCGCGCGAACGAGCGAGGGCGAACGCGCCCTGAAGTGTCCTCAAAGCAGGTAAGGCACCAAAAGAAGGGGTCGGGCGCCGAGCCTGCGCGCTATCGCCAGCCGCGACCGCTCCGCCGGCCCTAACCACGCCCAGCACGCCGCATATGAATGGAGGGCCCGTTTCCGCCGACGAGAGCACCTGTTGCTTAAGGCCGGGCTGGAAGCGGTCGATCAGAACGCAAGGCGTCCGGAGGCCGGTCAGCTCCACGATCGCCGTTGGTCCAAGCTCGATGAGCGTCCGGAGAGGCATCCGCTCAAGGTCCAGACCGGCAGTGGTGATATTCTCGCCCAGGTCCCCCGCTGCGACCTGGAAGCCGGCATTCGAAAGGGATGCAAAGAGCTCGGCCGGGATGAGGTGCACCTGCCGGAGATTGGGTAGGCGCGGCTGCCGGCGGGCGAGATACCGGTGCTTGACGAACGCGCCGGCGTGGGCGTCGCCTTCGACGCCATGGCCTTCCACCAGCATGATCCGGCCCTGCGGCGGTTTGCTGAAGTGGTGACCGCGATCGGCGGCAACTGCGACCACGGTGCCCTCCAGCGAGAAGCCGTGCCCTTGCTGCATCAGGCCGCCCGGGCGAACGAGCGCCGCTTCTGGCGGAGGTAGCGCGTGATCTCCGGAAGAGCCATCGCGTTCAGGACCCGGTCGGCGGGGACACCGCCCTTCCGAGCCATCTCGACGCCCCAGTGCATGTGGTCGAGCTCGGGGATCGAGTGCGCGTCCGGATTGATGCTCAGCATGCAGCCGAACTCCAGCGCTGCCTGGTGCCAGCGCCAATCCAGGTCGAGCCGCCATGGGTGGGCGTTGATTTCGACGACGACGTCGTGCTTGGCGCAGGCGCGCAGCACCTTCTCGATGTCGATTTCGTAGCCTGGTCGCCGCTGCAGCTGGCGCCCGGTCATGTGGCCGATGATGGTGGTGTGAGGGTTGGAGACGGCACGAAGCAGCCGCTGCGTCTGCGCCTTGCGATCCAGTTTGAACCGGCCGTGGATGCTCGCGACAACGAAATCGAAGCTCTCGAGCACGTCATCCGCATAGTCCAGTGAGCCGTCGGCCAGAATGTCGGACTCGATGCCTTTGAGTATCCGGAAATCCTTGCCGAAGCGCTTGTTCAACCGGTCGGTGTCCCGGTGCTGCTGCCTGATCTCTTCCTCCGAGAGGCCGCCCGCGTAGTGCGCGGACTTGGAGTGGTCGGCGACGCCGAAATACTCGAAGCCGCGCCGGCGCGTGGCCTTGGCCATCGTCTCCAAGCTCTCCGTGCCGTCGGAGGCATCGGTGTGGCAATGAAGGATTCCGCGCAGGTCCTTGTCGGTGACGAGCTTCGGCAACTTGCCCTTCAGGGCCAACTCGACCTCGCTACGGCCCTCACGGAGTTCAGGATCGATGAAGGGCAGACCGAGGGCACTATAGATCTCGGCCTCGTCGCCCGCGATCAGGGTGCGGCCCTTGTGCAAGCCGTCGGCCTCCAACCGCATCCCCTTCTCAATGGCCAAGGCCTGGAGCTGCTCAACGTGAGCGGCGGAGCCGGTCGCGAAGAGAAGAGCGGCGCCGAAGTGTTTGCGATCGGACAAGCGGATCTCCATTCCATCCGCCCCGGAAGCCTTCGACGTTTTGGCGACCTTGGGCGCTTCTGCAACGATCGTGAGGTCGCCGACCAGTTCGCAGCCGCGGCGGAAGTCGCCCGCGATCGTCACGCGCTTGAGTTCGGGCCGGGCCTTGCGGAGCGAATCTTTGGCGTGGGCGAGCAGGACGGCGGCACGGTGCAGATGGAGGCGGCCTTCCCCGCTTTTCGCGATGGCCAGGTTCTGCAGGATCTTGGCTTGCAGCGCCGCGCCGAGACCTTTGGCCTTCTTGATACGGTCGTCCTTGGCGGCGGCCTCCAACTCGGCGAGCGAGGTGATACCGAGATCCTTGTAAAGCCGCAGCACCTTCTCGGGGCGGAGGCCGGGAACGGCGAGCATCTCGAGCACGCCCTCGGGTATCTCCTTACGGAGCTTTTCAAGGGTCGGATGAAAGCCCGTCTTGTGAAGCTTGACGATAATGTCGGCGATCGCCTCGCCGACGCCGGGGATTTCCTTGAGCCGGTCTTCAGCGATCAGCACATGCAGAGGGACGGCAAGGGCTGCCAGACTGTCGGCGGCCCGAGAATAGGCTTTTGCCCGGTAGGGGTTGCCGCCGCGCAAGGCGGAGCGCTGCGCATATTCCCGCAGCAGGCTTGCTACACCACGGGTGTCGAGGGAAGGCATTCAACAAACCTCCCGTCCCGCGTCCTGCCACCTCGGCGGACTAAAGCGAGTCCCAGCGCCCGAGCCTTGACCGGGCGGACGATCGAGAGACCTCTCCAGCCTCTGGGCTGCCCGGAAGTCTTCAAAGTGCTGCGTATTCGGGCCGTAAGCGGCCTCTTTCTTGAGAAGATTATAGATCCGCCCGGCCAGCAGCTGCAGATGCTTCATCCTGCCGTGCGGCATGGATCGGGCCTTGCATAGAGCTCGGACAGCGTAAGCCCGGAAGTAATCGAAAGCGTCTGACATGATGTCGGTAACGCCCACTCTTGCCGATAGTTCGGTCGGCATCCAAGTAGCACTGCGCGCCCTGCGTGATCCGCGCCGTTCGTAGGAGCCGAATTCGACTTGCGCGAGTTCGCGAGGCCGGTGGAGTGCTGTTCCGGATCGCGGACTACCCTTCTAGCCGCTGCGATCGATTGGTAGATCAATCGAGTCGGATCCTAGTCCACCTGTTGTCACAACAGGAAATTGCCTTGAGCCGCGAATCGATGCCTACATTTGCAAGGGGTGACGTGGCGGCGTTTAGGGTCACTCGATCGAGGTCCCATGACGGCGTTCACGGTCCACTCTTCGAAGGATGGGAAGACGGTCCAGACCGTTCGGTTAAGCCCGGTCACAATCGTCGCCAAGGCGATCGCCCTCCACAGCGAAGGCTGGCAGGTGTATATTACGGACGCTCATGGAAGGCGATTCGATCCCGCCGATTTCGACCAGGTGCTCGGCGAAAAGAGCGCCCCGGCTCCGGATCCGGTTTAGCTTCAAGGCGCTCGGCTCGCGCCGTGCCGTGTACCGGACCAAATTCCGACGGCATCTCACAAATTCAGGTTGTGGTATTGGAACAGTTCGCAACGAGGGTTGTTGCCTTTCCGATCCCCGAGCCTAGAGGGTCGCCTCGACGCGCCAGCAAGTACGGTGATCATCAATGAACATCCAAGCAAGAAACAATGTGCACGTCACCGGGCGCGGCAGCCGGGCCATGGTCTTCGCCCACGGTTTCGGCTGCGACCAGAACATGTGGCGTTTCGTGGCGCCCGAGTTCGAGGACGACTTCAAGGTCGTCCTTTTCGACCATGTCGGCGCCGGCGGGTCCGACCTGTCCGCTTATGACAAGTCCAAGTATTCGTCGCTGCACGGCTATGCCGGCGACCTGGTGGACATAGGACGCGATCTGAATCTTAAGGACGCTGTCTTCGTCGGCCATTCAGTAAGTGCCATGATCGGTCTCTTGGCCTCTTTGAAGGCGCCGGACCTTTTCGGAAGGATGGTGCTGGTGGGCCCGTCTCCCAGATACATCGACGACGGCGAGTACGTGGGCGGCTTCACCGAAAAGCAGATCGCGGAGCTGCTCGAGTTCCTTGAAGACAATCACATGGGTTGGTCCGCCGCCATGGCGCCGTCCATCATGGGCAATCCGGATCGGCCTGAACTCGGTGAGGAGTTGACCAACAGTTTCTGCCGCACCGATCCGGAGATCGCTAAGGCATTCGCGCGAGTGACCTTCACCTCCGATAACAGGAACGACCTTTCCAAGGTGACGGTTCCGACCCTGATTCTCCAGTGCAGCGAGGACATCATCGCCTCGGAGGCGGTCGGCAATTTCGTGAGGAGCCAGATCCCGGGAAGCGAGATCGTCTTTCTCAAAGCCACCGGACACTGTCCGAACCTGAGCGCGCCGGCGGAGGTCGTCTCGGCCATCAGGGCCTATGTCTGAACTCCTTCCCACCAACGAATACAGAGATCTGTTCGAAAATGCCCCGTGCGGTTATCTCACGATGGGACCTGACGGGCGCATCTCCAAAGTCAACGCGACGTTGACGAGGTGGACCGGTTTCGAAGCCGACATGTTCATCGGCCGACGTCTCCATCAATTCCTCAATATGGCCGGCCGGATCTACTACGAAACCCACATCGCTCCTTTGCTGCGGATGCAGGGTTTCTTCAACGAGTTCGCCCTGGATTTCGAGACCGCCGCCGGCGAGCGGCTGCCTGTCATCGCGAACGCCTCCGAACGCCGCGATGCCGACGGTTCACTTCTCTTGACTGCGGTCGTGGTGATCAAGGCCACCGACCGACGGCGCTACGAACGCGAACTGGTGGAATCGAGGTCGCAGTTGCAAAAGGGTCTCGCCACCGAGCGCGAGACGGCTGAACTTCGCGAGCAGTTCATCGCCGTGCTCGGGCACGACCTCCGCAACCCGCTCGCAGCGATCAGTGCAGGCGCACGGATCCTGCAGCGCTCCGGCGCGCTGCAGGAACACAAGCATCTGCGCGTGCTCGATATGATCAACACCACCGTCACCCGCATGTCGGACCTGATTGACGACGTGCTGGATTTCGCGCGTGGGCGGCTTGGCAGCGGTATTGTGCTGAATCGCGACGCTGGGCAGCCATTGGAGCCGATCCTCGAGCAGGTCGTCGACGAACTACGGACTTCATCTCCGGAGCGCATGATCGAGACGAGCTTCGACATCACGGAGCCGGTGAACTGCGACCGCGCTCGCTTGGGGCAGCTCTTGTCCAATCTGGTCGGCAACGCCCTCACGCATGGGGCGCCCGATCGGCCTGTCCGCGTCGGAGCGGAGACCAAGGGCGGCGAATTGAAGCTCTGGGTCGCGAATGCCGGCGAGCCCATTCCGGCGAGTGCGATGGAAAGACTGTTCGAGCCGTTCTTTCGGGGCGACGTCCGCGACAGCCGACAGGGTCTCGGGCTTGGGCTCCACATCGCTTCCCAGATAGCGCAGGCCCATGGCGGCCGGATCGATGTCACGTCCACGACTGAAGAGACCAGGTTTGTCTTCAAGATGCCGCTGGCAACGGCCACGTCGTGACGAATCCCGCGCGACGCGCTTCCGGGCCTGCCGGGGGCCGGAACGGATTTTTGCCCGACTGCAGGGATGGGCCGGAGGCTTTCAGATGGCGCATCTAATTCCCGTGATCCTGATCGTGGAAGACGAATACCTGCTCCGGATGGATGCCGCCGACATGATCGAGCAGGCAGGCTTCGAAGTTGTCCAGGCGGGCAACGCCGACCAGGCCATCGCGATTCTCGAGGCCCGTTCCGATATCCACGTCGTCTTCACCGATGTCCAGATGCCGGGTTCGATGGATGGGCTGAAGCTCGCCAGCTTCGTCCGGGACCGGTGGCCACCCATCAAGATACTCGCCACGTCCGGCTTCGTGAGAGTGGGGACCGGCGATCTACCTTCCGGGAGCGAGTTCATGGCAAAGCCATATCGCGGTCCCGAGGTCGTGGCGACGCTTCGCAGATTGACCGATCACGGCGGATCATCCGCCGCATAGCATATGGACCGATCTCGCCTGTCGGGCCCTTCGCTGCAGCAGCTTCATTCGGCCATCTCGCAAAGAGCCGCCAAGAAAACACACTCGCGGCGTACCTGTTGCTCGGGTCATGAACATCCCAAGGAACAAACAAAATGAACGCCCAGGAACTCGCAGCCAAGTTCAGCGCAAAGACCGCGGTCGCAGTGGCGGAGAAGAACCGGCAGACCGAAATCGCTGCCGCCAGCTCGGAAAAACGCGCCGCGGATGTCGAGCACTGCAAGGTCGCCATGGAGCGCCATGTGCTGCCTTTTATGGCCGAGCTGAAAGAGCACTTCGCCGACAATCAGTTCTCGTTCGCGCCGCAGATCGAACTGAACGACCACCGCCCGGTCGGCGTATCCTTCAAGGTCGGAGATGGCGCGCCCACCACGATCACCACGGCGTTCGGAAACATCGTGGTGGCGAGGATCGGTGACAGTGGCACGTCGAAAGGAGTTCCCTTCGTGTATGGGCCGGACGTGGAGCCGTACATCTCCAACTCGGGCGACCTGACGCGCGAAAAGATGGCCAAGCTCGTCGAAATGGTGATCGATACCGCCGGCTGATCGCCGCCACGACCGGCGCCACCGCGTCGAGCGGGCGCCGGCCGGCTTATCCTGGATCAGAATTGCCGCAGCGCGCTCAAGGCACTCCCTCGGCGGGGAGACACAGAGGCCGCTCGCTTCGGCGGACGCCAACGATCCGATTACTGCTATACCCCTTCTCATGATCTTCCGGGCCGGGCGCCTGGTTGGGCAGGAACCGCCGGTTGCCTAGGGGAAACGTTCACGATGACAGCCTTCAATACAGGCGACGGCCCTGCGGCTTCATCACCTAATTCTACCGGGCGGGACGAACTTGGTTACCGACTCCGGCAGCAATCGTTGTTGGGAGAATTCGGCCGCGCCGCCATGCAGACCCGGGATCTTCGGATGATCCTTCAGAAAGCGACCGAACTCTGCGCCATCGGACTGCGGGCGGAGTTCGCAAAGGTTCTGGAATACGAGCCCGACGAAGAACGCCTGGTGGTCCGTGCCGGCGTAGGCTGGAAAGAGAATACCATCGACGTCGTCTCGCTTGCCGCCGACGTCGGATCTCCGGCGGGCTATGCCTACCGTACCGGGGAATCGGTGATATCGAACCACCTTGAGGCGGAAACACGTTTCCGTACGCCGCAGCTCCTGACCGATCATGGCGTCAGGCGTGCGATCAACGTGCTGATCGAAAAGGGCGCGGAGGACGAGGCGTACTTCGGCGTTCTCGAAGTCGACAGCGCCGATGCCGGTCAGTTCGACCAGGCCGATGCCGATTTCCTCACTGGTTTCGCCGGCTTGCTCGGCATTGCTATCGAGCGCCAGCAGGCCGACGCCAAGCTTCAGGAAGCGCTCAAATACCAGGCGCTCCTGACCCGCGAGATGAGCCACCGCGTCAAGAACAGCCTCGCATCGGTCGTGGGCCTGCTTCGGGTCCAAGCGCGCAACACACCGTCTCAGGAGGTCAAAAGCGCTCTGGAAGATGCAAGTCTGCGAGTCTCCACCATCGCTGACGTTCACGATCATCTGTGGCGGAGCTCGCATGTCGGCTTCATCGAGCTCGCCGACTTCATGACGGAACTCTGCAAGAAGCTCAGGGGAAACGTGGGGAAACATACGTTGAATTGCCAGTCGGATGCGTTGCTGCTCTCCGCCGACCATGCCGTCCCGCTGGGTTTGCTCATCAACGAGCTCGTCGCGAACGCCATAAAGTATGCATATCCAGATAGCAAAGGACTCATCGAGGTCTCGGCACGGGAGATCGAAGGAAGCCTTCGCGTCGAGGTGTCGGATCAGGGCAAGGGTCTGCCTGAAGGATTCGACATCGATGAGCCGCGCGCCAGCCTGGGGTTCAAGGTAATCACCGGCATGGTGCGGCAGCTTCAGGGCCATCTGACCATCGCCAAAGATTGGAAGGGAAGTCGCTTCCTGATTGATCTGCCCATCATTTCGCATCCGGATCGATCGCAATCGTCGTGACCTGAAACCGCACGCAGCGGGGCGTAGCGCGATCAAAGGTCCTCGCGAAGTCCCTTGAAGAACGGGTGCCTGACCTTGCCCTCGGCCGACTTCGCCCGGTACTCGATTTCGGCAAGCAGCTTCGGCTCGACCCAAACGCCTTTGTGAGCGATCCGTTTTGCGTAGGGCTGCGTCTTCCGGACCAGCGGCTCCAACCGTCTGCGGAGCTCCGCCGTCGAGGTCTTGTCGAATCCATGGTCGACCTTGCCTGCGTAGACCAGATCGGCGCCCTTTCGTCGGCCGACATACAGGCCGTCCCACTTGGTGCCATCCAGGGCGAAGCCTGCGATCGTCAGGGTCTCCCGCTGCGCGCAGGTCTTCTTGACCCAGTTGTTGCCGCGGCCGCTCACGTACGTGCTGTCGCGCACTTTGGAGACCACGCCCTCCAAGCCGACCTTGCAGGCGTGCGCGAATATATCCTGGCCCTCGATCTCGAAGCTCTCGCTGAACTGGACGTCAGTGCCGGCGATAATCCTTTTGAGCTCGGCCTTCCGTTGGTGGAGCGGAAGCTTCCGCAAGTCGCGTCCGTTCAGGTAGAGCAGGTCGAAGGCGACCAGCACGATGCGCTTTGAACTGCCCTTGAGCTCGTTCTGCAGGACCGAGAAGTCGGTAGTGCCGTCGGCCGCCGGCACTACGATCTCGCCATCCAAGATCGCCGAGCCGCACTTGATGTGCCAGGCGTCCTGAGCAACCTTCTTGAAGCGATGAGTCCAGTCGTGGCCGCGCCGAGTGAAAACCTTGACGGCCTCGTTATGCAGATGAACCTGTACGCGGTAGCCGTCGAACTTGATTTCGTGAATCCACCGGGATCCGGACGGCACCTTTTCGATCGAGGTCGCCAGAGCCGGCTCTATGAAATCGGGAAACGGCGCCTTGATGCCGAAATCGGCTGGCTTCCTACGCGTAAACGCCACAACGAACTCCACTCAACAAACGTGATTCTAAGGTGCCGCAGGCCGAATCGTTCCGGAACCGGCGAATCCTTGCGACGTTGCCCCTTCATCGAACCAACGAAAGAGCAGCCGAACATGGCGAAAGCAGCCAAGAAGACCACGCGAGGACGCAAGCAGGACCGAGCCCGTGTCGCCGGCGGGGAGAAGTACGAAGTCGGCTACGAAGCCAAGAAGACCGGCCGCTCGGCCGCCGCGGTCAAGAAGACCGTGAAGAAGGTCGGCAATTCCCGCAAGAAGGTCGAAAAGCGCCTCGGTCGCTGAGGCTAGGTTCGCCGCAGACCAACGCGGCGGTCGCCCGGCCGTCAGATCCTGCTGGAGAATCGGGTGAAGGCGGTCAGCGTCTGCAACCGCGGCTCCACGTCCCGTAGGTAGATCTCGGTCCGCAGGAACGCGAGCTCGTCGTCAAGCGCGGGCTCGCAGACGTCGATGTACCAGCTTTTCGGCCGTCCATCCGTGCCGTCGCTCCAGCGGTAGCCGCGCCGCTTCAGCGAATCCTTGAGCTCGAACGGCGATTGCTCGGCCCAGATGCGTACCGTCTTCTTCCGCGCTGTCTCAAGCAAGATCGCGAGCGCCGGCGTGCCCGTCGTCGGCAAAAGGAAGTCCAGGATCTCCAACAAGGCGTGGCAGTCGTCGACGGCCCGATGGGCCTGGTGGAAGTATCCGGCGCCGTTCAGCAAATAGCCGAGTTGCGCGCCGGCGAAGCCGTGTGTCCGCCAGTCGACCTCGGTGGCGCTGCAGCCCCAGGCTACCCGTTCGAAGACAGGCCAGTACCGCTCGGCGAATTTGCGATCGAAACCCGCATTGTGCGCGATGGAGATCACCGCGCCGTCCACGAAGGCGTTCACGGCGGCCTCGTCGATCTTGTGGCCGGCGACCATCTCGTCGGTGATGCCGGTGAGCGCCGTCACCTCGGGCGGGACCGGCACGGAGGGCTCGTTGAAGGCGGAGAAGGTGTCCCTGACGCCGACGATGCGGCCGTCCGGCGTGTAGTCGAATTTGACCATCCCGAGTTCGATGACCTCGTCCCTGGCGTGATCGAGGCCGGTGGTCTCGGTGTCGAGCAGGATGCCAACCCGGGTCCCCTGTCCGGCTGCCGACGCCGACGGAAGACGCGGCGCCAAGCGGCGCAGCACCCGGTATTCTCCCGACTGCGCGAGCAGTTCGGCCATAGCGGCCAGGTCCGCCGAGTCCAGAAAATGCTCGTCTCTGAGGGGCAGGGCCAGCGCGTCCATTGGTCCACAATACCGCCCGAAACCTCCACGAGGTACCTAGAAAACAAGCAATTCACGGCGTTTTCGAGCGGGCTGCGGGCGGCTGGGTAATTTTCCTGTTGACCGGCTCGGCGCATGTCGGAACCGCTCGGCCCCGACCGTCTTGAGTCCGAGTACCCTATTGGAGTTCCGCGTTGATGGCCCCGCGAGCCAACTGGAAAGGCTTCCTTCGTCTGTCGCTCGTCACCTGCCCGGTGGCGCTGTACCCGGCGACCTCGGAGAGCGAGAAGATCTCCTTCAACCAGCTGAACCGGGCGACCGGTCATCGCATCAAGTACCTGAAGGTCGATGCCGACACCGGCGACGAGGTCCCCAACGAGGACATCGTCAAGGGCTACAAGGTGGACACCGACACCTTCATCGAGGTGACGAAGGAGGAGCTCGAGAACGTCGCCCTGGAATCCACGCGCACAATCGAGATCGACGAGTTTGTCGACAAGGCCGACATCGATCCGCGCTACCTGATCCGCCCCTACTACCTCCGTCCAGACGGCAAAGTCGGCCACGACGCCTTCGCCGTGATCCGCGAGACCATCCGGGAGATGGACAAGGTCGCCATCGGGCGGGTGGTGCTGACCAACCGCGAGCACATCATCGCGCTGGAGCCGTTGGACAAGGGCCTGATGGGGACGCTGTTGCGCTATCCCTACGAAGTGCGCGATCCGAAGGAATATTTCGACGAGATCGAGGACGTGAAAGTCACCAAGGACATGCTCGACCTGGCCCGGCACATCGTCGACCAGAAATCCGGATCCTTCGAGCCCGACAAGTTCGAGGACCAGTATGAGACCGCGCTGGTCGATCTCATCAACCAGAAGCGGGCCGGCAAGCCGATCACTCCGAAGGATCGTCCACGCGGCGAGAACGTCGTCGATCTGATGGACGCGCTCCGCAAGAGCGTCGGCGGTGCTGCAGCGGAGGCCAAGTCCCCTACGAAGCCGGCAAAAAAGGCCAAGAAGGCTTCTGCCGGCCAGAAGGAGATGCTGATGCCCATTGCCGGCAAGAAGCCGGCGAAAGAGGCCGCCGCGAAGAAGCCGGCCGCAGGGACTCGGCGGAAGTCGGCGTGAAACATCCGCCGACACGGGATGGCAGATATTTTCGTCGTCCGCTCACGACGGCAAGCTTCGAACTCACTGCCGAGCGTTTGGGCACCAAGGTTGAACCCGGCGATGATTGATGTAGTCTGCCGCTGACATTCGTACCTGTTATGTTCACTCGCCCTTCGCTCCTGCTCAGAGACCCCATGAATCTCAACGATCGCTTGGAAGCTTCAGCAAGCGATGACGGTCGTTACCGTCTCCTTGTCGACGCCATTACCGATTACGCAATCTACATGCTCGACGCGAAGGGCATCGTGTCCAGCTGGAATCCCGGAGCCGCGAGATTCAAGGGTTACCAGGCGAACGAGATCATCGGCCGCCATTTCTCGGAGTTTTATACGGAGGAAGAGCGAGCCGCCGGTATCCCCGACCTTGCCTTGAAGATCGCCGCCAGCGAGGGCCGTTTCGAGCGCGAGGGATGGCGCTTGCGCAAGGACGGGACGCGGTTCTGGGCGCACGTGGTGATCGACCCTATCCGATCGCCCTCCGGTGAGATCATCGGCTACGCGAAAGTGACCCGAGATCTAACGGAACGCAGGGCAGCGGAAGAAGCCCTCCGTCGTAGTCAGGAGCAATTTCGCATACTCGTTCAAGGTGTCACCGACTACGCCATCTTCATGTTGGACCCGGAAGGTCACGTCGCAAGTTGGAATGCCGGTGCGCAGCGCATCAAAGGCTATGAGCCTGACGAGATCATCGGGTCACACTTCAGCCGCTTCTATACCTCGGAAGACTTAGCCGAAGGCATTCCAACGCGGGGCCTCGCAACGGCGGCTCGGGACGGGCGCTGGGAGGCGGAGGGCCTTCGCAAGCGAAAGGATGGAAGCACCTTCTGGGCGCACGTGGTCATCGACGCCATCCGCGACGAAGACGGCAAGATCATCGGATTCGCCAAGGTCACCCGCGACATCAGCGAGCGAAAAGAGGCTGAGCACTCGCTACAGCAGACGCAGGCTGCCCTGGCGCAAGCGCAGAAGATGGAAGCGCTAGGCCAACTCACCGGCGGGGTGGCACACGACTTCAACAACCTGCTGCAGGTGATCAGCAGCAACTTGCAGTTGGCGGTTAAAGACGTGGCGGGGAATCCGCGGGCGGAGGTCCGGATTCAAAATGCCCTCGCAGGCGTTTCACGCGGGGCAAGGCTCGCCCAGCAACTCCTGGCGTTCGGCCGGCGGCAAGCCCTCGAACCGAAAGTCATCAACGTCGGACGCTTCATCAGAGGGATGGACGACATGCTGCGCCGAACGATCGGCGCGGATATCGAGTTCGAGACCTGCGTCTCCGGAGGATTGTGGAACACGCTGTTGGACCCAAACCAGGTCGAGAACGCGGTACTCAATCTAGCAATCAATGCCCGCGACGCCATGCCGGAGGGCGGAAAGCTCACGATCGAGGCGGGGAATGCTTTCCTCGACGACAGGTACGCCGCCAGCCACCAGGGGCTGCAGCCTGGCCAGTATGTTATGTTGGCAGTGACCGACACCGGTTGCGGCATGCCTGCCGACGTAGTCCAACGAGTCTTCGAGCCTTTTTTCAGCACGAAGCCTGAAGGAAAGGGCACCGGGCTGGGACTCTCCATGGTCTACGGCTTGGTCAAGCAGTCGGGGGGGCACGTCAAAATCTATAGTGAGCTCGGGCATGGCACGACGGTGAAGCTCTATTTCCCGCGTGTCCATGAGAGCGAAGAGGTCGTCACTGACCTCTCAAGCACGCCCATTCGTGGCGGCACTGAAACGATCCTCGTCGTCGAGGACGACGAGGACGTGCGGGAGGGCGCCGTGGCACTCCTCCGCGACCTCGGCTACCGCGTCCTGAAGGCCAAGGACGGATCCAGCGCCATGGGGGTGATCGAGAGCGGTCTTCCCATAGACCTGCTGTTCACCGATGTGGTGATGCCGGGTCCAGTGCGGAGCCCGGACCTGGCCCGAACCGCCAAGGAGCGGCTGCCCAATCTCGCGGTCCTGTTCACCTCGGGCTACACCGAGAACGCCATCGTGCATGGCGGCCGGCTCGACCGCGGGGTCGAACTCTTGGGCAAGCCTTATAGCCGCGAGCAATTGGCGCGGAAAATCCGCCATGTTCTCGCAAACCAGTCTCAGCGCCAGATGGCTGTAGAACAAGCGACCATCAGCGAGCCGCCGCGGTCTGAGAACGCTTCGCGTCCCCGCACAATATTGCTAGTCGAAGACGACGAACTGGTCCGTTCGACGACTTGTGAGATGCTTAGATCTTTGGGCCATGAGGTGCTGGAAGCGCCCGACGCGCCAACCGCGCTGGAAATGCTCGCTTCAAATCCAGTAGATACCCTCCTCACCGACGTGGGGCTACCGCGGGTCTCAGGTACGGTATTGGCCCGTCAGGCCCGCGCGAAATCCAAGAATTTGAGGATCATAATCGTCACCGGAGATGCAGGCGCTGCACAAGATGCTCGGGAGATAGGCGCGACGCTGTTGACGAAACCGTATCAATCGGCGGATCTGGCGCGGGTGCTGGACTAGATTAGAAATTCAATCCATCGGTGTTCGATGAGACGTGTCGACATCGTAGCCGCTTCCTCGAGCGGAAGGGTCCTCGAAGGATCGAACGTTGCGGAGTTGCCGTCTTGGATGAGCCTCCAGTTTTCAACTTGCTTTACGTCAGCACGGCCAGCGTGTCTGTCGCCATGGCGCTGGCCGATACCATGCAGGACATTCTCGTTGCATCGGACGCCAACAACCGTCGCGACGGAATCACCGGCTTTCTGCTCAGCGACGGCTATGCATTCGTGCAGTTGCTCGAGGGGCCGAAAAGGGAGGTCCAGGAGTGTTTCTCGCGCATTTGTGCGGATGGGCGCAACTCCTCGCCGACGGTTCGCGACATGAGTTGGTCTGACTCTCGACTTTTCCCCAACTGGTCCATGTGCGCGCTGAACCTGTCCGGTAGGGACAATCTGCTTCTTCGACCTGGAGACATAAGTCTCGATCTTTTCGCGGCATCGGCCGGAGCGCTGCGCCAACACTTGCTTACCCTCGCCTCTACTCACGGGTCGGAGCTCATGCGAGCCCATGCTCCGTTGCTGGGCAAGCGGGCAAAAGAGCACATCGAAGGCGACCTCACCAACGCTACCCTAATCGCAATTGAAGACAGCCAAACGAAAAGGCGGCGATAGGTGTCAGCCGCAATGAGGACCGCGTCAAGCGCAAGGCCGGGCGCTGATGCTTTCGCGCCGTAACTCAAGCCGCCGGGGCTTAGTTCCGTATTTATTGCCGGCTGCAAAGATGATCGTCGGCGGTAGGACCTGGCCGCGTGAAAGGCCTTCATTCGGGATCGCTTTGAACACCCCGTGGGAGTGCCGGATTGGCCGCGCAGGCGAAATCCAGCGAGGTCGCCGAAAGCCGGCCGGACCTACTCGGGGTTAGGCGGTGTGGAACCGGTTCCAAGTGGTTTTCTTATGTATTTGTTCAATTCCGCAGTTCCTAAAAATGCCGGATCACAAGCACGAGGAGCTCGTCGGATGGACAATTTTGGAACTTGGCTCGCCTAGGATTGAACTCTCTCCCCTATTGGCTGTCCTCGAAGCTGCTCAGAAGCAGGTAGTATTATGAGTTCAAACGACTTTCGATTCCTGAGCGGTGGAGGCGCGATGGGCGCGCTGATGCGGGGCCACGATTGGCACGCGACCCCGCTGGGCGATCCGGCCGCCTGGCCGCAGTCTCTGCGATCGGCCGTGAGCATCATGTTGAACTCGCGCTATCCGATCGCGCTATACTGGGGGCCGGATCTCGCTCTGCTCTATAACGATGCCTGGAGCCCCATACCCGGGAACAAGCACCCCTGGGCGCTAGGTCGGGCCGGTCGCGAAGTGTGGCCGGAGATATGGGACACCATCGGACCGCTCTACGACAAGGTGCGCGCGACCGGAGAGGGCGTGTGGCAGGAGGACGAGCTGCTGCCGATGCTGCGGCATGGCTATGTCGAGGAGTGCTATTTCAATTTCACCTTCAGTCCCGTTCGCGGCGAGGACGGCAAGATCGATGGCATCTTCAACGCCGTCGTGGAGACAACCGACAGGGTCCTCTCGGAAAGACGGCTTCGGACGCTGAGCCGCTTGGGCGAGCGGGCCAACGCCTCGCTTAGCGTCGAAGAGACTTGCCTGCGGGCGACCGGCATACTGGCGGAGAACCGGGCCGACGTCCCGTTCGCCCTGCTGTACTTGCGGGAGGGCGACACGACCCGCCTGCTCGCTGCGGCAGGTTGCGGCGATGTCCCGCTGACTGACGGCACCTCCCCATGGCCACTCGACCGAGCCGAAAAGGAGGGTCGACCGATCGTGGCCCCGGCGCCGCCCGGCTACTGTCCAAGCGACCCGTTCTGGTCAGAACCGGTCACGGAGGCGGTGGTGGCGCCGATCACGGTCGCCGGTGAGGACGGTGCTCCTGCATTCCTCGTCACGGGCGCGAACGCGCGTCGCCGCGTGGACGCCAACTACCTATCCTTTCTCGAGCTTGCCGCAGGCCATATCGGGACTGCCATCGCGACCGCGCGGGCGTATGAGGACGAGCGCCGGCGCACGCAGATGCTCGCCGAAATCGATCGCGCGAAGACGGCGTTCTTCTCGAACGTCAGCCATGAGTTCCGCACGCCTCTCACGTTGATGCTGGGACCTCTCGAGGACGCGCTCGCCGCCTCCTCCGCCCCCGAACAGCGCGCAAGGCTCGAGGTCGCCCACCGTAACGCATTGCGCCTGTTGCGGCTGGTCAACGCGCTGCTCGACTTCTCGCGGCTGGAAGCGGGCCGGGTCGAGGCTACGTTCCGACCGACGGACCTGGCCGCCGTCACGTCCGATCTTGCGAGCAGCTTCCGGTCCGCAACAGATCGCGCGGGATTGCGCCTGAAGGTCGAAGTCAGACCCATCGCCGGCGAAGTCTACGTCGATCATGAGATGTGGGAAAAGATCGTTCTGAACCTCATGTCCAACGCCTTCAAGTTCACGCATCAGGGTGAAATCGCGGTGAGCCAGCGGGAGCAGGAAGGCAAGGCAGTGTTGACGGTGCGGGACACCGGCGTCGGCATCCCCGAGGCGGAGATCCCGAAGCTGTTCGATCGCTTCCATCGGGTCGAAGGGGCGCGGGGACGCAGCTTCGAGGGCTCCGGCATCGGGCTCGCCCTGGTTCAGGAGCTCGTCACGCTCCACGGCGGCGCGATCAGCGTCGCCAGCGAACTCGGCCGCGGAACGACCTTCACCGTCACGATGCCGCTCGGTCGGGCACACTTGCCCCCGGATCGCATCCAGCCCGGCACGGCAGCGGGGCAGGGCGCCGGTCGCGCCCAGGCATTCGTCGGGGAAGCACTGCGCTGGATTCCGAACGGCGCGGAGCCGGACCTGCTCGCCGAGGTCACGCCGGCGCCGGGCTCGGCCCAAGTGCTGCCGGCGCCGGAGGTCCAGGGCGTCGAACGGCCTCGGGTGCTGCTTGCCGACGACAATGCCGATCTGCGCGACTACATCGCCCGCCTCCTTCGGGAGGCAGGATACGACGTTCAGGTTGCGGCGGATGGCAAGGCAGCGTTGGACGAAATCAAAAGCGAGCCGCCGCACCTGCTGCTCACCGACGTGATGATGCCCGAGCTGGACGGCCTGGGGTTGCTGCGCGAGATCCGCAGGCGGCCAGAGCTCCACTACATTCCGGTGATCATGCTGTCCGCCCGCGCAGGCGAAGAAGCCACGATCCACGGCATCGAGGCCGGGGCGGACGACTACTTGACGAAGCCATTCTCCTCGCGCGAACTGCTGGCCCGGGTGTCGGCCAACATCAAGATGGCGGGCCTCCGCCGAGAAGCGGGCCAGGCCATCCGCGCAAGCGAACAGAGGTTGAAGGATCTGAATGCCACGCTGGAGCGGCGCGTTGCGGAGGTGCTCGCGGAGCGGCGGATCCTCGCCGACATCGTCGAAGGCACGGACGCCTTCGTGCAGGTCGTCGACCTCGATTTTCGGTGGCTGGCCATCAACAAGGCCTCGGCCGCCGAGTTCGAGAGCATCTTCGGCGTTCGTCCGGCGGTGGGCGACTGCATGCTCGACCTGCTGAAGCATCTGCCGGAGGAGCGCGAGGCGGTTCGCAAGGTTTGGGCCCGGGCGCTCGCCGGCGAAGAGTTCACCGAAGTGGGAGCGTTCGGAGATCCGGGGCGCGACCGCCGCCACTACGAAATGAAGTACAACACGCTGAGGGACGACCAGGGCCGACGCATCGGCGCCTATCAGTTCGTGTACGATGTGACGGACCGCATCCAGGAGCAGGAGCGGCTGGCGCATGCCGAGGAACAGCTTCGGCAAGCGCAAAAGATGGACGCGATGGGACAGCTGACAGGCGGGGTCGCGCACGACTTCAACAACTTGCTGACCCCGATCGTCGGAGCCCTTGATGCCCTGCAACGCAAAGGCGTCGGCGGTGAGCGGGAGAAGCGCCTTATCGCCGGCGCCGCCCAGTCGGCCGACCGCGCAAAGACGCTGGTGCAGCGGTTGCTCGCTTTCGCGCGCCGGCAACCTCTGCAGGCCACGGCGGTCGACATAGCGGGCCTTGTTAGGGGAATGACCGACCTGATCGCCAGCACCAGCGGACCGCAGATCAAGGTCTCCATGGAAGTCGCCGAGAACCTGAATTCGGCCAAGGCCGACGCCAACCAGCTTGAGATGGCGCTTCTCAATCTCGCCGTGAACGCCCGCGACGCGATGCCGAACGGCGGGATCTTGCGCATCAGCGCCGACGAGGAGCCGGTCGCGGCCGGCCATCGGTCAGGCCTGCCCCCGGGTCGCTACCTCCGCTTGTCGGTCGCCGACACCGGGGTCGGAATGGAGGAGTCGGTGCTGGCACGCGCGGTCGATCCGTTCTTCTCCACCAAGGGAGTCGGAAAGGGAACGGGTCTTGGCCTTTCCATGGTCCATGGACTGGCTTTGCAGCTCGGGGGCGCCCTTAAGATCCAGAGCAGGCGCGGCGTGGGCACGAACGTCGAACTCTGGCTGCCCTTGAGCCATGAGCCTGCGCAGCGCGAGCAGGAGACGGAGGGGACGGAGCCCTTGGGGCGCGGCGCCGGCACGGCCCTGCTGGTGGATGATGAGGATCTGGTGCGGGCGAGCACGGCCGACATGCTGGCCGAGCTTGGCTACGCGGTGGTGGAAGCAGGATCGGCCGAAGAGGCGCTCTCTCTCATCCGGAACGGCGTGAGACCGCAACTGCTGATTACCGACCATTTGATGACCGGAATGAACGGGACTGATCTCGCGCGGATCGTCCGTGCGGAGGCGTCGGATGTACGGGTGCTGCTTGTGTCGGGATATGCGGATACGGAAGGCGTGGCTCCCGATCTGCCGCGACTGACCAAGCCGTTCCGCAGAGACGAACTCGCCGCGACGCTGGCGGGCATGGCGACGTCGCATTGATCACGAACTGCGGAACGCCAAGGGCTCCCGCAGCGCCTACACACTCCTTCGGCGTCAGACAAGATCGTCGCCTGGCAGACACTCCGGGCACGTCTCGCCGATAGAATCCAACACTTCGCAAACTTCAGCCACCGCCTGCTCCGGCGATAAGCCGGTCGGTGGCTCCTGCCTGGCGATGTCCAACGCGTGCTCGCGCGCGTGCGGATCGGCAAGGTCCTTGGCCCAGCCATGCTCCTCGCATTCGTGGATTGCGCCCGCCTCCTGCAGCACATGGATGGCCCAGCCGCGCAGCGTACGGGTCGCCGACCGTCGTTCTGTCGTCATCAGCATCGAGATAGCTCCTGCCGGGACGTATCCTTTGGACCGCCGGCTCGTTCCTGGCGGTTAGCACGGGTCAGGGATTCCGAAATGCAGTGGCTTCGGGTTGTCCACGTGTTCTGCATTCCCGTGCAAAACGCGGTGCCGGCGATCCGCTGACGTCCGCCTCGACGACACCGGCGTGCCCTCCCCACGGCAGCAGAACGCGATGGGGCCGGTTTGAGACGGGTTCAAATTCGACCTTTGCCAGGAATTCAGGAACACACGGCCTTAGACCCCGTTTCCTTTCCATGAGTGAACCCTTACCCGTCGTCATGGAGAATTCGATTCAGATCGCCTGGGATTACCTTGAGCGCACTGGTGACCTCGGCGATCCGACGATTGCGAGCCAGATTCTGCTGGAGTCGGTGGAAACACTGGTTCGTCGCGGAGAGCGTCGCGTCTTGATGCTCTCGAACAAGGCCATCAGCGACTACAAGAAATTCCGTGCCGACCGCCCGTTGGAGTTGGTCACCTGATAGATCCCGATTGTCAGATCTGCTTCGGGCTGGGCTGGGTCTGTGAAAACCACCCGTTCCAGACTTGGGATGATAGGGGCTGTCAATGCGGGGCGGGCATGCCCTGTGAATGTCAGCAAGCAAACGGTCTCGAAGAACCCGATGTCTCGAAGGTCATAACGCAATCACCCACACCGAAAACGCAATGAGCGCCGTGAGGATGATTGCCGCGACTATTAGAAGCTTCATCACTTCGGCTTCTCGGCGCTGATACGCAGCGTGTAAAGCGGGTTCTGAAATTCGTCCACGACCTCCATGCTCCAATCCTCCTGTGGGCGCAGGCTGCCATCGAGGCCTTGCAGAATCTGTCCCGCCGTCACCGTCGCTTCTCGCCAAGCCGCATGCTTGTCCGGCAATTCCTCACCCTCGCGGTCTAGTTCGATGTGGCCATGATGAACGTGGAAATAATACCGTGGCATAGCAGTCCTCACGTGCCGCTTGTGGAGGTCGGAGAGACGGCCCCGGTTGGGGGGCTTTGGGGCAAGTAGACCGGGGCCGCTCCGCCAGCATCGGCGGCGATGCTTGGCAGGTTAACAATTGGCCTGCGAGGCCGGTGGTTCCAAGTGGTTCGACGCAACCGTAGATTCGTGGTCGGCCGCTCGCAGGTATGCGATGCTCGCAATATATTTCGCGTCTCGGAGGGAAGCCGATGCGCCTTGCATTGCCTTATCTGGGGATCGGTCTCTGTGCGTCGCTGGCGGCGTGGCTATCGGTGCTGTTGCTTTACTGACGCGGAAACAGTCGATGCCTTGCGCCAGTATCCACACATAGGTGCCGCTTTCGTGCAGCTCGAGCCAGCCGGGCTCGAGAGCGAACTCGAGGCCGGCACCGACCTCGCTGCTTTTTGCCTTGAGCGTGAACAGGAATGGCGCGTTGATCTTCTCGATATGAATTCGCCCGTCCTGAATCGGCGCGACACCGGTCGCTAACTCCACCAGTTTGCGGACCGCGGCTTTCCTGATTGGCGTAGGGACGGGTCTCAGCGATTTTCAGTAGCAGCTTGATCCCCTTTCGCCCCACGCGCCACGATTCTCAGTGTGCCGTCCGGGAGCGGTCGCTGCAGCTTCAGGGCTTCCTCCGCTGGAGCGGTCATCCAGGTCTCGACCTCTTCGGGCGTCGTCAGGATCACCGGCATCGCTTTCGGGTGGATGGCGCCGACTTCTGCGTTAGGCTCCGTCGTCAGGAAAGCGTAGAGGTCGTTCGTGGTCTCGCCTTCTTTGACCTTCCGGACGGACGTCTAGTTGGTCCAGATGCCGGCGAAGCACGCGAGCGGGCGGGTCTCGTCGAGTGCGAACTAGACGTCGCCGCCCCTCGGCTCATCCGCTCCGCACCAGGCGAGCGCCTGTTCGACGGCGTTGTCTAGTTCGTCGAGCACGTAAACGATCATCAGATATTTTGCTCGCCGCACGGCTCGACGCGTACGTCACTCAAACTAACATAGGTTTGGGGTTGCCGGAATTTCCCGGCAGTCGTCAGATTTTAGTTGGCAGAAGCGAATCATCTTGGCATGCTCCTGTGACCGGGGCTGGCACGTTTATCCGCATCTATTTTCACCCGGGTTCTGAAGCAACGGCAACGCTGCGGCAGGCGTTTCAGTACGCGTTTTTTAAATCAACTTAATGAACTCCTGGGGCCGCCTTTGGGTGGCCTCTTCGTTGGGCGTTCAATTTTGCGGGGCATTGCAATGGCAAAACCAGCCGTTTCCCGTGATGCTTTTCGTGGACTATTCGCTTTTTACTGGGCGAAAGCTCATCACGACCACAAAGCCGAAGCCGAGGAATGCCTTTTGACGTTGTTCGGGTCTGCGGAATACATTCCCGATCGCCTGCTGCAGCAATGGTCTGAAAAAGCGGATCTCCTCGGTCCGGAAACCGTCGGTAGTGTGGTGGAGCCGCGGGCCCGTGAAATCGCGAGCGGCGGCGCGCGGTACGACCATGCGAGTGATTTTCTCCACTCGCTCCTTAGAGACCTCGGGCGCAAAGTGCAGTGATCAGATGCGCCGTTTCCGCGCTCTTACCGCGCTCCTCTGATCAACTTTGACCTCACAGGCAATCTTCTGCCGGCACGCAGCTCGTTAGAGCCGCTGTTTCGCCGGCGGCTGCCGGGTAGGGCCTGGATTGTCGTAGACAGCGGCGGCGGGTGTCGGAACCGTGCCGCCTCGTTCGTCGTGACTCCGTGTCACCGTATCCCGGAGCGTTGCGCACCCGGCCGCTCGCGCGAACTGGAATCGAATTTTGCGTCTCTCGCTCGTCACCTGGTCCCGTCGCGCTCCATACGGCCACCTCGGAGAACGAGAAGATCTCGTTCAATCAACTCAACAACCTCGATCATTCGAATGGCCTAGGGGCTGAGCGGCGTGAGAGCGTTGCGCAGTGGCGCATTGGAAATTTGCATCAAACCCGCAAATGGCTGACCAAGCTCCAAGACCAGGTAGATCGCTCCCGCGGCCGACAGTGCAAAAACGAACAGCGCGCAGAAAACGGTTGTGCTGGGTTTGGCAAACAGGCCGAGGCTTCCAAAGATGATGGTGAGCCAGAAAATCAGCACCACCAGGAACGGCATGGGGATTGAGTTGCTCGTCTGTGCGAACAGCAGCAGGCGGGTTTGCGCAATGTCGGTGGCGATCTGTACGGCCCTGGCCTGCACGGAGCGCTGGGCATCGTTCTGCGGCGAAAGCTGCTGCAGCTTCGTGAAGAATGCCTCGCTTGCGGCGCTCGCCTCGAAAGGGGTCCCCTTGGCCGCCTCGGAACTATTCTCGCGCCACATTCGATCGGCCAAGACAGCGACGCTGCGCCTTAACAGACGGCGTACGTCGTTCGTCTCCGGTCCGTACTGCGCCAGCAGATTGTCCAGCACTACCACGCTGCTCGTCATATGCGTCACTTGAGTGCTCTGCGTGTCGTAGGAGCCCTTCGCCGAGCCAATCAGCAGGCCGAGGACAAGCGCGGCTATCGTCCCGATGAGGCCCGTGCCCAGCCTGACCACATCCTTCTCATCGGTGCTCAGGTGATGCCCAGGAAGGAACATACCGAACAGGGCGCCGCCCGCGATGCATACAAACGTGATGCCCGATAACGCGATTGCATTCATGATTCACCTGTGTGGCGAGGCAGCGGGGTCACTCCGTCCATTTTGCGTTCCCGCAATCGCCGTGCCACGGCATGCCGCGACGTTGCGGTGTCGCCTAGGCCGCCGAAGCAACTGCGGGCCTCTTCGCGAGCAGGGCTCGTCGGTCGTGGATCAAGCCCTCCAGCCGGTGGGCTGCAACGTTCAATGTGGCATCATCCACCGCGCGCTCGTCTCCACCAGCGGATTTGGCGCGCTCCGCTCTTAGAATGCCGTCGATTTCTTCTTCGATATCCGAAAGCTCAGCCTCTGCATCGACTTTCCGAATCCGACGTGCCAGGGCGTAGAGAGAGTCGAGCGGGCCTTCAGGTGCGGGGCTACCGAGCCCCAGGAATTTCCACGCCGCCGCCAGCATAGTGGCGGCGCCGCCCAACACCATCGGCGTCAGATAGATCCAGTTGCCGTATTCATCCATGAAGCTCTGCGTGGTGCTGTTGTAAACAGCGGCCGCACCGGGGTGGAGCGGAAGGTAGGCATCCTGGTCGGTGCTGGGCGCGGTGATCTGCGCGAAAATCGGCTGCTCGCGCAGAAGATTCCTGCGCGCGCTCATGATCGCCTGCGTGAGCCTGGTCACCAGATCAGTGCCGAGCTTCTTTTGCGCAACCAAGTACAACGACGTCCTCAAGGTCGTCAGATCATCTTCCGGCACCGGTGGCGACCCCCGCAGCGTGCCCTTCGGCACGTCGAAGCTTTCGAAGGCGCGTTCTGTCTCTGCAATTGCTCCCGCTGAATTGATCGGGATCAATACCGGGACCTTTTTATGGTCGAGCTGAAAGAATCCGCGAACGAGTGAGAGGTATTTTTCGGCGAGCGGAATCACGACCAGCAGGGCACTGACCTGTTTTGAGTGAATGGCTTGCCGGACGTCCGCCAAAGGAAGATTTTTGAACACAACTTTTGCGTTTGCCAAATCATATTCTTTGGTCAGCACATCGACAATTTTGGCGTTCGCCACCCCACCGACCACGCCGATCGCGCGTCCTTTGAGGTTTTCAATGCTGTCGATGGCCGATCCCGGCGGCGCGATGACCAGTACGACCATATGGCTGACGACGACGACGGCTTGCGCGTGCGACAAATCGCCGACATCGCCGCGAACCACGGCCAGATCGACCTTACCCGCGGAGAACGCGGCAGCGGCCTCAAGCGCTGTGCCGCTGTCGATGACCTTGAGCCGGACCGGCGCGTTCGTCGAAACGAGTTCGCTCGCCATCGCCGACATTGCCTTGGCTGCCTCGCCGTCGATCGACCCGACCGCCACGGTCAGCGTGACCGGGCGAGCGTAGTACCGATAGGCGAGGAGACCTGCGCCTGTCGCAACGATCACTACTCCGACAAGCGCGAAGAAGCGAAGCCAGAGCGGTAATTTCCTCGACATCCTCGCCACTCCAGACACGTCGTCCGATGGACATCGCTGCATCGCCTTGATTGCAGCGGCCGCCGCTCAAACGCACCGCACTATGTATCAGAACTGTCGGCCGATGCCGGCTATGCCCAAGTCGGCGCGAGAATGCGTCGCGAAGGGTATTGCCTCATCTGACCAATTGACGAGCATTGGCGGGGCGGTCTGTGCGGGGCCAATTGTGGCAAGGTCAGCGCGGCGCTGACCGCAGTGACTGCAAGGCGGCTAAGAAGGAGCTTCATTATATCGTCTCCGTTTTTAAGCCTCGAACCGAATGCGTGGAACACTACCGCGGGTTGCGATGGTTAGCTATGCCAAAAACGGCAGAGGTTTGATCGGATGTTGCGTCCGAGATTGGTGTTCACTGTGTGACAACGCGGAGACGCCCGATGACGAAGGACCAAATCACTCGTCTGAGACTGTGAAATCGAGGCGGCGATGAGGTGGGGATGGAAGATATCAGCGAGTAGCGGACGGACCTGGCCCTCCGTCGTGCCGTACGAAAATTCCTGGAAAATCGACATCATGACAGACGGGCCGGAGCGTCAAGTCGTTTGATCAGCCCCTTTCGACCCCTCGCACCATTTGGAATTTTGCGGAGGGGCCACATGGACGTGGAGGCGCATAATAGCAATGGCTGACGCTTGCGTTCGGTGCTAGGGTGATACTCGTTGAGGTAGCCGAGGTTTTTCGGCCCCTCGCGGCGATCTCGTCCTGATGATGCGGCTGTACTGGCCGAGCGAAAACGATCCCTTGATCATCGACAATTCTTGGAAGCTTCCGCCGGCGAAGAAGATGAGTTGAGGGGCTGCAAACAGCTCGAATTGATCTCAAGCCATTTGCGGCGAACAGTGACCAAATAGGCCTCGCGCGACCAGGCTGAACAATGGTTGGATGGGCTTGGCCATGCGAGCGATGCGAGCGGTAAGGACGGCGAGAAGGACGAGATCATGGGTAGATCGCTTGGACCGATGATGCTGGCCATCGCTGTTCTTTTCAGCCCGGTTGCGCAGGCGCAGCCGCTTGCGGGGGCCCACAATCCGCAGGAGGTGCTGGCCGCGCAGATACGTCTGCAGGGGTTCGCATGCGACAAGCCGCTTGGGGCGGTGAGGGACAAAAAGCGCTCCAGGCCGGACTACGCCGTCTGGACACTGAATTGCGGCAACGGGACGTACCGGATCGGACGCGCCCCCGATATGGCCGCGAAGGTCGAATCTGTTCGATGAGGGCAGGTTCTTCGGGGCACATTACTGCCTTGGCACTGGTGAGTGGGAGATTTCAGATGCCTCTCTCGATTTCGCTGATAGTTCTGAGCTCGCAATTGGTCGTCGCCGCGGCTGATACCGTCCCTAAATTTGACATCGGGGGTAGCTGCAAGGCCACTGCCAGTGCGACGGCTGGCATGTCCGAGGACCAGCCGCTCAAGCGGTGCATAAGCGACGAGCAGGACGCGCAGCGCCAGCTCGAAAGCCAGTGGTCAACATTTACCAGCTCGAGCCGAGTAAGCTGCGCCGGGATGGAAAACAGCACGCGAAGCTACGTCAGCTTGCTGACCTGCCTGCAGTTCGCCAACCAAGCCAAGTAGCTGAACCGCCCTGGTCGATGCCAAAGGCTCAGCGGCGAAAGCGCCTGGCGAAGCGGTGCGCTTGAGATCTGCATCAGGCCTGCGAATGGCTGCCCGAGCTCCAGGACAAGGTAGATCGCTCCGGCGGCCGACGGCGCGAAGGCGACGAGCAAGGCCGGCGACGGTTGCGCCGGGCTGGGCAAACAGGCCAAAGCTCACGCAGATCATGGTCAGCCAGAAAATTAGCCCGACCATGAAGGGAATGGAAGGATTGTCGTTTTCCGTGAACATCAACAGCGCAGTAGCCGCTGGATGGATTGCCGGTCCCGCGAGAACGCGATGGCCGCTGCGTCGGAGCATCGGCCAGGAGGGCGCGCCGGCGAGGCTGTTGCTCTTTCGTCGCAGTTTTCACCTTTTTTCTGGCAAATCAATCGTGAGCGAATTTTACATAGCAGTCCTGCTTTCTCCAGGGCTACAGTATCGCCGAGTTGTATTCGGAGGCGACACATCCTGCGGGGGACGGCTATGAAGGCGAGAATTGCACTGGCCTCGGCTAATGGTGCGCGGCCAATCACAGCACATCGACGCAGAGTTATTTCTGCAGCCCTCCTGACGTCCACTCTGCTGCTTTCCGCCCCGTCTGCCTTCGCCGACGAAAACGGCATCAGTTTCTGGATCCCCGGCCTCTTCGGAAGCCTCGCGGCCACGCCTCAGCAGCCGGGTTGGTCACTCGCAAATATCTACTATCACAGCTCCGTATCCGCCGGCGCCGACGTCGCGCGGGCGCGCGAATTCACGCTCGGCAGAGTTCCCGCCAACCTCAACGTAAACGCGAATCTGAATTTGCATCTCAACGCCACCGGCGATCTTGGCCTTGTGCTCCCGAGCTATGTGTTTGCAACGCCGGTGCTCGGCGGCCAGGCCTCGGTGTCCCTCCTGGCAGCCTATGGCGTCGTCGGCACCAGCCTGGCGGGGACCTTGTCCGGCGTTCTCACGACGCCCTTCGGCAATGTTCCCTTCGCGCGGTCCGACACCATCAGCGACACCACGTGGGGCTTCGGGGATCTGGCGCCGCAATTCGCAT
Organism: Bradyrhizobium sp. JR4.1; assembly: GCF_040548605.1. NCBI lineage: Bacteria > Pseudomonadati > Pseudomonadota > Alphaproteobacteria > Hyphomicrobiales > Nitrobacteraceae > Bradyrhizobium > Bradyrhizobium sp. JR4.1. The sequence continues at coordinate 46,322 of NZ_JBEPRY010000013.1, forward strand.
TGCGCTGGAACGCCGGTGTCCACAACTACATGACCTATATCACCGGCGACATCCCAGTTGGCGCCTACCAATCCGATCGTTTGTCGAACCTCGGCATCGGACACGGCGCGATCGACGTCGGCGGCGGCTACACCTATTTCAATCCGCAGACCGGTCACGAATTCTCCGGCGTGCTCGGCTTCACCTACAATTTCAAAAACACTGCCACGCAGTATCAAAGCGGCGTCGACATGCATTTCGACTGGGGTGCATCGCAATTCCTGTCGAAGCAGGTCATGGTCGGTCTCGTCGGCTATGTCTACAAGGGGCTGGGCTGTGACAGCGGTTCTGGTGACCGTGTCGGCTGCTTCCAGTCCCAGGTGGTTGGTATCGGACCCCAGATCGGTTTCCTTTTCCCGGTCGGCGACATGCAGGGCTATCTCAATCTGAAAGCTTACGGAGAGTTCGCTGCGGAAAATCGGCCGTCAGGCTGGAATACCTGGGTCACTTTCTCTATCTCGCCGCCTGCGCCTGGAGCGCCTCCGACAACAAAACCCGTCGTCAGAAAATACTAGGAACATGCAATTGGCCCTTGCGAAGCGGCGGCATCCCTCCACGAGGTCCGCTCGTGGAGGCATGGCGGACCAGATTTTCTCACGTTGAGTTTTTCGCGTTTTGACCCAACTCGGACGTCGAACTTGTCTGCGATTTTGCCTGCGCAGTCGGGAAATACCGCGCCGGTGCGTGGCATCCAGCGCGGTACATGTTTAGCTGGCTTTTTGCACCGCCGGGGGCTTCCACGAGCCGTTCAGGATCGAAGGCGACTCATCCTTCGGCCAGTACATCCTCAGCATCGGGATGAACTCGCCCTTCGGAGCCGGAAGCCAGTTCGCCTCCTTGTCCTTACCCGGCGATTCATTCTGGAAGTAAAGCGTCAGCGAACCATCGGCGTTGAACTTTGGATTGTCGCGCAGGCTGACGGTAAATTTGTTCAGCGGGTTGGGAACGAACCACCAGCCCTGGTCGATCATGTACATGGTGATCGACCAGAAGCCGTTGACCGGCGGCGTCGCGTCCTTGGCGAAGGTCAAGGTGTACTTGTTTGCGCCCGTCAGCTTCTGTCCGGTCGAATCAGTCTCGGTATAGGGATAGACGGCATCCCGCTGCTGGTTGGCGGGCCAGCCGAATGCCGCCACCACAGCGCGCTTCATGTAGCTGTCGGGGCCGTAGGTACCTAGCCCCTTTGTCACCACCCAGCCGTTCATGATCTCGCCCAAGGCTGCCTTGTTGTCTTCAATTTTTTTCAGGGCTGATTGAGGAATGTCCTTCAATGCAGCCTGCACAGCAGGATCGAGCCTGCTCATCTCAAACGGCTTGCCGGGTACGATGCCGATCTTCGCCATGCTCGCGAGGATGGGGCCATCTCCCGCCGCTGGCGGTGCATCCCCACCCATTAGCTTCGCCATGAGATCGAAATATCCCTCCGTTCCCATAGCTATGATGAGCGGTTGCGGCTTGTCGGTCATGCTGAACCCGGGATTCGGATTCACCGGCGGCGCGACAGGTGTATAGGGCTTGCCCCACGAAGAAAGCGGCGTGATCTTGTACTGTGCCTGCAACCCGTTGACTGCCTTGTAATCCTGTTCGGTGCCATCAGCATAAGTTCGGCCCAAAATAACCATGTAGCGCGTTGCCATGGGAAACTGCGTCATGCCTGCCGGTACCTCGCCCTTCCAGCCAGGCCCGGTGAACAGGTAGTTGGCGGGCTTGCCGTCAGCCGTGCGTCTGCTCGGCGATGACTCGGAATCCGACATCCAAAGGTCGGTCAGCTCGAACAAATAGAAGCGATTGCCCATCTCTGGGTGACTGAACACCTGCGGTTCAGTGAGGTCGAGCCAACCCAGAGAATAAAGTGTGTCCGCATTTGGCGCCGAAACGCCACGATAATCGGCCGGCGGATAGCGCGGAACGTTGATGAACTGTCCGGTCGGCGCCGTAAGCCCTTCAACCTTTGGCACATTGCTCATCTGAACCTGGGTGACATAGGTCGTGATGAGCGAATAGCCGTAGATATATGCGCTCTCGGCGATCTGCCGCGCTTCCTCAGGAGTGACTGCTTGCGCGTGTGCAGGCAGGGGCATTCCGTTGAGGACCGTGAATGCCAAGCTGGCCGCAGCCGCGCCGTTTACGAATGATCGTCGGGTCGATTTCATGGCGAACTCCTCACTTTGGTTCAAAGGGGAGACAAGCGCTCGTCGAACCTAAGGAAAATTCAGCGGCTCAACACGACGCCCGGTTGACCTTAATCTTTGAAGCGTACCATTAATTGCACTCTAAAGCCAAGCGTGCCGTGATCGCTGTTGGTCCGACTCCGCGTATTCCGAAATCCAGAGGGTCCGGATTGTCCATCTCCGTAGGCCTGTGTAGAACCCTATGGGGCAGGCGCCGGGTCTTCCTTCACGCCGCGGGCCACGATCCGCAGCGCCCCGTCCGGAAGCGGCCGCTGCAGCTTCAGCGCCTCGTCGGCCGGCGCGGTCATCCAGGTCTCGACCTCGTCGGGCGTCGTCAGGATCACCGGCATCGCCTTCGGGTGGATGGCGCCCACCTCGGCGTTCGGCTCGGTCGTCAGGAATGCGTAGAGGTCGTTGGTGGTCTCGCCTTCCTTGACCTTGCGCACCGACGTCCAGTTGGTCCAGATGCCGGCGAAGCAAGCGAGCGGCCGGGTCTCGTCGAGCGCGAACCAGATGTCGCCGCCTTCGAGCTTGTTGAACTCGCTGAACGAGTTGAACGGCACCACGCAGCGGTTCTCGACGCCGAGCCATCGCGTCCAGTGCTTGGACTTCACGTTGCGGATGTTGGTGGTGCCGCCGTCAGGCTCCATCCGGAGCAATTCCTTGAAATCGACCGTCTTCCCCTTGGCCTGCAGCTTCTCCGCGCGCTTCTTGGTCGCATCCATCAGCGCCTTGGACGACGACGGCATGCCCCATCGCGCGGTCGCGAGCTCGCGGCCCTCGGCGCCCGTCCGGACGATCGGCGCCCTGTAATCCGGAAACACGCCGGGCATCGGCGCGAGGTTGCCCACGTACCGGTTGACCACACGGAAAAGCGCGCCGATGGCGGCCTGATTGGTGGTCATCGAGTACAGATTGCACACGTGGTCAGGTCTCCGGATCCGCATGGCGCGCCCGCTGCGCCAGCTGCAGCAGCGTGGCAGGCGGCCTGCGGCCGGCCTTAGCACACTTGCTGCAGCGGAGACGGCTTGCCAGGTCGTGGACGAAGGTGGTTGGCGGATGGCGCAGCGCGGCCATATGGACGTCTCGCCGTGTCTTGCAACGGGAGCACTCGATCTCAAGCCAAGGATAGCCGCCGTTGATGGCTTGGTCGATCGTCGGCGACGGGTCCATGGGGGCGCCGTCCGACCACATGAGTTCGTTCCAGCTTTCCGCGAGCAGTTTATCCGCCGCCCGGATCAGGGCCTCGCCCTTGGCCCGGGCCTCGACGGACTGCGCGGCCAGGATCGTCGTCATGGCGCGGGCTTTGCCGAGCTCCTTGGCAAGGGCCTTGCGGTCGCCTCCGGAGAGAGGCGTCGGGTGGTACTTGGGGGCCATGGCTGTCCCGCCGCCGGCTATGCGCCATCGAACGACGGCCAGCAGCCGTCTTCCTCATGCCGACCGGTCCGCTGCGAACACGTGTTGCCCAGCAGCCGCTGCCCGACGTCCCTCCAGACCGCGTCCGGACCGTAGAGCCGAACGGCATCGACCTTCTGGATCTCGACGGTCCGGCCGCAGCGGCGGCAGCCGACCCTCAGAATATGCTCAGGAATCCGGCTCAGCCGCAGCGTTCGTCCGGAGGCGCAGCGAGGCGGGCTCGCGGCGGCACGAGGGTCTTCCAGAACAGCCTGCCAGTATTCCGGCGGCAGGGCGTCTGCCGGTCCTACGGCCCGCGTGGGCGAGGTTTCTCGTACCATTGCGGGAGAGGAGCCGAGCTTTTCCATCTGCCGTCTGGTGGGCATGCGCCAGCTTGCGGGGTGATCAGTCATGCCCTAATAGAACATATCAAGAACAAAATTGTCGAGTCTCGAAAACGTCGGGTCTGGAGCCTTTGATATCTGAGGTCGCGTAGCGGGTGTGTGGCGCCTTCGAGAGCCGGCGCTGCGGATTAGGCGTGACAGTGCGGCGCTGATAACGTCGCGGAAGCGATTGGAACTGGCTTTTTGCGGAATCGGGAAGGCACGGGATGGAAATATCTGACGACGATAGAGCCGAGATCGAGGAGGCCCGACGAGAGGCAGCTCCCACGCGACGGCCGACCGTCCCTGCACTCGAGGAGATACTTTTCGAGCCAATGCCCGTGCTCGACCACGGTTTCATTCGCGTGGTGGACTACATGGGCGACGACTCGTCGGTCGTCCAGGCTGCCCGCGTTTCCTATGGACGCGGAACGCGCAAGGTATCCGAAGACAGTGCGCTGATCAGGTACCTGCTGCGTCACCGACACACTACGCCCTTCGAGATGGCGGAGATCAAGCTACACGTGAAGCTTCCGATCTTCGTCGCGCGTCAGTGGATCCGGCACAGGACTGCGAGCGTCAACGAGTATTCGGCCCGCTATTCAATCCTCGACAAGGAGTTCTACGTCCCGGCGAAGGAGCATCTTGCCGCCCAATCTTCCTCGAATCGGCAAGGGCGCGGCGAAACGCTCGACGACGAAAGAGCCGCCGAGGTGCTGGAGATTCTTCGCGGCGACGCGGAGATGGTCTACCGGCACTATCTGCAGATGCTCGGCGAAGGCACCGACGCGGTACCGACCGCCAGTCCAGGGCTCGCCCGCGAACTTGCGCGGGTGAATCTGTCGCTGAATTTCTATACGCAGTGGTACTGGAAGGTCGATCTGCATAATTTCATGAACTTCCTGCGTCTTCGAGCGGACGCGCACGCGCAGTACGAGATCCGCGTCTATGCGGACCGGATGCTGGACGTGATGAAGAAGTGGGTGCCTCTATCCCACGCCGCGTTCGAGGAGTTCGATCTGAAGTCGGCGAACCTGTCGGCGACCGCCCTGACGGTCGTCCGCAGGATGATCGGGGGAGAAAAGGTCGATCAGCAGACGAGCGGCCTGCCCAAACGCGAGTGGGACGATCTCATGCGGCTGCTGGATCGCTGACGCTCAGGCCCGGGTGATCTGCGAGAACACGGCTTTCGCGAGCAAAGGCGGGACGGCGTTGCCGACCTGCTGCTGCTGGAGCCCGATCGTGCCGACGAACTCGTACCAGTCTGGGAACGACTGGAGTCGCGCCGCCTCTCTCACCGATAGGCCGCGATCCTGCGTCGGGTGGATCAGCATATTCTTGCGGAAATTGCCTATCACGACCGATGGCTCATCCCCGTTCAGACGATGATAGATGCCGGTGTGACATCTCGTGGGGTCCGAATAATTTCTCATCAGGTGGCGCGGAATGTCCGACCAATTTCCCCCCTGAGGGATGTATTTGTAACGGGATACGACAAATTTGGAGTTGTCGCTGACCAGATTGTTCGAGCATTGCGCGCGCCCCCCTCTCATCTTCTTGGCGTAAGTGCTTCTGGCCGCGCTTCTGTAGGCGAGCGTACATTCCTCCGCGCCGTTTTCCAGCGCTGGTAGATCTTCGATTGCCTCGTTAACGGAGGTGAGCCTGATCTGCCGTGAAGTTGGTAGACTCGGTGCCGGACCGTTGCGGGATCCGATGATGAAGAACCGCTTACGGTGCTGAGGGACGCCGAAGTCGGCGGCGTCCAGGACTCCGGATGCCAAGCTGAAGCCCAGGGTTCGGAGCTTTCGCTCTATTTCCAGCACGTAGGGTCGGCTTCCCTTTTCAAGAATGCCGGGCACGTTCTCGAACACGACCCAATCCGGTTCCTCCGCCTGCACGAATTTCAGGAATTCACGGAAGAGGAAGTTGCGTACGTTTTGAGGACCGCGGTTTCGCTGGTTCGAGGTCGAAAACGCTTGGCACGGAGGGCCGCCGAAGATGACAAGTTCTTCCTTGCGTCGCCGGTAGTTTCCGATCCCGTTGATGTGCTGGAGGTCTCCCTGGATCGCCAGGCAGTCGGGATGATTCCTTGCGATCGTGCGCGCGGCGGCATGATGCAATTCGATCGCCAGCTTAACGTCTATGCCGGCCCATCGTGCGCCCAACGACATGCCCCCGGCACCCGAAAAGAGATCAAGCCCAAGCATTCCCGCTATCCCTTGAGAGCGTCAAACAGCGGAATTTCGAGCCGGGTGACGTAGCAGAAGTCACAAGGACTCGAATAGGCCGGAGTATTGTACGTCATCGCGGGCGCGTAGCAGAGTTGGACTTCCCTCTGCTTCATGGCGAGGACGGCCGCGCCGATCGTCGACAGCTTGGTGTTCATCGGGGCGATGATGGTGTTTTTGCCGGGAAAAAGGCCAACCTGCCGCGAGAGAGCCTGCTCGGTCTCGATCGGATCGACGCTCGAGAACTCGAACTTGAGGAAGTTCGGATACAGGACCGAAAGGCTTCGCAGGCTCTCCGTGTTGCGCGGCAAATGTGCCTTTCCGGAGTCGGTCGCGTCTCGCCCGCTTCCGAGCGATACGATGTCGGGCTCGCATGAATCGATAAGCATGCGGGCTCGTTCGACCTCGAAACCAACTAGTACGATCAGGTGCAGATCACGCGCCGGGACCATCAGACCGGGGAAACCCAGCACCGAACGTATCTCTCGAAGTCCTCGGCTGAGCCATTTGTCGGCGGCATTCGAACCGAGCGCGTAGTCCGCAGCGGGCGTGTAGGCGATATGGATGGCGTCGCCTTCTCGGAGGCAGGATGCCAAGAGGCGGAGAAGGATCAACAGGCCTTCGTGCGTGAACGTCGTCGAGTCGATGACGACAGTCTTGGCTTCTCCATCGATGATGGCCGCGAGTGCCTCGTGAAGATGATCAAGTCCAAGCATCGGATCGCTCTGCCGTAACGCGACGAGTCGCGACTTCCCGCCGAAATGCTTCAGGATGGCGACCCGGTTTTCGCGCACAGAATCTTCGAAATCGTCGTTGAAGCAGATGAGCGGGACGGCCACCTGATCCGGTGCGATGCTGAGCGGTGCGCACGTCGACCGTCTTTCGTAGCTCGCGCAGCATACGAACAGGTCGATCTTCGACGGCAATTCGCCGGAAAGCCCGTTTAGAAGAACCTTCGCCGGAACGGACATCATACCTCCCCGAAAAGGTTGCCTTGAGGAGGATCGATCACGTCGCCCAACGTCCCCGACCGAAGACTGTTCGTGAAGCGCTTGGGCTCCATGATCATCATCCGTGCCGTGTCATTGGTGATGAACTTGTAGCCTGCGAACGACGACGGATCGAGATTGAAGACTGGCGCAATCCGGCGGCTCAGGATGTATAGGTCGGTCCTGCCACCCCCTTCCTTTTTGCCGATTGAGCTCTTGTGGAAGTAGTTGTACTCGGCGCCGAGGTTGAACACCGCGCGGACTTCGTCGTCGGGACCGTTGCTGAAGGCAACCGAGAATACGCGTCTTTCCGCATCGTCGGAGACCAATATGTGCTGAAACAGACTACCGAGACTGTCGATCAGGTTGCGAAGCTTCCACGCTTTGTCACGGTGATCCGCCCCTCGCGTCTCGTCCTGCGAAATTCGCTCGAACTCCGAGGTCAGGAATCGGTTGGCTTCGCTGCGGACGATCTTATTCTGGATGTGGGGGGCGATGGACGAAACGGGCCTGCCGTCGTTCGCCGCCGACTGTTCGCCCCACATTAACGCGGCCGGCTCCAGGAAATAGCGTACGACGCCGGACGATACGTGAACGAGTTGACTGAACCCTGCATAGCTGTAGGTCGATGAGGCTTTCCGGGTGCCGCCAAGACCTTTTATGAAATCCGGACGGGCATAACGGTACGCGTCGTCCCGCGCCCGATTTCCGCGCCCTTCCGTCGGGAACGCTTCTTTCAGCTTCGCGGCGATTGCCTCTATTTCGTGCTCCTGCTCGCGATCGGGTGGGAAGAATTCGTCCGGTTTGGCGGCGATGTCAGCCTTCTGTAGCCGCCTGAGAACGATATCGTGGACGCGTTTTGCGTACCGATCCCGATCGGAAGTGTAGACGTTCGAGATTTCTACTTCTGCGAAATCGTGTGGCATCTCGATCTGCTGGCCCGAGACGGTCCGGTAGGTTTTGTAGCGTAGCTGCGTCGATACCTTCAGGCTCAGTTCGGCGACCCCTCGGCTAGAGATCCACGTATTGAGGATGCGCGTCTGCTCCTCGCTCAGATTGTCCGCGTCGTCGATTAGCAGGAAGGTCGGAGCCTTGGGCATGAAGGAAAGCGAACGCAACGCGAGAGTGAACGGCTTGAGGAAATCGAGGAAGCCAAGCAACGCGCCCTCGTACGTGAAATTTCTGCCTAGCGAGAGCCGTTGGATGAACTGCGAGACTTCCGCGTGCAAGTCTTCCATCACCTCGGTCGCGGCCTGACGCACCCGATCAAACGGCGCGTCGGCGTCGATCGTCGGGAGTTCGCCGCGCCAGCCGCCCCGTCGGAGAAGTCTCATGAAGTCGCCGCCGACGAAGCCGGCGAAGGATTTGGCCGCCGCCGCGTCCGCGTGGGCGGAGATCCTCTGCAGCGACGCGAGCATCTTGATCGCGAAGCTCACTGTCATCAGGTGCTCGTTCAGCGCGAGGCTCCCGTGACGTTCCTTCTCAAGCCTGAGAAGTTCGGTCAGCCTCAGTTCGGTTTCCTTGATGGGGATGTAGAAGGAAAAGAACTCGAGCTCACCCAACGCGCGCTTCTTCGCGATGACCTGGCAGTCCGGCTCCAGATACCGGAATATCATGCTTTTTCCGGAACCGCGGGCGCCATGAAGGAAGGTATGGCCTGTCCGAAGTACCTGATGGAAATCGGCGAAATCCTCGACGAACAGCGAGATCACGTCGTCTGCGGCGATGTGCTCGGGTGACTGAACGGCGAACGGGTTCTTGGTCAGGTCGCTAGACATGGGCCTGCTCCAGTTCGCTCTTCAATGCTAGACCGTTCAGGCGACCGACGTTTTTCCAGCGCTTCAAATCATCACATATTTCGTAGATGTCCTGGCCGCTGGAATCGGGGTACCCGGTTTCGGCTAATTTGTAGGCGATCGTTTCCTCGACCTTGTAACCGGCTTCGTTGGTGACCGCGATGTTCACGGAAACGGCCGTAAGATCGATGACAGATCGCATGAAACGCGAACAGTACATGCGTTCGCAATGGCACTTCATCGTCCGCTTAAAGATTTCGTCGAGCAGGTACACGTTGGTAGTCGCGCCCACCGACCCTTTCGTAAAAGTTCGCGTCGCCTTGCTGACCGGCATCACGAACTGCATTCGGACTTCCCGGGAAAGGCCGTCGATGGAGATGTTCTGCAAGGCGAGCGCATATTCGTGGAATATCTCGCTTCCGCCGAGCTGGCCGAGTTGGGCGGTATAGCGCGCTGCGCGTTCCGAGTCCTCCGCGAGTTCGTCCGCGAATTTAAGGATCGCGGCCAGAAGTTGAGGTCTCACCGTGGTCTGGGCGATATCATACGTGCGCGGCAAGTCGCTGAGTTTGTCCTTACGATCGCCTCCATGGGCCTGGGCTATGTCATAGATCAGGCGGTACTCAATATTGTCGGGCGGAAGCGTCGTGCGGTTCCGCTCCATAATCTGCCAGGACATCTCTTCGTGCTTGTCTCGGCCGAAGATGTTGCCGACGTCGTGAAATTGCGCTGCGCAAAGCAGGACGTATGCTTCGTAGGCGGATATCAGACCTTCGCCGGCGGACAACAACTCGGAAATCCGCGATATCAGTTTTCGTATGTGATCTGGACCGTGATCGGTCAGATACCCGCCGTCCACCCGGTTCGCGGTTGCCGTGACTTCCTTGTGCAATGGCAGGAGATTCGATGCCAACGCCGCGTAGTTATCCTGGTAGGCGAAACTCCGCACCGGAAGTTCCCCCACGGGCTGCGCGAGCAGCCAATCGGCCAATGTTTTACCGCCTAAATTCATCACAGGACCCCGTGCGCCCGGTTTCTATGATAATCGGACGCGAAATACCACGCCGCTGCAATCTTTCGTCGGGCTTAGGTATTCCCGGCTTTTCGCGACAAGGCGGCTCCGTGAGGCGGCCATGGTCGCCGCGAGGGATGTCTGGATCGCGGTAAAGACGTCGGCGGCGACACGCCGCCCTATTTCTTCCCATCCTGGTGCCGCTCGAGCCACTCGACGGCGGCCTGCTCCATCACCGCCGAGGCAGTCGTGTCCCGCAGCGCGGCCGCCGACTTGACCCTCTTGATGATCTCGGGATCCAGCGAGGTGAGAAGCTGCTTCTTGGGACCGCCGGTCGGCGGCTTCCGTCCCGGTCTCCCGGCTTTCTTCTTTTCCGCCATCGGTCCCGTCGCCCATATGCTGTTGGATCGGGGGAAAATTCCACGGTAGGCGGAACGCGGCAAGCCCTCGGGCCTCCACGCGGCCGATTTCCACATCGATCGACGACCTCGATAACCTGAAACGCCCCCAAAAGTCCCGAAAGATCGTGATCCTCATAGACCTATTTGAAATAGGTCTATCTTTTCAATAGAATCTATTGACTCGATGCGGCAGCCTCGGTCATAGAACAAAGCAAGAACATTTGTTGTGTAGGCGTGAGGTGTTGGTATGGCGGGCGTGCTGCAGCGTGACGATTGGCGGGACGATCTGGCGTCGATCCTTCCGGACTTCTTCGCCAGGCCGGGCCGCGCCCCGTGCGTGCCGGAGTGCGGCCCGGGCTGGGCCGGCGTCGTCGACCGCTGCTGCGTCCGGATCGCCGCCGCGCTCGAGCCGCGCGAGTCTTTCCGCTTCGAGAGCATCGAGCAGAGCCATGGCGCGCTGCGCATCAGGTGGGGCGGCCGGCTCTCGGCCGCCAGCGAGGCGGCGGTCCGCGCCGCGGTCGATCTCGCCGAGGCGCGCTCCGTCTGCGTCTGCGAGACCTGCGGCGCGCGGGGCCGGCTGTACCGGGCCGACGACGTCCTCGCGGCCCGCTGCGCCGACCACGCCGAGGGCGCGCCCGCGATGACGCCCGAGATGGAAAACGTGCACCTGACGCAGGTGACGGTGCGCGGCCGGCTCCGCGTGGTGGTCGCGGCCCGCTACGACTACGACACCGACAGCTTCGTCCGGATCGACGACGCCGAGGCGCTCGAGCGCAGGGAGGCGTGACGATGGCCCTGCGGTGCGATTCCGGCTGGCGGGCGACGCTCGTGAAATCCTATCCCGATCTTTTCCACGCGGAGAACGATCCGCTCGCCGCGGAAGGCTGGCCGGCCGTGGAGGACGGCTGGCGCGATCTGCTCGAGCGCGCCTGCAAGCGCATCCGGGCGGCGGTCCGCGCCGACGGCGGGCCGTTCCGCGCGACGCAGGTGAAGGAAAAATACGGCTCGCTCCGCTTCTACTGGTCGGGCCGCCTCTCGCCGACGGCCACGGCTCTGATCGAGGAGGCGATCGAGCTCGCCGAGGCGCGCAGCGCGACGACCTGCGAGATCTGCGGCGAACCCGGGCGCCTCTTCGGCGGCGGCTGGCTCACGACCCGCTGCGCCGTCCATGCGGAAGACCGCCCCGCCGTTCCGGTCGATGAAGGATTCGAAAATCTCTACGTCGATCACCGCCGGGTCGGCGGCCGCTGGCTGCCGCGCTACCGATTCTACGACCGCGACACGGACCGCTTCGTCGAGGCGGGGCGGCCCCGCAGAAAGGGCAAGTGATGGCGAAATTCCGCTGCGGCGCCTGCGGGCGCAAGGGCGAGTGCGAGTACGACGGCGACCGTCACGGCTGTCCGCTGTGCGGTTCGGCGGACCTCGTGTTGGCGCTGGCGATCGAGGAGGTGCCGGACGAGGTGCTCGCCGCGTTCGCTTCGCTCGGATCCGACGACGAGGGACGGGACGGGGACTGAGGTTCACGATTGCGAGGTGGCGTAGATGACGAAGAATCTGAAAAAAAAGCCGAAGAAGCCGAGGAGCGGACGCCGCCCGGCGGTGCGGACGGGGTTCAAGAGACTGTCCGACCTCCACGTGGACGACTCGCTCGGGCCCGAGGACGTCGAATCCGAAGGACCTGAAACCGCAGGACCGGAAACCGAAGCCGCGCCGGCGCGGCCCGAGACGGCCCGGAAACCGCGCGGGACCGCCACCGCCATCGTCGTCGGCGCGGCCTTCGAGGCGGCGACGACGCCGGCCGTCCGCCGCCGCCTCGCGCACGTCCAGGCGCTCGCCGCGATCGTGATCGTCCCCGGCCCCGCCTGGGTCGCGCCCGTGGCGGCCTACGTCGCCTCCGAATTCGGCTCGCGCTGGTGCTTCCACACGCGCGACGGCACGGACCGCAGGCGCGACGACGCCGGCACGGTGGAGGCGGCCCGCGACCTGTCGCGGGGCATGTGCGTGATGGGCGTGAGCCACGACGAAAAGCTGCTGCCCGCCTCGTTGCGGAGCGCGGCGGACATCGTGGTCAGCGTCGCCCCGCCGGACGGCGCCGTGCTGCGCAAGGCCATCGCGCGCTTCGCGCGGCGATCGCCCGGCGAGCTCGAACCCGGGATCGCGGCCGGCCTCGACCTGCCCGAGATCGTCGCCGCGTTCAGGCCGGGCAAGGGCGCGAAGGACGTCGTCCGGCGTCTCGAAGCCGCGCGCCGCTCGCACGTCGGGACGGCGCAGCGCGTCCCGGCGCTCTCCACCGCGGTGGAATACGGAGCGGCTCAGCGATTCGGACTCGACCTGGCGCGCGACCTGGAGGATTTCCGGAATAACCGAATTTCTTGGCGGGACATCGACCGGGGCATCTGCCTGCACTCAATCCCAGGTTGTGGCAAATCATGGTTTCCCGCAGTGCTGTCGCAAGGATGCGGCGGCATTCCGCTGGTCACGACGTCCGCCGGCTCGTGGTTCGCGAACGGTCCGGGGTATCTTGATACCGTCGTGAAGGAAGCGCGCAAGTCGCACGCGATGGCGGTCGCCATGGCCGCGCCGATCGCGATCTGGCATATCGACGAGGTCGACGCCGCAATACCGGAACGTGCAAACATGTCGAATCGCGCGCAAGAGTGGTGGAACGTCGTCGTTTCGGATATTCTGAATATCGTCGATTCCGCACTGGCGGCGAAGGACGCGCATCTCCTGGTGGTCGGCACCTGCAACGATATCAGCCGCGTCGACCGCGCGCTTCTCCGGCCGGGGCGGTTGGAGAAGGTCGTCCGGATCGATCCTCCCGATGCCGCCGGCATCGTCAACATCCTGCGTTTCCATCTCGACGACGAACTCGCGGGCGAGGACCTCGCCGCGGCCGGCGCGGTGATGGAGGGGGCGACCCCGGCCGAGATCATGTACATGGTGCGGACGGCGCGGCGCGCCGCCAGGCACGCCGCCCGCGGCCTCGCCGTGGCCGACCTGATCGCCGCGGCGATGCCGGCGGAGACGCATCCGCCGGCGCGCCTGTTCAGGATGGCGCTCCACGAATCGGCGCACGCGGTGATCCTGCTCGCGCTGGCGGCGGGCACCGTGCAGGGCGTCTTCCTCAGGAGCGCCGGCGACGCCGGCGGCCGCACGTCCGTGCTCTATTCCGACGAGGACCTGACCACCCGGCAGACCATCGAGGACCGCGTCACCGTGGCGCTGGCGGCGCGGGCCGCCGAGCGGCTGTTCACGGGCTCGGTCTCGAGCGGCGGGGGCGGGGCCGCGGACAGCGACATCGGCTTTTCGACGGTCCAGATCGCCTCGCTCCACGCGAGCTTCGGGATGCGCGGGGCGCCGCTCTACCTCGGCGCCGGCGAGGAGGAGCTGCTGCGCGCCGTCGCCTTCGACCCGGACCTGCGCGAGGCGGTCGGCCGCGACCTGCGCCGGCTTCAGCTCAGGGCGGACCGGCTGGTGGCCGCCAACAGCGACGCCATCCTCGCGGTCGCGGAGCGGCTGGCCGAGAGGCGCCATCTGACCGGCGCCGAGGTCGAAGGACTCGTCCGCGGCCGGCTCGCCCGGCCCGAATGCGGCCGCCGCAAGAAGACGAATCCTTGAGAAGGAGAAGGAGGATCGCATGAAACCGAAGCCCAGGCGCGTCGCCGCCAGACCCCTCGAATCCATGTGGTCGGACACGGAATACATGTCGTTCGAGGAGGCCGCCGCGCTGCTGTCGCCCGACGGCGGATTCCTGACCGCATCGTTCTTGCGGTCCGCCTACCGGGCTCAGAAATTGGAAACGGTTCTTCTCAACCGTAAGTTGCTAACGTCGAAGAAGGCCATACGCGAGATGTTCGAGAATGCGCGTCGGCCGGCGAAGAATGCGGGCGGAGCGCGATGACGGACGCGCCGATTCCACCGCTTCCGATCCGTCTTCCGGGCGCCAGCCGGCCTCTTGGCATCGACCGGCCGCTCGATCTAGAACCTTGATGCGTCCGGTCACGGCCGGTCGCGAAGATCCGGAAGGGCCCTGCGGACGAACCGCCGGGAGCGTCCCGTCCGAAAACCAGGGGTTTCCGTCCTTCGAGACGGGCCCCCGACGCGAAGCGCGCCCGGACCTGGCCGTCGAAAAGCAGCCGGCGTGCTTCGCAAGAAGGATGAACGACATGCATTACCTCAAGCACTCCGTCCTCGGCGCCGGCGTCTCGGCACAGGGCGCCTTCGAATTGCGCCGTCGCCCGAGCGGCGTTTGGGCGATCACCCGCAACGGCCTCTACTTGACCAGCACCGGTTTCCGCGACCGCGCGCTCGCCGCGCGCTACCTGAGCGTCTTCGTGCTCCACCTCGACGCGGAAGCCCGCGAGGCCGCGCGCGCCCGCGCGGTCGGCCTGCACTAGCGACCCCACCCTACCGCATCAGGAAGCGCCCGGCGGAATCCGCCGCCGGGAGCTCGCTTCCGTCCCGAAAACCAAGGGCCCCGCCTCGCGGCAGGGCCCCCAACGACGCACGACGCGGACCTAGCCGTCGAAAAGCAGCCGCGACCGTGCGCCAAGAGGCTCAGTCATACCATGAACGAGATCCGACAGGCAATGCACGACGCCAGCGTCGTGCGGGCCGCGTCCATGCCGCAGGTCGCGGACGGCGCGGACTACCGGCCGGCCAAATACGAAATCCGCGAGCGGCCGCACGGCATGTGGGCGATCTTCCGGAACCACTGCTACGTCCGGAGCACCAGGACCAGGGACGAGGCGCTGGCGCGGGACATCCTGGACCTGTTCAAGAAGCAGGACGAGGCCAAGAACCGTCGGATCGTCGACGCCCGTTTCACGCTCGCCTCCGAGGTGGTCGAATACCGCAAGCGCACCTGCCCGAAGAGCAACGTCCGGTCCGTCGCCGTGCTGGAGTCCACCTTCAAACCGCTCGATTCGTATCTCGCGGGCCGGCGGCTGATCGACCTCGACGGCGACTGGCTGCTGGCGACCGAGGAAGGCATGCTCCAAGCCGGTTACGAATACGGCTATTATTACAACTGCATCGTCAAGCTGATCACGGCCATCAACGCCTACTGCAAGGCCAAGCTGTGCGCGTCCGCGGTGGCGTTCCCCCGACCGGAAGCGCCCGAGGGCCGCGACCGCGTGCTGACTCGCGAGGAGCGCGACCGGATCCTGCGCTGGGCCGACGGCGACGAGGACTACGATCCCGCGACGGGTAGCTGGAGGCCGGCGTCGAAACCGCTGACCAAGGCCGAAGCCAACCGGCGCCTGATGGTCGGACGGGCGGTGCGTCTCGGACTGCCGCTCGGCAGCAGGCCCGGTCGCTACGCCGGCATGGCCTGGAAGCCGTTCCTCGGCACCGGCCACATCGACGTCGCCGGCGCGACGATGTACCGCTGGCCTCTCGGCGCTTCGAAGAAGAAGCGCAAGCATGCGCCCCCGGTGGCGCTGCCGCCGAAGCTCCTCGCCGTCATCGCGGAATGGGAGCGGGCCGACGTCGGCCACGACTACGTCTTCCGCAATTCGAAGGGCGGCCCGCTCTCCCAGAAGGGGCTGGAGGACTACTTCGCCGCGGCGATGCGCGAACTGGGCATCGAAAAGGTGACCGGCCACACGCTCCGCCACACGTGCATCACTTGGCTGATCGAGAAGGGCCTGTCCGCCAGCGTGATCTCGGCCGTGGTCGGCATCAGCATCTTCATGCTCAAGCGCCGGTACGACCACTCCGACGAGCGCGTGGTCCAGGTCATCGGCCACGGCGTCATGGACCAGATGCTGCACTGACGCCGGACGGGCCCGTCTGCGCCGCCGCCAAGGCCTCCAGCAAGGCCGCCGCCCCATCGGGTCGGCGGCCTTTTTCGTCCCGGAACGGGCAGCCGGCGCCCGGCCTATGCCCGCCGGCGGCCCCGTGATAGGGTTCGGTCCATCGGCCGCGACGGCCGACAGCGACCGTACAATTCCCGGACAGCCTCCGTCCGCCGCCGCCTCAAGCACCTGAATTCGCTGGACTTTCCGCCTCGTTCGCGAAGTCGGGTTGATGGGGACGGTTAACCGCCTTCGTCCGAACCCAACAAATTCAATGTCCTACGAGGTACGTCGGATCGTCTCGGGACATCGAAAACGGCGTCGCGGCGACCGGTGGAAGCCCAATCCGTACAGAATCCGTACAGCGCTTCTGCCCGTATCCGAGACAACCATCCCATGAACGTGGGCGAAGTCGCTATCTAGTGCGCAAGGCGAGGCGCAATCGACCCGCTTCGTTCGAACCATGGCACGTTTCGGAAGCGCCGGCGCCTGCTCGCGGCGGTTCGGGGCGCCAGATCGGCGTACTGCACTACGGTTCGTAGCCGCCGGATCGCCGCTCTTGGTGTGATGTCCGGTGAGGATCCCGGGTCTCTGCGACCGCCGGACCCGCACCGCCTCGATCACCATTTGTAACTTCAAGTCATTGATCGTGTTCAATAATACGTCAATTCTGCCTTGACGGCGTCTGCTGCTGCTGGCGGGGGAACCGCGCTCCCGCTCGCCATCGTTTCGCGCGGGGCGGGAAATTCGCCAAAGTCGAAAACTCCGGGTCCCGCGCGGTGCGCCATCGGAAACTCCGGGTCCCCGCGGTGCGCCTCCGCGCGCTCAAAGGAAGTCGTCTCGCCGTTTGTAGGATTGGAAAATGGATCCCGGACGGTGGGAGCCGGGGCGGGTTCCCGCGAACGCGCCCATCCCGAGCCTGCGGGGATTCCTTGGGACTCGAGCGGCCCGGTGACGGGCACCGAGCATCGTCCGAATCCTACCGCAAGCCGGAGCTCGGCCGATCCCCTCAATGGCGCCGGACGTTCGAAGCGACCGGCCCTCTCCCGACGGCACCGCCTAGGCGGTCGGCCGCGTCTGCGGCGCCGAAGGCGTGCGGGATTTGCGTGCGGAAAAGACGAAGCGGCGTTCGGCACGTTTCATCGACCGCCTTCCGGGTCCAGTCCGGGCCGTCGGCGACGATCCTGTCTCCTCTATCCCGCCCGCGCGGACAGCCGTCGATGTTCGCCGTCGATGTGCCGAAACAGCTCATACTCCGCGTCAGTCATCAGGGCGTGGCCGTACTCCTCGTAGTGCGAGCGATCGGCACGATTGACGAGGTCCTGCAGCTCAGGTCCGGCGTGTCGGATGTTCTTGCGGACCAGATCGATGATCCTGGCCAACGGGAAGTCTCCGCCATATTCGACCTCGGCGCTTGACGAACGCTGCTTGTCGAAGAGCGCCCGAAAGGCTCGCTTGATGCGTCGCCAGCGCCGCCCCTGGGCACCAAGCGCATCCCAGGCGTTCTCGATCCGCTGCCGCAAGCGCGGCGAGGTGGCGCCGGTGCAGACGGTGACGTGCCGCGTCAGAAAGAGCGCGTTGAGCGGACGATAGAGATGCGTCAACCTCTCTCGTTCGCGGGCTCGCGAGCGCTGCCGGCGCTGGGCGAGATGCGCCAACCACAAGCTCAGGAGATTGCAGACGGTCAACGTCGACACGAAGAACAGCACCAGGGGGACGTTCGAGCGCACCGGTTCGGGAAGCGCGAGCTGGAACGGCGGCCAAAGCCAGATCGACAGGAGCGAAACAAGCAGCCCCGCCAACAGCCATGTCGGCATCGACTTGAACGTATCCAGCATCCTTGCGGCGGGTACACCGAGCGTCGGGTCCATTTCCAATCTCCTGCAGAGCAGGAGCACATGTAGGCGCGGCGTCGCGATTTAAGTAGAAGGTTCCGCTCGCGGGAGGCGCGCAACGCGTCGTCGCGGCGGTGGTGGTCTCGCCGACGCGGCGTCGCCAGCAAGGATTCAGAACTTCTCGAATCGCCCTCGATCGCCCCGAGCTTCGAGTCGAGAATCGCGCGCGTTCGTGGCACAACACCGGTGGGGAGTGCTCCACCGCAGTGCTCCACCGAAAAAATCCGGAGTGCTCGCAGAACGCTGATTCCGAAGGGTTTTTCGTCACGCAATTTATGGTGGCGGAGAGGGAGGGATTCGAACCCCCGATAGGCTTGCACCTATGCCGCATTTCGAGTGCGGTGCATTCGACCACTCTGCCACCTCTCCTGAAGGCGCCAAGTAAGGAGCAGGGCCCCTGTGGTTCGGGCGTTAATAGGCGAGGATGGCGGGCCAGACAAGGCTGGGAGCGCGAAAATCCGCTGCCCGTTTCACCGCTTTCGCTCTGTTTCTCGCCGCGCAATCAATAACCGGCACGTTTTCCTGGGCTACCCCCCTCCCTGGCCCTCCCCCACAAGGGGGGAGGGAACGCACCTTTATCGGGGCACGAGGCCCGTCTCATTCATTATGCGCTGAAAAAGGGGTGGGACCGCCAGACGCGGTAAACACTGGCGGTCCCGTGCCGCTCATTGAAATACTGGCTGGGAAGGGCGGCTTCGCCGGCCAGGTGAGGCGACGGTTCCACCGTAGCGTGTAACCCGTGCACCGCAACGCAATCCGTTTCTTAACCTAACCAGACAAGGTTACTCCTTGTCATTCTTTGTCATTCTTTGCCTTTTTTCTTCCCGTTCTCCGTGGACTCCCGGTCTTTGCCATTATCTTTGCCGTTACCTTTGCCTTGGCCGTTGTCCTTGCGGCGATTGGTGAAGCGGGCATTGCCGAGGCCGGTGCCGATGGTGAGCACGCCCCAGCGATCGACGTCCTGCATGAACGGCACCTCGGAGAGGCCCTGAACCACGCCGTCATTGTGCATCAGGATCGCGGTATCGTGCTCGCCGATGGAAGGGATGCCCTCGAGCAGGCTCGCCGGCAGGTTGAACTTGCTGCTCTCCCAATTGCCCGGCAGGTTCTGCGCGCCTTTCTCGATCGAGCCGTCCGCGTTGATCACGCCGGGACAGGCAATGCCGATGAACGGCGCCAGCTTGTAGCCTTCTTTTTCGGCCTCGGTGATCAGCCCCTTCAGCATCTTGGTGAGCCGCTTCACCGCGCCTTCGCGCGTCGGCTCGTCGTCGGCATGGCGCCACAGCTCGGACTTCACGACCTTGGCTTTCGACAGGTCTTTTGCCTTTTTCCAGCTGGTCTCCACCAGGCCGCAGCGGATGTTGGTGCCGCCGATATCGACGGCGAGGATGCTGTCATGGGCCTCGAAGATCCAGGACGGCGCCAGATGCAGCGCGCCGATCAGGCCGGCTTCGTCGGGGTGATGGCGGATCGGCATCATGTCGATCTTGAAGTCCTCGGATTTGAGGATGATCTCCGCGCGCGCGATCGCGAGCTCGCCCAGCCGGGAATCGCGGAAACCGCCGCCGACCACGATGCGCTCGGTCTTGGCCCAGGCCTTGGACTTGAGGAAACGGCGGGTGACATAGGCGAGCTCCTGGGCAAAGTCCTCGATCGCGCTGTGCACCAGCGCGGAGGCCTCGGTGTCGTCGCCGACCAGGATGGCGTCCAGCGTCTTCTTGCTGATCTCATCCGACGGCTCCTTGCCGAAAGGGTCCTCGCCGGTCTTGCGCAGCGGCTTGCGCCAGCGATCGAGGATCTCGCGAAACGCGCCCTTGCTGGCGCGGTCGCCGAGAAACCCGTCCTCGTCCTTCATCTCGATGTTGAAGCTGTCGATGTCCACCGACGGCAACCGCTCCGCGCCGTGGGTGGCGATGCCCGTCGTCGTCTTGACCAGCTCGTCCGTTGCCATGGTAAGCCCCTTGCCCGTCTGACTGAATTCGCGGGGACAACGGCGGGGGAACCTGTTGGTTGCCGCGCGGGCCGAAATTCGCCTGCGGGGCCGGATCGGGCCCAAATGCTTCAAATCCGGGCCGTTTTCGCCGGCTTTTCCTTGACTCCGTGCTGTCAGCGGCTATAAATCCCGCAACCGGCGCGGGGCGTTTCTCGCGCCGCTTGTTTTTGTGTGGGTTTTCAAAGGGATAACTCCCGCCCGCACAAAACTCGCATAAACCCATAACGACTGACAAAAAGCCGGCCCCGACGATAAGTCGCGAGGCCGGGAATGAACACGAAGGAAAACAACGATGTTCGCAGTCATCAAAACCGGCGGCCGGCAGTACCGCGTCGTTCCGGATGATGTCCTGGAAGTAGGCAAGATCGAAGGCGAAGTCGGCTCGATCGTGCAGCTCAATGAAGTTCTCCTGGTCGGCGGCGACACGCCGATCCTGGGTCTGCCCACGGTCGCAGGTGCGTCCGTTGCGGTCGAGGTGCTCGACCACAAGCGCGGTCCCAAGGTCATCGCTTTCAAGAAGCGCCGCCGCAAGAACTCGCGCCGCAAGCGCGGCTATCGCGACGAGATCACCGTGCTGCGCATCTCGGAGATCCTGACGGACGGCGCCAAGCCCACCAAGGGGCCGCGTCCGAAGCGGGAAAAGGTCGTCAAGGAAACGACCACCGAAGAGGCCGCCGCATAATTTGATCACGCGCCATCACGAATTGATGCGTGAGAAATTGTGAAATGATTCCGTCAAGGAATTGATCTAGAAATACTCAGGATTTCGGAGACGAGCCATGGCTCACAAAAAAGCAGGCGGTTCATCGCGCAACGGTCGCGATTCCAAGGGCAAGCGCCTCGGTATCAAGGCGTTCGGCGGGGAAGTTGTGATTCCCGGCAACATCATTGCGCGTCAGCGCGGCACCACCTGGCATCCCGGCCTTAATGTCGGCATGGGCACGGACCACACCTTGTTCGCCAAGGTCGAGGGCCGCGTAACGTTCCAGGCCAAAGCCAACGGCCGCACCTTCATCTCGGTGCTCCCGCTCGCAGAGGCGGCTGAATAGACGGTGGATCAAATTTGGAGTCCGCCGGGTCCCAGACCGAACCGGCGGAGTCCTTTAGATCCTAGAGATCGAAGGCTCCAGGGGAGGCGGGAAACCGGCCTCCCCTTTCGTTTGCGTGCTCACTTTCACTTTAGTGACTTCGACGGAGCCGGACATGTTGCAGGATTTTTCGAGCGTGACCTTGCGGGAGGCGAGACCGAGCGTCGTCGCCACCGAACGGCTGACCTTGCGGCGGCCGACCCTCGCCGACGTCAGGACCATCGCCCTCCTCGCCAACGACCGCCGTGTCGCCGAAAACACAAGGCGCCTCCCGCATCCCTATTTGCAGGACGACGCTATCGCCTTCGTCCGCGCCACCGCCGCGCCCGGCGGCGAGACGGTGTTCCTGATCGAGCATGACAACGGCCCCGTCGGCGTGGTCGGCATCGACCGCTCGACGCCCGACAATGCCGAGCTCGGCTATTGGCTCGGCGTCGAGCATTGGGGCCGGGGCTTTGCCACCGAGGCCGCGCGCGGCGCGATCGACTTCTTCTTCGAGGAGTTCGAGGACGATCATCTCTATGCGGGCGCGCGCGTCACCAACCCGGCGTCGCGCAACGTGCTGGAGAAGTGCGGCTTCCAGTGGAGCGGCGTCCAGCTGCATCGCTTCCTGGCGCTGGGCTCGTCCACGCCCGTCGACTGCTTCCGCCTGTCACGCAGTGTGTGGGCGTCGCTGAAGAGCTGGAGCAGTGCGCGGAGGGTGAGGTAGGCGGAAGCGCCTCAATCACAATCGTCGTCCTGGCGGAAGCCAGGACCCATTACCCCAGGGTGAAGTCGTGGCGCGAACTATCAACCACGAATCTTCATCAAACTCCTCCCTGGGGTAATGGGTCCTGGATCTGCGCTCCGCTTGTCCAGGACGACGCCGATGACTGTGATTACGCCGGCGGATTCACATCCACGTCCCCGCGCCCCAGATCGCGCTCACGCAAGTAAATATAGAACCCGGCGCCGATGATGATGGCGGCGCCGACGATGGTGGCGATTTCGGGCACGTCGCCGAACACGACGAAGCCGAAGATCACCGCCCAGACGATCATCGAATATTGATAGGGCACGACGACGCTGGCCGGCGCGAGCTTGAGCGAGCGGTTGACGCAGAACAGCGCCGTGACCGAGACGCATCCCGCCAGCGCGAAGATCACGAGGCTGCCCGGTGTCGGCGGCACCCAGTGGAACGCCGACAGCACCGCACCCAGCAAGAACGTGCCGACGAATTGCGACGACGCCATCACGATATCGGGCGTCTTGCGCAGGCTGCGCGTGATCAGCATCAGCGTTGCGAAGGAAAGACTGCCGCCAAGCGCGATCAGCGCCGGCAGGCTCACCGTCTGTGCCGACGGCCGCAGCGCGATCAGCACGCCGCAGAAGCCGATCAGGATCGCCGTCCAGCGCCGCCAGCCGACCTTCTCGCCGAGAAAGATCGCCGACATCGCGGTGACGAAAATGGGCCCGGCGAGATAATAGGTGATGACGTCGGCGAGCGGCAGGTAGACCGTCGCAAGGAAGAAGGCCGCCACTTCCAGCGTCGACAGCACGACGCGAAAGAGCTGGAGGCCCGGCCGCTCCAGCTGCAGGAACTGGTGACGCTGCCGCCAGACCAGCGGCGACAGCAGCAGCAGCGCTGCGCAGGCGCGCAGGAACAGCAGCTGCCCCACCGAATAAGTCCCGACCAGGAACTTGCCCATGGCGTCGCCGAACGAGAACATGAAGATCGACAGCACCATGAGTGCGATCCCGGCGAGGCGCGCCGAGCGTTCGTCATAGGCCGAGAGATTCTTGAACAGGGGCATTGCTGTCGTTCGTGGAAACTCGTCATTGCGAGGAGCTCTTGCGACGAAGCAATCCAGACTGTTGCCGCGGAGACAGTCTGGATTGCTTCGCTTCGCTCGCAATGACGAGCGGAGAGAGCGTCGGAATGGCGACCGGAGTCGCTTGCGGTCGTTTTAATGACGTGAGCGCCCGCGACAAGCCCGCGCAAGCCGAATTGAACGGATTGCCGCACTCTTCGCGTCGCGGTAGCGATAGGCGACACCGAACGAAAGAGCCAGGAAAGAGCTTAGCCATGACCGACTTCGACCCGGCCCGGCATCGCATGATCCCCGCGCAACGCTGGTTTGAGGATTTCGTGGTCGGCGAGCGCTTTGTGCTGCCGAGCCGCACGCAGACGACGGCCGTGTTCGCGGCGTTCCAGACCGCAAGCGGCGACACCCATCCGGTGCATTACGATGTGGAGTATTGCCGCAGCCGCGGCATGCCGCATCTGCTCGCCCACGGTTTCCAGACGCTGATCCACACCGCACCCGGCGCAGGCCTGTTTCCGTTCATGGTCGAGGACTCCCTGGTCGGCTTCCTCGAGCAATCGAGCCGGTTCCTCAAGCCGGTGTTCGCCGACGACACAATCTATCCCGCGCTAGAGGTCACCGAGCTGGTGCCGGGACGCTCGACCGGCGCCGTGACGCTCAAAAGCACCGTGTTCAACCAGCGCAAGGAGCTGGTGCTGGAGGGTGTGCAGAAATTCCTGATCCGGCGCCGGCCCAACTAACGTCGTCCCGGGGTTAAGCACGCCCCAAAATCGCGGAAATTCGGCCGATTTGCGGGTCTATCCGGGTTGCCGCGCGGGACCGGCTGGCCTACCTATGGCCCATGAAATTCCTTGACGAAGCAAAGGTCTATATCCGCTCCGGCGACGGCGGAAACGGCTGCGTGGCGTTCCGCCGCGAAAAATTCATTGAATTCGGCGGCCCCTCCGGCGGCAATGGCGGCCGCGGCGGCAATGTCATCATCGAGGTCGCAGACGGCCTGAACACGCTGATCGACTATCGCTACCAGCAGCACTTCAAGGCCCAGAAGGGCGAGAACGGCTCGGGGTCGGACCGCCACGGCGCCAACGGCAAGTCGATCGTGCTGAAGGTCCCGATCGGCACGCAGATCTTCGACGAAGATCGCGAGACCATGATCCACGATTTCACCACCGTCGGCGAAAAGTTCGTGCTGGCCGAAGGCGGCAATGGCGGCTTCGGCAACGCGCATTTCAAGACCTCGACCAACCGCGCGCCCCGCAATGCCAATCCCGGCCAGCCCGGCGAGGAGCGCTGGATCTGGCTGCGGCTGAAGCTGATCGCGGATGCCGGCCTCGTCGGCCTGCCCAATGCCGGCAAATCGACCTTCCTCGCCAAGGTCAGCGCGGCCAAGCCGAAGATCGCCGACTATCCCTTCACCACGCTGCATCCGCAGCTTGGCGTCGTGAATGCCGACGGCCGCGAATTCGTGCTGGCTGATATCCCCGGCCTGATCGAGGGCGCGCATGAAGGCGTCGGTCTCGGCGACCGCTTCCTCGCCCATGTCGAGCGCTGCCGCGTACTGCTGCATCTCATCGACGCGACCTGCGAGCACGCCGGCAAGGCCTACAAGACGGTGCGAACCGAGCTGGACGCCTATGCCGGGCAGCTCACCGACAAGATCGAGATCGTCGCGCTGAACAAGATCGACGCGGTCGAGCCGGACGAGCTGAAGAAGCAGAAGGAACGGCTGAAGCGCGCCGCCAAGAAGACCCCGCTGCTGCTCTCCGCCGCCACCGGCGATGGCGTGCAGGAAGCGCTGCGCGCTCTAGCGGATGTGATCGGCGAGAGCCCGGTCTCGGCGAAAGCCAAGAGCGCGGCCGAAGCGGAGCCTTGGTCGGTTTGAACAATCCGGCTTGAAGACCCTCATGGTGAGGAGCGCGGAACGCGCGTCTCGAACCATGAAGGCCCGGCTCTCGCCCGTGGCCATCCTTCGAGACGCCCGCTTGTCGCGGGCTCCTCAGGATGAGGTTCGTTGCTTGTGACGCAGCGGAATCGGACCCCCTGCTTGTCTTCGCGCCCTCGATAGCGCAGCATCGGCCAATCAAGAAACGGCAGGGATGATTCATGGCGCGCGCGAAGAACGTTCTCTGGATCATGTGCGACCAGCTTCGCTATGACTATCTCGGCTGCACCGGCCACCCCACGCTGAAGACACCGAACATCGACGCCATGGCGAAGCGCGGCGTGCTGTTCAGCAAGGCCTATGTGCAGTCGCCGATCTGCGGCCCGTCGCGCATGTCGTTCTACACCGGGCGCTACATGCGTTCGCACGGCTCGCACTGGAACGGCTGGCCGTTGCGCGTCGGCGAGCCCACCCTCGGCGATCACCTCAACAAGCTCGGTGTGCGCAACGTGCTGGTCGGCAAGACCCACATGGCGCCCGATCTCGAAGGCATGAAAGCACTCGGCATCCCGCCGGAATCGATGATCGGCGTGCACGTCGCCGAATGCGGGTTCGAGCCCTATGAGCGTGACGACGGCCTGCATCCCACGGGGCGGCCGCGCCCGAAATACGACGAGTATCTGCGCCAGCAGGGTTTTGATGCGCCCAATCCCTGGGAGCATTGGGCCAATTCCGGCGCGGCCGAGGACGGCTCGCTCCAGAACGGCTGGCTGCTCGTGCATGCCGACAAGGCCGCGCGCGTGCCGGACGAGCATTCCGAAACGCCCTACATGACGCGACGCGCGATGGACTTCATCGGCGAAGCGGAGACCGACGGCAGGCCGTGGTGCCTGCATCTGTCCTACATCAAGCCGCACTGGCCCTACATTGCGCCCGAACCTTACGCCAGCATGTATTCCAAGGATGACATGATTCCGGTGATCCGCTCCGAACGCGAGCGCCAGAATCCGCATCCGGTATTCGGCGCCTATATGGACATGCGCTACTCCCGCAACATGGCGCGCGACAATGCCCGTGAGAAGGTGATCCCGACCTATATGGGTCTGATCACCCAGATCGACGACCAGATGGGCGTGCTGATGAAGTTTCTGGAGGAGCGCGGCCTCTCGGACACCACCATGATCGTGTTCACCTCCGATCACGGCGATTATCTCGGCGATCACTGGATGGGCGAGAAGGACCTGTTCCACGAGCAGTCGGCGAAGATCCCGCTCATCATCATAGACCCTTCGAAGGAGGCGGATGCGACGCGCGGCACGCGCAACGATGCGCTGGTCGAAGCCATCGATCTCGCGCCGACGTTCGTGGATTATTTCGGCGGCAAGGTGCCGGGCCATATCCTCGAGGGACGCTCGCTGCTGCCGCTGCTGCGCGGCGAGAGCCCGCCCGATTGGCGCAAGGTGGCGTTCTCCGAATACGACTATGTCATGCAGGACGTGCGGCTGAAGCTGAACCAGCCGATCGAACGCTGCCGCCTGTTCATGGTGTTCGACGGCCGCTGGAAATACATCCACGCGTCAGGCTTCCGCCCGATGCTGTATGACCTCGAAACCGATCCGGAAGAGTTTCTGGATCGCGGCGACGATCCAGAGTGCGCCGGCATCATCGCACGACTGCAAGCCGAATTGTTCGACTGGGCGCTGCATCCCAACGACCACATCACAACACCGCGCGAGAAGATCGCGGCCTATGCCGACAACCAGCTCCAGGTGAAGGGCGGGATTTTGATCGGCATCTGGGACGAAGCGGAGCTGGCGTCGATCAAGGACGGCATCGCGCAACGCGCGAAGCTCTAAGACCCTCATGGTGAGGAGGCGCGAAACGCCGTCTCGAACCATGCAGGCCGCGCTGTGGCAGTCGGGCCTTTCATCCTTCGAGACGCGCGCAAGAGCGCGCTCCTCAGGATGAGGAGAGAGTGAAGCGCTCGGGTCAATTCTCGATCTTGTACCCCGTCGCCTTCACGATCGGCTGCCAAAAGGCGGTGTTGGTGGCGAGCTCCTTGGCCAGACCTTCCGCACTGCTGCCGACCGGGATCAGCCCGATCGCGGTGAGCTTCTCCTTCACCTCAGGCTTGGCGAGCACGGCGCTTGCGGCCGCGCCGAGCTTGCTGGCGAATTCCGGCGCGCTGCCGGCGGGAAGCCACATGCCGTACCAGGCGTCGGCGACGAGATCGATGCCGCTCTCCTTCAAGGTCGGTACCTCCAAGGCAAACGGCGAACGTTCGGCGCTCGCGACCGCGATGATCTTCACGCCCTTGGCGCGATGCTGCGGCAGCGCATCGGCCAAAGTGACGATGCCGAAG
Source organism: Bradyrhizobium sp. JR4.1 (assembly GCF_040548605.1). NCBI lineage: Bacteria > Pseudomonadati > Pseudomonadota > Alphaproteobacteria > Hyphomicrobiales > Nitrobacteraceae > Bradyrhizobium > Bradyrhizobium sp. JR4.1. The sequence goes on from NZ_JBEPRY010000013.1 coordinate 73,559, forward strand.
GAGATGTGACCGCCGATGATGTCGTTGAGGATGGGCGCACTGCCGCGATAGGGCACGCGCGTCATGGGAATGCCGAGGTCCTTCTCGAGCTTGGAGCCCATGAAATGCGGGATGGTGCCGTTGCTCGGCACACCGAACGATGCCTTGTCCGGATGCGCCTTCAGCCAGGCGACGAATCCCTTGAAATCCGCGGCATCGATCGTCGGACTGATCACGACGGCGAACTCAAACCGCGCCAGCAGCGAGACCGGGACGAAATCTCTTGCGGTGTCGAAGCTCGGGGTCGTCTCCACCATCGGCAGCAGGTACATCGTGGGCCCGGTGGTCACCAGCACCATACTGCCGTCGGGGCTGCCCCCTTTCACCGCCTTGATGCCGATCAGGCCGTCTCCGCCGGTGCGGTTCTCGACCACGATGGTCCGCTGCAGCGCCGGCGCCATCTCCTGCGCGATCAGCCGGCACAGCGTGTCGCCACCCGCTCCCGCCGCGAACGGGAAGATCATTTTTGTCAGCCCGGTCTGTGCTTGCGAACCGCCCACCTGCGCCAACAACGGCAACCCGAGGCATCCGGCGATGAAGTTGCGGCGATCCATTGGTTTCCTCTTTGAGCCCATTATGGTTGGCGACAGTTAGAGCCAGACGGGCGCTCCGGACAAGCGCCGTTTACCGGGCCTGCCGCCTTGCGCCGGCCATCGTCCTGCTGCAAAAGCAGGCCTTACCGGCGCCGCTCTCCAGCACATACACACACCACATACACACATGGCCAGCCCCGAACTCAGTCAATTCCGCCGCATCGTCGTCAAGGTCGGCTCCGCGCTGCTGGTCGATTCCGACAAGGGCGAGGTGCGGGCGTCCTGGCTTGCCGCGCTCGCCGACGACATGGCCAAGCTGCATCGCGAGGGACGTGACGTGCTCGTCGTGTCCTCCGGCTCGATCGCGCTCGGCCGCAGCCGCCTGAAATTGCCGCGCGGCCCGCTGAAGCTGGAGGAGAGCCAGGCGGCCGCCGCCGTCGGTCAGATCGCGCTGGCGCGGATCTGGTCGGAGGTCCTTGGCGCCCACGGCATCGGCGCCGGCCAGATCCTGGTGACGCTGCAGGACACCGAGGAGCGCCGCCGCTATCTCAACGCGCGCTCCACCATCGGCAAGCTCCTGGAGTGGCGCGCGATCCCCGTGATCAACGAGAACGACACGGTCGCCACCAACGAGATCCGCTACGGCGACAATGACCGCCTCGCCGCGCGCGTCGCCACCATGGCGAGCGCCGACCTGCTGGTGCTGCTATCGGACATCGACGGGCTCTACGACGCCCCGCCGAAGAACAACCCGAACGCCAAGCTCATTCCGGTCGTCGACAGCATCTCCTCGGAGATCGAGGCCGTTGCAGGCGACGCCGAATCCGAGCTCTCGCGCGGCGGCATGCGCACCAAGGTCGAAGCCGCAAAAATCGCGACCACCGGCGGCACGCATATGCTGATCGCCTCGGGCAAGATCGAGCATCCGCTTCAGGCGATCGCCGATGGCGGCCGCTGCACCTGGTTCCTGACGCCGGCCAATCCCATCACGTCGCGAAAACGCTGGATCGCGGGCTCGCTGGAGCCGAAGGGCACGCTGACGATCGACGCCGGCGCGGTCGCGGCGCTGCGCGCGGGCGCCAGCCTGCTGCCGGCCGGCGTGATCAAGGTCGAGGGCCAGTTCGCCCGCGGCGACGCCGTGATCGTGCGCGGCCCCGACACCAGCGAGGTCGGCCGCGGCCTGATCGCCTACGACGCCGACGATGCCGAGCGGATCAAGGGCCGCTCCTCCCCGGACGTGATGGCCATCCTCGGCATCAGCGGGCGGGCGGAGATGATCCACCGGGATGATCTGGTGGTGGGCGGGTAGGGGCCGGCAGGCGCCCAGACCGTCATGCCCGGGCTTGTCCCGGGCAACCACGTTCTTTGCACCGCGTGGCAATCCGTGGATGGCCGGGACAAGCCCGGCCATGACGCCGTAGATGGGTCATTGGCCCAGCCGAACCAACACGTGAAGCCCTGCCATACCCTCCCCGCCCTTCGCAAAAGCGGGATTTCCGTGCTAGGACACCGCCTTAGCAGAAGGTTGAACTCCCCATGGCCGCCCCCCTCAAAGCCGTCGACGGCAATGCCGATCTTCAGGCGCTGATGACCGATCTCGGTACCCGTGCCCGCGCTGCCGCGCGCGTGCTCGCGCTGGCGCCGCCGGAGCAGAAGAACCGGGCGCTCGAGGCCATGGAGCGGGCGATCCGCAACAATGCAGCTACGATCCTTGCTGCCAATGCCGAGGACGTCACCGATGCCCGCGCCTCCGGCAATGCCACCTCCTCCTTCATCGACCGCCTGACGCTGACGTCGGCCCGCGTCGAGGCGATGGCCGAGGGCATCGGCATCGTGCGCGGCATTGCCGATCCGGTCGGCATCGTCACCGAGAGCTGGCAACGGCCGAACGGCATGACCATCGAGCGCGTGCGCGTGCCGCTCGGCGTCGTCGGCGTGATCTTTGAGAGCCGGCCGAACGTTGCGGCGGACGCCGGCGTGCTGTGCCTGAAGTCCGGCAATGCCGTGATCCTGCGCGGCGGCTCCGACAGTTTCCGCTCCTGCCGCGCGATCCACGAATGCCTGGTGCAGGGCCTGCGCGAAGCGGGCCTCCCCGAGGCCGCGATCACGCTGGTGCCGACCCGCGACCGTGCGGCAGTCGGCCAGATGTTGTCGGGGTTGAACGGCGCCGTCGACGTGATCGTGCCGCGCGGAGGCAAGAGCCTGGTCGCGCGCGTCGAGCAGGAAGCGCGCGTGCCGGTGTTTGCGCATCTCGAAGGCGTCAACCATGTCTATATCGACGGCAGCGCCGACCTCGCCATGGCGAAGTCGATCGTGCTCAATGCCAAGATGCGCCGTACCGGCGTCTGCGGCGCCGCCGAGACGCTGCTGGTCGATCGCGCCGCTGCCGGTAAAAACCTGAAGCCGCTGGTCGAGATGCTGATCGAGGCCGGCTGCGAAGTGCGCGGCGACGATGCCGTGCAAAAGACCGATGCCCGCGTCAAACCCGCGAGCGCGGACGATTGGGACACCGAATATCTCGATGCGATCATCGCAGCGAAGGTGGTGGACGGCGTCGACGGCGCGATTGCGCATATCCAGAACCACGGCTCGCACCATACCGATGCGATCGTGAGCGCCGATGAGACCGCTGCGAAGAAATTCCTGAGCGAGGTCGATTCGGCGATCGTGCTGCACAACGTCTCGACGCAGTTCGCCGACGGCGGCGAGTTCGGCTTCGGCGCCGAGATCGGCATCGCCACCGGCAGATTCCATGCCCGCGGCCCGGTTGGCGCCGAGCAGCTGACGAGCTTCAAATATCGCGTTCACGGCACCGGGCAGACGCGGCCGTAGACGACGCAGGGCTCGGGGCATTGAGCAACAATTTCGTCGCGCCACGTTTCTTCGCGCAGGCCATACCAAGCCACACTTCGGGCATGCGCATCGGCCTGCTCGGCGGCTCGTTCAATCCGCCGCACCAGGCCCATCGCGCGATCAGCCAGTTCGCGCTGAAACGTCTCCAGCTCGATCGCGTGTGGTGGCTGGTGACGCCAGGCAATCCGCTGAAGGAGAACGGCGCGTTGCACGAGCTCGGCGAGCGCATGCAGGCGGCGCGCGAAATGGCCGACGACCCCAGGATCGAGGTGAGCTGTCTCGAATCCGTCATTCGCACGCGCTATACTATCGACACGATCAACACCTTGCGCCGCCGCCTCTCGGGCTTGCGCTTTGTCTGGATCATGGGCGCCGACAACCTCGCTCAATTCCATCGTTGGCAGCACTGGCGGCGCATCGCCGGTCAGGTGCCGATCGCGGTCATCGATCGCCCGCCGCAGAGCTTTCGTGCCCTCGCCTCTCCCGCCGCCCAGGCGCTCAGGCGCTACCGCTTGCCGGAGAATGAGGCGCCATTGCTTGCCGATCGGGCCGCCCCGGCCTGGGTATTCCTGACCGGTATGAAGCTGAATCTCTCGTCGACCGGCTTACGGAACCCGGACGGAAGCTGGAAAGGTACGAAGTGAGTCGGATTTGTGCGAACGCCATGCGGCCTTCGGCTCTCTGGCATATTGAAACCCTTAACCCCACATGATGTAGTGTAACCAGTGAGCGCCGGATTCGGCGTTCGCGATACAGTGAAAGGAATGGTCCCTGACCACATCTGTATTGTCCAAGACAGCATCACCCAAGACGGCTTCACCGAAGTCTGTTTTACCCAAGGTTGCCAAGCCGACGCGTAAAACATCGACCAAAGCTGCGGCCTTGAAGGCGCAACCCGACGCCGACAAGACGCTGAGCCTGATCCTCTCCCGCCTCGACGACATGAAGGCGGAAGAGACGGTTACCATCGACCTTCGCGGCAAATCGGCCTACTCCGACTACATGATCGTCACGACCGGCCGGGTGAACCGGCACGTCGGCGCGATCGCGGAGAACGTCGCCAAAGGCCTCAAGGAAAACGGCATCAAGAACATCCACGTCGAGGGCTTGCCCAATTGCGACTGGGTGCTGATCGATTCCGGCGATGTGATCGTGCACGTGTTCAGACCCGAGGTCCGCGAGTTCTACAGTCTCGAGAGATTGTACACGCAGGGCCCAGGGGCGGCGAAGGCGATCTGAGAGGCTGCTGGCCGATTTCGAATCGGCTGACGCGCATGCTAGCGTCGTGCGCGCGCATATCGCGCGCGGTCCAGAAAACGCGACCCTGAACATATTATGCGCATAGCCGTCATTGCGGTGGGCCGGCTGAAGCAGGGCCCCGAACGGGAGCTTGCCGACCGCTATTTCGAGCGGTTCGACGAGGCCGGCCGCAAGCTCGGATTCCGCGAGCTCGCCATCCACGAATTGCCCGAAAGCCGTGCGCGCGATACCGCGACGCGGATGGCCGAAGAGGCCGCGGCGATCTCGGCGCATATTCCCGAAAAATCGGTCCTGGTGGCGCTGGACGAGCGCGGCCAGAATCTGGATTCGACCGTTTTCGCACGGCATCTCGGCCGCTGGCGCGACGAGGGTGCCGGTCACACTATCTTCATGATCGGAGGGGCGGACGGACTTTCGCCCGAATTGCGCCGTAAGGCCAAGCTCGCGATCGCGTTCGGCTCTGCGACCTGGCCGCATCAAATGGTCCGCGTCATGCTTCTGGAACAGCTTTATCGGGCCGCCACCATTCTGGCCGGCCACCCCTATCACCGCGCGTGATCCGCGCCACAACGAGCACCTTTGCCTAAAGCGATGCGAGCGCCTGTCCTCAACCTGCTGCTGATCGCCGGCATGACCGGCGCAAGTATTTTGGGCGCAAGCCTTGCGCAAGCTCAGACGCCTGCACCGCAGACTGCGGCCGTCGCGCCCGATGCGATCAAGCAGCGCGAGCAGGAGCTCGAAGCCACGCGCGCCAGCAAGAAGAGCGCGGAGGAAGCGCAGGCCAAGCTCAAGGCCGAGATCACCTCGCTCGGCCAGGACCGCACCCAGCTCAATCAACAGTTGATCGACACCGCCGCCAATGTGCGCACCGTCGAGACCAAGATCGACGAAGCCGAAGCGCGGCTGCGATCGCTGAACGGCCGCGAGCAGGCGATGCGCAGCTCGCTCGATTCGCGCCGCGCCGACATCGTCGAGGTGCTGGCGGCCTTGCAGCGCGCCGGAAGGCGGACGCCGCCGGCGCTGTTGGTAAGGCCCGAGGATGCCCTGCAATCGCTGCGCACGGCGATGCTGCTCGGTGCCGTGGTGCCGGAATTGCGCGGCCGCGCCGAGAAGATCGCAAGCGAGCTCGGCGAGCTCGTGGCCTTGCGCAAGACCATCGCGACCGAGCGCGACCAGCTTGCCTCCGACCGCGACAAGGTGCGCAACGACCAGACCCGGCTCGCAGCTCTGGTCGACGAGCGGCAGCGCCAGCAGGCGTCGCGCGAAAAGGACCTCGACGCCGAGAATGCGCGCGCCGTCGCGCTCTCACGACAGGTCGGCGATCTCCAGGGGCTGATCGCCAAGATGGAGCAGGATCTGCAAAGTGCCGCCAAGGCGGCTGAGAAGGCGGCTGAGGCCGCCAAGCAGGCCGAGGCAAAGGCCGCTGCAAACGCGGCCGCCAGCGCCAAGACCGGCCCTGGCGCTTTCAAGGATCGTTCCCGGACCACCCCCGCGATGGCCTTTGCCGCGGCCAAGGGTCTGCTGCCTCTTCCGGTTAACGGTAACAAGATCAGGGATTTCGGCGGTTCGGACGGGCTCGGCGGGGTCCAGAAGGGCATTTCGCTGGCGACCCGGCCCGGCTCCCAGGTCACGACGCCGTGTGATGGCTGGGTAGTCTATGCCGGCCCCTTCCGCAGCTATGGACAACTCTTGATCCTCAATGCCGGGGGCGGGTATCATGTGCTGATCGCCGGGATGGAGCGCATTTCGGTCAACATCGGTCAGTTTGTGCTCACGGGGGAGCCTGTCGCGACCATGGGGTCGACTTCTCAAGTCGCCTCCATTCTCGCCACGAACGCGAGTCAACCTGTGCTCTATGTCGAGTTCCGCAAAGACGGCACTCCAATCGATCCAGGCCCATGGTGGGCCGCAAATGAAGGCGAGAAGGTTCGCGGATGATGCGCAAGACTTCAGTTATCCTCCTCAGCGCGGCCACCGGTGCGGCGCTGACGCTGTTCGTGACGCAACCGCGCGCAGTCTTCATGGGCTCCAGCGCGCGAGCCGCCACCGCGGACACCTATCGCCAGCTCAATTTGTTCGGCGACGTCTTCGAGCGCGTCCGCTCGGACTATGTCGAGAAGCCCGACGACACCAAGCTGATCGAATCCGCGATCAGCGGCATGCTCACCGGTCTCGATCCGCATTCGAGCTACATGGACGCCAAGAGCTTCCGCGACATGCAGGTGCAGACCCGCGGTGAGTTCGGCGGCCTCGGCATCGAAGTCACGATGGAAGACGGCCTGATCAAGGTGGTCTCCCCGATCGACGACACCCCGGCCTCGCGGGCCGGCGTCATGGCCAACGACATCATCACCAATCTGGACGACGAAGCGGTGCAGGGCCTGACCCTGAACCAGGCGGTCGAGAAGATGCGCGGCCCCGTCAACACCAAGATCAAGCTCAAGATCATCCGCAAGGGCCAGGACAATCCGATCGACGTCACGCTGGTGCGCGACAACATCCGCGTCCGTTCGGTGCGCGCCCGCATCGAGGCCGACGACATCGCCTATATCCGCATCACCACCTTCAACGAGCAGACCACCGAAGGCCTGAAGCGCGAGGTCGCCAACCTCTCGAATCAGATCGGCGACAAGCTGAAGGGCTACGTCATCGACCTCCGCAACAACCCGGGCGGCCTGCTCGAGGAAGCGGTCACCGTCTCCGACTCCTTCCTGGAGAAGGGCGAGATCGTCTCGACCCGCGGCCGCAATGCCGAGGAGACCCAGCGCCGTACCGCGCATACGGGCGACCTCACCAAGGGCAAGCCGGTGATCGTGCTGGTCAATGGCGGCTCGGCTTCGGCGTCGGAGATCGTCGCCGGCGCGCTGCAGGACCACAAGCGCGCGACCATCGTCGGCACGCGTTCGTTCGGCAAGGGCTCGGTGCAGACCATCATTCCGCTCGGCTCCGGCAACGGCGCGCTGCGTCTGACCACGGCGCGCTACTACACGCCGTCGGGCAAGTCGATCCAGGCCAAGGGCATCGTGCCCGACATCGAAGTGCTGCAGGACGTGCCGGACGAGCTGAAGTCGCGCACCGACACCAAGGGCGAAGCTTCGCTGCGCGGCCATCTCAAGAACGACGGCGACGAGAAGACCGGCTCGCAGTCCTACGTTCCGCCGGACGCCAAGGACGACAAGGCGCTCAAGCTCGCCGACGATTTGCTCCACGGCATCAAGAACAGCGCCTCCGCAGCGCCCACCCCGGGCGGCGACAAGGCCACGACCGACAAGCCCAAAGCGGCGAACTAAGTCGGCGCATCGCGATCTGACGAAAAGGGCGGCTCCCGGAGCCGCCCTTTTTGCTTGGAGCTCCTGATATCCCCGGCCTATCCCGGCCTGCCGCCGCTTGACCCCGGCGTGGTATCGTCATCTCGAGTGATTCGGGATCGCGCATGACTGAAACGGCCGATGATCTGAGCGCCCCGCTCGGACGGGACAAGCCGCGCCGGAAGCGCCGGCTGCGGCTGCCGTTCACGGCCATGCAGCTGCTCGCAGTCCTGCTCGGCCTGTTCCTGGTCACCTTTGCCGGCTTCGCCATCTTCAACAAGGATCCGCTCGGCGGCGAGCCGATGACGCGGCTCGCGATCCGCGAGCCCAGTGCCGCAGACAAGACCGGCGACGACAAGCCGGCCGCCGCCAGCCACGGCCAGGACAGCAAGCAGGAAAGCAAGCAAGAGACCAGGGACGCACCGAAGCAGGCGGGCGAGCAGAAGACCGTCACCATGATCGACGGTTCCACCGGCACCCGCCACGACGTGGTGATCGGCGGCGATGCCGCCGGCAAAAGCGAGGCGGCCTCGGCCTCCGCACCGCCGCCAGTCATGGCCGGGATCGACCCAAAACTCCTTGAGAAATCGCGCTACGGCATGATCCCCGCGATGTCCGGGGATCTGAAGCCGTTCAACGTCTATGCGGCGGATGCCGATCGCGCCAAGGCCGCCAAGATGCCGGTGGTCGCGATCCTGATCGGCGGCCTCGGCGTCGGCGCCGCCAAGACCACCGATGCCATCATGCGGCTGCCACCGGCGGTGACGCTGGCCTTCACACCCTATGGTTCCGATCCAGGAAAACTCGCCGAGCGCGCCCGCGCCCAGCGCCACGAGATCTTCCTCCAGATTCCGATGGAGCCCTACGACTTCCCAGACAACGATCCGGGACCGCAGACGCTGCTGACCTCGCTGAGTGCCGACCAGAACATGGACCGCCTGTACTGGCATCTGAGCCGGATCCAGGGCTATGCCGGCCTCACCAATTTCATGGGTGCCCGCTTCATCGCAACGGAGCCGGCGATGCAGCCGATCATTCGCGAGGCGGCCAAGCGCGGCCTCGGCTTCTTCGACGACGGCTCATCGCCCCGCAGCATCGCACCGCAGGCCGCCGGCAGCCTGGCGATGCCGTTCGGCAAGGGCGATATCGCGATCGACGCAGTGCCGACCCCGGCGGAGATCGACCGCGCCCTGACCAAGCTCGAAGCGGCGGCACGCGAGCGCGGCGTGGCCGTGGGCACCGCCTCCGCCCTTCCGGTCTCGATCGAGCGCATCGGCGTCTGGACCAAGACATTGGGCGACCGAGGTATCCTTTTGGTGCCATTGACAACCGCGATGCTGAAATCAAAATCCAGCTAAATCAACGGATTGGTACGGCACAGGCCCGCGGGGCCTGCTTCAGCCTTACCGACGGCATGCGAGAGGTCTGGCGGAATGGCGCGTTACGAGGATCTGCCCTACCGGACCTGCGTCGGCGTGATGTTGCTCAACAAGGACGGACTGGTGTTCATCGGCCGGCGTGCCGGCGGCATCGAGCATGTCGACGACACCCATGTCTGGCAGATGCCGCAGGGCGGCGTCGATCCCGGCGAGGATAATTGGGAGGCCGCCAAGCGCGAGCTCTATGAGGAGACCAGCGTGCGCTCGGTCGAGCGGCTCGGCGAGGTTCCGGACTGGCTCACTTACGACATTCCGCGCACGGTTGCCGGGCGCGCCTGGAAGGGCCGCTACCGCGGCCAGCGCCAGAAATGGTTCGCGGTCCGCTTCACCGGCAAGGACAGCGAGATCAACGTCGAAAAGCCCGGCGGCGGCCACAAGGCCGAGTTCGTGAGCTGGCGCTGGGAACCGATGAAGAACCTGACCGGGCTGATCATCCCGTTCAAGCGTCCGGTCTACGAGCGCGTGGTGAAGGAATTTTCCGCGCTGGCGCGGGATTAGTTCAGGTCGCCATTCCAGCTTGATGCTAATGCATCGCCTGAAATGACGACGAGAGATCCACGCGTGACCCATGAAAAGCCTTACCGTCCCAATGTCGGAATCGCGCTGTTCAACGCCGATGGCCGCGTGCTGATCGGGCACCGCTTCAAGGGCGACGGACCCGAGATCATCCTGCCGGGCCTCGACTGGCAGATGCCGCAGGGCGGCGTCGACGAGGGCGAGGATTTGCGCGATGCCGCGCTGCGCGAGCTCTGGGAAGAGACCAGCGTCAAGAGCGCAACCTATCTCGGCGAGACCGACTGGCTGACTTACGAATTTCCGCCCTATGACGGGCCGCAGACGCATCGGCTGGCGAAATTCCGCGGTCAGCTCCAGAAATGGTTCGCGCTGCGCTTCACCGGCAAGGATGACGAGATCGATCCGCTGACGCCGCGCAACGGGCAGCCCGCCGAGTTCGACGCTTGGCGCTGGGAGCGGCTCGACCGCGTCCCCGATGTCGTGGTGCCGTTCCGCCGCCACGTCTACAGCGCAGTGGCGCAGCAGTTTGCGCCCTTCGCCAACTAAAAACGCGAAAACAACCCCATGCACAGTAGAACGGGGTTGAAATCATTAGAGAACTTTCGCCGGAAATTTGCGCGAGCCTAATTGATCGGTCCCACCGTGAACGGGCCGATCGCGATGACGTGGCAGTCGCTGTCGCGCTTGGCGCAGTCGGCGAGCGCGGAATTGACGGCGGTCTGCTCGTCCGCGGCCTTGAGGCCGAGGCCCGGCCGGCCCGCGGTGCCGACCGCGACGGCGTTCCAGCCCATGCCGTCGGCGAGCTTGCGCACGACCTCGTCGCGCGCATCTGCGACGATCGAGGCGTTGGACGCCGCGTGGAAGAAGCCGGTGATCCTCAGCAGGATCGGGATCGGCACGACGAAATTCTCGTCGACCGCAACGACCAGGCAAGCGACGCCGGCGATCGCGCCGCACGATTCCAGCGAACGCCGCGCGGCATCGTCGGCGGATGATGCGCCCATCACCATGAAATATTGACCGCCCGGGCCGAGCGCGACCGCGCGGGATTTTGCAGCGGGCACGAACATGTTCTCGAGGCGGACTTTCGCGGGATCGCGCACCATCGGAAAGTCTTTGGAGGCAAAGGCACGCTCGGTCATGGCATCATGCCGGATGAACGGTTGCGGCGGCATCGGCGGCTTGCCGTGCGTGTAGACAATGTTGTTGCCGACCGCATAGAGCTCGCAGCGCCGCGGCGACTGCGCGGCATCGGCGCGCTTCTGACACTGATCGAGTGCGGCGTTGCGCGCGGCTTCCTCGTTCGGCTGATTCAACGACGCGCCGGTGAACCCGCCGACATTGAGCGCGAACGCCTTGTAGTTGCCGGCAGCGGAATAGTCGCCAGCCAGGTAGTTGCGGATGCGCTCGTTGATAAAGGGGACGCTGTCGGCGGGAAACTTGCCGGCCATCGGTGAAGCCGATGGTGCCGGCATGGGCATCGGCGCTTTCGCTGCCATGGTGGCTGACGGGCTTGGCGCTGCTGCCGCAGCCGCGCTGGGCATCGGACTTGATGCAGAGCTTGGCGCAATCGCTGCAACCGCCGGCGCCCTGGTGGTCTCGAGCTTGGTGAAATAGAGGAAGCCACCGACGCCGATGGCGACGACGGAGACGACACCGACCACCAGCGGCCACATCCAGTTCGGCGCGGCCGCGGCCTTCGCCATCTTCTTGATCTGCGGCGTCGCGTAGCTGCCGTCCCCGCGCCGCATTGCCACCATGTAGGCGTGCACCGGCGTCGGGATGTTCTTGACCTCCTGCGCGCCGATATCGGCGAACTGCACCGACAGCTTGTTGGCGACCTGCTCGTGCACGGCGCGGGAGACGCAGATGCCGCCGACCTCGGCGAGGCCCTCGAGCCGGGCGGCGATGTTGACGCCGTCACCGAGCAGATCGCCGTCGCGCTCGACCACGTCGCCGATGGTGATGCCGATGCGGAACGACATCTGCCGGCTTGGCGGATAGGCCATGTTGCGGGTTCGCAGGGATTCCTGAATGTCGATCGCGCAGCGCACCGCATCGACTGCGCTTGGAAATTCCGCGAGCACGGCGTCACCCGCAGTGTTGAAGATGCGTCCGCCCGCCTTGGCAATGAAATCGTCGACAACCTCGCGATAGGAGGCGAGACGCCGCAGCGTCTCCTCTTCGTCTTCCGCGACCAGTCGTGAATAGCCGGCAATATCGGCTGCGAAAATCGCTGCGATCTTGCGTTTCATTTTGCGGCCGGCCCCCGGAACAAAGTTCGCGAGTGCAGAATGGCGCGATCGGCGGCGCGGTGCAACAAAGTTTCAGCGCCCGCCACTTCCGTGACGAGCGCTGAACTTATTCAGGAATTTTCAGTTCGGGCCCCGGCGCGATGCACCGGGGCTTAGTGCATAGCCGTGCTGCTGAGCTGCTGCTGGATGCTCTTGAAGTGGTCGAGCCGCGCGATGGCTTGATCGAGCTCGTTGCCTTCGTGCTCCTTCAATCCCTCTTCCATCTCCGAGATAGTCGCGGCGAACTGGGCGCGATCGAGCTCGGCCAGCGAGGTCGCGACGTCGGCGAGTACCGTCAGGCCCTTGTCGGAAACTTCGGCGATACCGCCGAGCACGATGATCTTCTCGTGCTTGCCGCCGGTGGTCACGGTGAGAATGCCGGGCCGGATCGCGGCCACGACCGGAGCGTGTCCCGCCAGCACGCCGAAATCACCTTCGACGCCGGGGATATCGACCTGGTCGACCTCGCCCGAGAAGGCGAGCTTTTCCGGCGAGACGAGATCGAAGTGGAAGGTGGCCATTGGAAACCTGCGAATGGTGAGTAGCGAATTGCGAATGGAGCGGGAGCAGCGCGACTATTCGCTACTCCCTGCTCGCCCTTCGCAGCTTAGGCCGCCTCGGCCGCCAGCTTCTTGCCCTTCTCGATCGCCTCTTCGATGGTGCCGACCATGTAGAAGGCGGCTTCCGGCAGGTGATCGTACTTGCCTTCGCAGAGGCCGCGGAAGCCCTTGATGGTGTCCGCGAGGTCGACGAACTTGCCGGGCGAGCCGGTGAAGATTTCGGCGACGTGGAACGGCTGCGACAGGAAGCGCTCGATCTTGCGGGCGCGGGCCACCGTCAGCTTGTCCTCTTCCGAAAGCTCGTCCATGCCGAGAATGGCGATGATGTCCTGCAGCGACTTGTAGCGCTGCAGCACCTGCTGGACCTGACGCGCGGTGTCGTAATGCTCCTGGCCGACGACGAGCGGCGAGAGCATGCGCGAGGTCGAGTCGAGCGGATCCACCGCCGGATAGATGCCCTTTTCCGAGATCGCGCGGTTCAACACCGTGGTGGCGTCCAAATGCGCGAACGAGGTCGCGGGCGCCGGGTCGGTCAAGTCGTCGGCCGGAACGTAAATGGCCTGCACCGAAGTGATCGAACCCTTCTGCGTGGTGGTGATGCGCTCCTGCAGCGCGCCCATGTCGGTGGCAAGCGTCGGCTGGTAACCCACGGCGCTCGGGATACGACCGAGCAGCGCCGACACTTCAGAACCGGCCTGGGTGAAGCGGAAGATGTTGTCGACGAAGAACAGCACGTCCTGGCCCTGGTCGCGGAAGTGCTCGGCGACGGTCAGACCGGTGAGGCCGACTCGGGCGCGGGCGCCGGGCGGCTCGTTCATCTGGCCGAACACCAGCGCGCACTTCGACTTGACGCTCGGATCCGGATTGTGCGGATCGGCGTTGACCTTGGACTCGATGAACTCGTGATAGAGGTCGTTGCCCTCGCGGGTACGCTCACCGACGCCGGCGAACACGGAGTAACCACCGTGGGCCTTCGCGACGTTGTTGATCAGCTCCTGAATCAGCACGGTCTTGCCGACGCCGGCGCCGCCGAACAGGCCGATCTTGCCGCCCTTGGCGTAGGGCGCGAGCAAGTCGACGACCTTGATGCCTGTGACGAGAATTTCAGCTTCGGTCGACTGGTCGGTGTAGCTCGGCGCTTCCTGGTGGATGGCGCGCATGCCTTCGGACTGGATCGGGCCGGCTTCGTCGATCGGCTCGCCGATCACGTTCATGATGCGGCCGAGCGTGCCCGCGCCGACGGGAACCGAGATCGGCTGACCGGTGTCGGTCACTTCCTGGCCGCGGACCAGACCTTCGGTCACGTCCATCGCGATCGTGCGCACGGTAGACTCACCGAGATGCTGCGCAACTTCCAGCACGAGGCGGATGTTGCCGTTCCTGGTTTCCAACGAATTCAGAATGGCCGGCAGATGGCCTTCGAACTGAACGTCGACGACGGCGCCCATGACCTGGGTGACACGACCGACCTGGGTAGCTGCTGTAGCCATGAAGCTCTCCTTCGAAATTCTTTACTTGAACGACCGTCGTTTGGTTCGTGCGTCAGACCGCCTCGGCGCCGGAGATGATCTCGATCAGCTCCTTGGTGATCTGGGCTTGACGGGTTCGGTTGTAGATCTGGGTTTGCTTGCGGATCATTTCGCCCGCGTTGCGGGTGGCGTTGTCCATCGAGCTCATCTGCGCGCCGTAGAACGAGGCGTTGTTTTCCAGCAGCGCGCGGAAAATCTGCACCGCGATATTCCGCGGCAACAGGCCGGAGAGGAGTTCGTCTTCCTCCGGCTCGTAGTCGTAGGACGTCGACGGCGCGTTCGCCGCCTTTTCTTCCACGGTCAACGGAATGATCTGCTGCGCGGTCGGGACCTGGGCGATCACCGACTTGAACTGCGCGTAGAACAGCGTGCAGACGTCGAATTCGCCGTTGTCGAAGCGGGCCAAGACCTTCTTGGCGATGTCCTCGGCGTTGAGGAAGCCGAGCTGACGAACGCCGCGCAGGTCGAGGTGCTCGATGATCTGCTTGTCGTACAGGCGGCGGAGCTGCTCGTAGCCCTTGCGACCGACGCAGAAGAATTTGACTTCCTTGCCCTGCGCGATCAGCGCCTGGGCGCGCTCGCGCGCGAGACGCACGATCGAGGAGTTGAAGGCGCCGGACAGACCACGCTCGCCGGTGCAGACCAGCAGCAGGTGAACCTGATCCTTGCCGGTGCCGCCCAGCAGCACCGGAGCGCCGGGCGAACCGGCGGCAGCGCTGGCGATGTTGGAGATCACCGCGCTCATCTTGTCGGCATATGGCCGCGCCGCCTCGGCCGCCTGCTGGGCGCGGCGCAACCGGGACGCCGCGACCATCTGCATGGCCTTGGTGATCTTCTGCGTCGCCTTGGTGGAGGCGATGCGGACGCGCATGTCTTTAAGTGACGCCATTCTTCGTTCACCCCGGCGGTTCGACCCCTTGGATCAAGCCGCTAGCCTATCCCAGTCGTCATGCCCGGGCGTGTCCCGGGCATCCACGTCTTCGTTTCCATGCAGTGAGGCACGGAAGGCCGGGACACGAAGCCCGGCCTTGCGACCGTTCTCTTATGCGAAGCTCTTGGCGAAACCTTCGACCACCGACTTCAGCTTGGCGGCACTGTCGTCGGAGAGATCGCGGCTATCGCGGATCGCGTTGAGGATATCGACGTTCTTGCCGCGCAGCAGCGACAACAGACCGTCCTCGAACGCGCGCACCTTGTTGACCGGAAGCGGATCGAGATAGCCGTTGGTGCCGGCCCAGATCACGCAGACCTGCTCTTCCATCTTCAGCGGCGCGAACTGCGGCTGCTTCAGGAGCTCGGTGAGACGCGAGCCGCGGTTGAGCAGGCGCTGGGTCGAGGCGTCGAGGTCGGAGCCGAACTGCGCGAACGCCGCCATTTCGCGGTACTGCGCCAGCTCGCCCTTGATCTTGCCGGCGACCTTCTTGGTGGCCTTGGTCTGCGCCGAGGAGCCGACGCGCGACACCGACAGACCGACGTTCACCGCGGGGCGGATGCCCTGGAAGAACAGGTCGGTTTCGAGGAAGATCTGGCCGTCGGTGATCGAGATGACGTTGGTCGGAATGTAGGCCGACACGTCGTTGGCCTGGGTTTCGATGACCGGCAGCGCCGTCAGCGAGCCCGAGCCCTGGTCCTTGTTCAGCTTCGCCGCGCGCTCGAGCAGGCGGGAATGCAGATAGAACACGTCGCCCGGATAGGCTTCGCGGCCCGGCGGGCGGCGCAGCAGGAGCGACATCTGGCGGTAGGCGACGGCCTGCTTGGACAAATCGTCATAGATGATGACGGCGTGCATGCCGTTGTCGCGGAAGTACTCGCCCATGGTGCAGCCGGTGAACGGCGCGATGTACTGCATCGGTGCCGGATCCGACGCGGTGGCGGCGACGATGATCGAATATTCGAGCGCGCCCTGCTCTTCCAGCACCTTCACGAACTGGGCAACGGTCGAGCGCTTCTGGCCGATCGCGACGTAGACGCAATACAGCTTGATGTTCTCGTCCGGCTGCGCGTTGAGCGGCTTCTGGTTGAGAATGGTGTCGAGCGCGATCGCGGTCTTGCCGGTCTGACGGTCGCCGATGATCAGCTCGCGCTGGCCGCGGCCGATCGGGATCAGGGCGTCGATCGCCTTGAGGCCGGTCGCCATCGGCTCGTTCACCGATTTGCGCGGAATGATGCCGGGCGCCTTGACGTCGACGCGCATGCGCTTGTCGGCCTGGATCGGGCCCTTGCCGTCGATGGGGTTGCCGAGCGCGTCGACGACGCGGCCGAGCAGGCCCTTGCCGACCGGCGCGTCCACGATGGCGCGGGTGCGCTTGACGGTCTGGCCTTCCTTGATCTCGCGGTCGGCGCCGAAAATGACGATACCGACGTTGTCGGTCTCGAGGTTCAGCGCCATGCCGCGGGTGCCGTTCTCGAACTCGACCATTTCACCGGCCTGGACGTTATCCAGACCGTAAACGCGGGCGATACCGTCGCCGACGGACAGCACCTGTCCGACTTCGGAGACTTCAGCTTCCTGGCCGAAATTCTTGATCTGGTCCTTGAGGATCGCGGAAATTTCCGCGGCGCGGATGTCCATCAGCCTGCCTCTTTCATCGCGTGCTTGATCGAATTGAGTTTGGTGCGAAGCGAGCTATCGATCATCCGGCTGCCAAGCTTGACCACGAGGCCACCGATGATCGAGGGATCGATCTTCACGTTGAGCGCGACGTCCTTGCCGGTCACCGACTTCAGGGCAACCTTGAGGGCGTCGAGATTCTTGTCCGAGAGCGCCTCCGCCACGGTGACGTCGGCCGTCGCCTCGCCCTTGAACCTGGCGACCAGGGCGCGATAGGCGCGGATGACGTCAGCCACCGCGAACAGGCGGCGGTTGGCGGTCAGCACTTTCAGGAAATTGGCGGAGATGCCGGCGATGCCCGCCTTGTCCAAAACGGCCGAGAGGGCCCTGGACTGGGCATCGGCCGCGAACACAGGGCTGCGGACGAGGCGCTTCAGATCGGCGCTTTCGTTCAGCATGCCCTCGAATTTTTCGAGATCGGCTTTGACCTCGTCGACCACTTTCTGGTCGCGGGCCAGTTCAAACAAGGCCGTTGCATAACGGCCCGACACACCGGAAACGGACGTATCTTCTGCAGCCACAGACGTGCTCTTTTTGCTGTCAAACTCGCAAGGGAAAAACCGTCGCCACAAAGCGGCGCCTAGCGATCCAAGCCCTTGGAATTCAAGCGGGACTTCGATTTTCGACCCCGCACGGAAGTGCCGGGCTCGTTAAAATCGCGGCTTTGCTAACATAGCAGGCGCGCACGTGCAACATGACGCCAAATTAAAGGCATGACGTTCTGTCGCCAGTTCGTCGCACTCCACGACGACGCGACGACGACCTGCCATGCCGCGGAATTGCCACAGCCCCTAAGCCCACCCCCGAGCCGATGCCGGCCATTGGTTCCTGCCCTCAGCGCATAGCGGCCATGAACACGGATCGCTGAGGCGTGATTCCGGCGCATCCAGCTTCACTCGCCGAATACTTCCGAATTCTAAATGCGGAAAGCGATGACTTCGTTTTACAGTATTCGCGAGTAATTTAGAGGTTAACGAATCGTTAAATTCCAATATTACGGAATGTCGGCCGAATATCTCCGCCGGTAACAAGATATTACACGGCGACACAGAACGGATTTACTGCCCAATTCACGCCTCATTAGGAATCGAAACGCGGTCCCGCTCGCAAACTTACGGGGGCTCCACTTGCCACATATGTGGCAATACTAGCTTAGGAACCAATATATGCTTTGTTTGAAGACGCTGGGCTCAGTGACCCGGCCGCGTACGGCGATCGCTTTTGTTGCCGCAACTCTTCTCATCGGGGGAACTGCCACCGAAGCTTCCGCCAAATCCCGGCATCACCATCGGTATTCCCACCATCATCACCGCCACCAGGCCCAGAACGATGCCAACACGTCCTCCGATTGGCGTAACGCCAATGCGTCGATGACGCCGTCGCAGGGCACCGGACGTGCCTTCTCCGGCATGGCTTCCTTTTACGGGAACGAGTCCGGCAGCAGGACTGCCTCGGGCCAGCGCTTCAACCAGAACGCCATGACCGCGGCGCACCGTTCGCTGCCGTTCGGCACCAAGCTGCGGGTCACCCATGGCGGCTCCAGCGTCATCGTCACCATCAACGACCGTGGCCCGTTCGTTCGCGGCCGTGTCCTCGACCTCTCCACGGGCGCTGCCCGCGCTATCGGCCTCACCGGCGCCGGCGTCGGCCGCGTCACCGCGGAAGTCGTCTCCTAAAGCGCGCGACGCGTGAAACAAGCCCGCCGTCTTGGGGGACGGCGGGCTTCGTCATTCCGGGGCGCGCGCAGCGCGAGCCCGGAATCCATCGAACAGCAGGGTCGGTGGATGAATGGATTCCGGGTTCGCGACTTCGTCGCGCCCCGGAATGACAGCGGCTACAAAAAGCTCTGCGGATCGACGTCGACCTCGAGCTTTTGATTGCCCTTCGGCTTCGGGCATACGGCAAGCCAGTTGCGCAGATAATCCGACAGGTCGAAGCCGCGCGCCGATTTCACCAGGATGCGGAAGCGGTAGCGGCCCTTGATGACGGCGAGCGGGGCTTCCGCTGGGCCCAGCACCACCACCCGCTCGTCGCGCGGCGCGAGCGCAACGAGGTGGCGGCCGAAGCCTTCGGCGCTCGGCCGGTCGCCGGCGGAAATGATCAGGCTCGCGAGCCGCCCGAACGGCGGATACAGCGTGCGTTCGCGCAAATCGATCTCGCTGTCGTAGAACGCTTCACGGTCGCAGGCGATCAGCGCCTTCATCACGGGATGGTCGGGCTGGTGGGTCTGGAGATAGCCGACGCCGCGGCCCTGCTCGCGCCCGGCGCGGCCGATCACCTGGTTGAGCAATTGCCAGGTGCGCTCGGAGGCGCGCGGATCGCCATTGGACAGGCCGAGATCCGCATCGACCACGCCGACAAGATTGAGCCGCGGGAAATTGTGGCCCTTGGCGACGAGCTGGGTGCCGATGATGACGTCGACGCGGCCCTCCGCGATGTCATTCAGCTCGGAGCGCATCGTCTCGATCGAGGTGATGAGATCGCTCGACAGCACCATGGTGCGCGCCTCCGGGAACAGCGCGGCCGCCTCTTCCTGCAAGCGCTCGACGCCGGGCCCGACCGCGACCAGCGATTCCTCCGCCGCGCAATGCGGGCAGGTTTGCGGACGCGGCATCGAGAAGCCGCAATGGTGACAGACGAGGCGCTGGCGGAAGCGGTGATCGACCAACCAGGCATCGCAGATGGTGCAGGCAAAGCGATG
This sequence comes from Bradyrhizobium sp. JR4.1, assembly GCF_040548605.1. Taxonomy (NCBI): domain Bacteria; kingdom Pseudomonadati; phylum Pseudomonadota; class Alphaproteobacteria; order Hyphomicrobiales; family Nitrobacteraceae; genus Bradyrhizobium; species Bradyrhizobium sp. JR4.1. The sequence continues at coordinate 93,202 of NZ_JBEPRY010000013.1, forward strand.
GCCGCAGGCGCGGCACAGCGTCAACGGCGCATAGCCGCGGCGATTGAGGAACAATAGCGCCTGCTCGCGCCGCTCGATCGCGGTCCTGATCTCGGACGCCAGCCGCGGCGAGATGAAGCGGCCGCGCGCCGGCGGCTCGCGGCGCATGTCGATGGCCTCGATATGCGGCATGTGCTGGCCGCCGAAGCGTGACGGCAGCGCGATGCGCTGATAGCGGTTCTTGCGCGCATTGACCTCGGATTCGACCGACGGCGTCGCCGATGCCAGCACGATCGGAACCTTCGCGATATGCGCGCGCACCACCGCCATGTCGCGGGCGTGATAATGCACGCCTTCGTCCTGCTTGTAGGCCTGGTCGTGCTCTTCATCGACCACGATGAGGCCGAGATTGGCGTAGGGTAGAAACAGCGCCGAGCGCGCGCCGACCACGACCGGCGCGCTGCCCTCGGAGATCGCCGCCCAATTGCGTGCGCGGGTGCGCGGCGTCAGCTCGGAATGCCATTCCAAGGGACGCACGCCAAAACGCTGCGCGAAGCGATCGAGAAACTGGCCGGTGAGCGCGATCTCCGGCATCAGGATCAGCGACTGTTTTCCGCGGCGGATCGCCTCGGCCACGGCTTCGAAGTAAACCTCGGTCTTGCCCGAGCCGGTGACACCGTCGAGCAGCGCGACGTGAAAGCTGCCGTTGGCCGCGAGCGCGCGCATCGCATCGACTCCGGCGCGCTGGAGCGGCGAAAAATCCGGCCGGCTGAAATCCGGATCGGGCGCCGGCGGCGGTGGAGGCGGCGGCATCGGCTCGACCGTGAGCGTGCCTTCGTCGACGAGGCCGTCGATCACGCCGGCCGAAACGCCGGCCTCCTTGGCCGCCTCGGACTTGCCGTGCAGCAGCCGGTCCGACAGCACCTCGATCAGGCGCTGCCGCGCCGGCGTCAGTCGCCGCGGGAGATCGCCGGTCAGGCGCACGCCGGCGCGCACCCGCTCGGGGCCGAGGTTCTCGCCCATCCGCAGGCACATGCGCAGCACCATGCCGCGCGGGCTCAGCGTGTAATTGGCGATCCAGTCCACGACTGCACGCAGCTCGGGCTTCAGCGGCGGGATGTCGAGCTTTTCGCTGACCTCCTTGAGGCGGTTGTGCAGGCGCGGATCCGGATTGGCGTTTTCGGCCCAAACCACGGCGAGCACCTCGCGCGGGCCGAGCGGCACGCCAATAATGTCGCCCGCCTTCAGCTCCATCCCACGCGGCACCTTGTACGAATAGGTCTGGTCGAGCGCGACCGGCACCAGCACGTCGACCATGCGGGTCGCGTTGGCGGAGACGGCGTTGCTGCGCGACGTGTGGTCCATGGAGGGGAATCGGAACCTGGGGGCTTCAAGGCTAGCGCCCTGAGGCGGCCTTAGCGAACGATAAACGAGTGTGATGCGATATACTGAGTGGAATCACCACGTCCAGAGCGCATGAGCAAAGCGGCCGCCCCACAGATCGAGCTCGCCAGCGCCGATCCTGACATCGCGCAGGAGATGACGCGCTGGCTGTCGCATCTCGGCGCGGAGCGGCGGCTGTCGCCGAAGACGCTGGAAGCCTATGCCCGCGATCTGCGGCAGTGCCTGAATTTCCTCTGCGGCCATTGGGGCGAGCGTGTGACGCTGAAGCGTTTCGCCGCACTGGAGGCCACCGATATCAGGGCCTTCATGGCGATGCGCCGCGCCGACGATATTGCCGGGCGCTCGCTGATGCGCGCACTGGCGGGCCTGCGTTCGTTCGGCCGCTTCCTCGAGCGCGAAGGCAAGGGCAAGGTCGGCGCGCTCTCGGCGATCCGCGCGCCGAAAGTCGCAAGGAGCCTGCCAAAGCCGTTGCCGATGGCGTCGGCCAAACGTCTTGCGGACGCCGACGAGCGCGCCGGCGAGGATCGCGAGACCTGGATTTTGGCGCGCGATGCCGCGGTGATGGCACTCCTCTACGGCTCGGGCCTGCGCATCTCCGAAGCGCTGGGGCTGACGCGCCGCGAGGTGCCGCGTCCCGGTGAAGGCGACGTGCTGATCGTGACAGGCAAAGGCAACAAGACCCGCATGGTGCCGGTGCTCCAGAACGTGCTCGAACTGGTGCAGGAGTATGTCGCGATGTGCCCGTATCCGCTGCCGGCCGAAGGCCCGATCTTCGTCGGCGCACGCGGCGGGCCGTTGAGCCCGCGCATCATCCAGCTCGCGATGGAGCGGCTGCGCGGCGCGCTCGGCCTGCCCGACAGCGCCACGCCGCACGCGCTCCGGCATTCCTTCGCCACGCATCTGTTGTCGCGCGGCGGCGATTTGCGCGCGATCCAGGAATTGCTCGGCCATGCCTCGCTCTCGACCACGCAGATCTATACCGGCATCGATGCCGAGCGGCTGCTGGAAGTCTATGCCAGCGCGCATCCGCGGCGCTGATGCTGACATGAAGCTGTCATAGCAAGCCTCGCGGCGCGCATGCCTCTTGCGCGGCGCCCGCGGTTCGGTCAATCGTGGGGAACCGAGCCAGGAGGAATTTATGAGCGCACATGAAAGCATGGAGCATGCCGAGCACGCCGAACACGCGTCCGGCTCGAACAAGAAGATCGCGCTCCTGATCGCGGTCCTGGCGCTGTTCCTGGCGATCTCCGAGACGCTCGGCAAGGGCGCCCAGACCGAATCGATCAGCAAGAACGTCGAGGCCTCCAACCTCTGGGCCTTCTTCCAGGCCAAGAGCATCCGCCGCACCGTGGTGCAGACCATGGCCGACCAGGGCAAGCTCATCCTCGGCGCGGCGAGCGACGAGGCCAACAAGGTGGCCGTGCAGAAGCAGATCGAGGACTGGCAGAAGACCGCGCAGCGTTACCGCTCCGAGCCCGAGACCGGCGAAGGCACCGAGCAGCTGGCCGAAAAGGCCAAGCACGCCGAGCATGAACGCGACGAGGCGACTGCGAAATATCATCACTTCGAGCTGGCGTCGGCAGCCTTCCAGATCGGCATCGTCCTGGCCTCGGCGACGATCATCACCGGCATGCTACCGCTCGCCTGGATCGCGGGCCTGCTGTCGCTTGCCGGACTTGGAATGACCGTGCTCGGCGCATGGTCGCCGCATCTGCTGCATCTGCATTGAGGCTCGTAACCCGCATGAGCGCAGCGACATGCGGGGAGCCACAATAAGGAATCCCGGATATCGCTTTGCTCATCCGGGCTACGCGACGCTCATTGCGTCGACGCTCAACGCGCTTCGTGCACGCTCTTGCGAAAACGCTGGATCAGGCGGAGGGTTCGTGAGGACCAGCCTTCGCCGTTGCCGGCGATCAGCTCCTTGATGCGCCGCTTGACCGGATCGACCAGCTCGGCGGCCTTGGCACGCAGCTTCAGCACCAGATCATAAAGCCGCTCGAACCAGTGCATCTCCATCAGCTTGTCGCGCGTCACGTCGAACACGAAGGCGGTGACACCGACCCCGAGCAGCTTTGCGAACACGATGGTGAAGACCGCGCTGGTCCAGTATTCGTGCGTGAGCAGCCACAGGCCGACCAGCTTGAGCGGAAACAGCGGGATGATGGGCACGGCGAACACGATCAGCGTCATCGCCGGCGACAGCGCATCGACGCGGTCCGACAGCCATTGCTTGAACCGGGCGAGCGGGACAATTGCGACAACCCGCGCGACGATCGGTTCGAGATGGTCCCACAGCCAGGCTTCGATCAGGAAGATGATCGCAAGCAGGACCCAGACCGGTTGAAGCAGGCGGCGTAGCATGTGTTTCCCGCCCGATTCGGCGCTGGGCGCCACCTACATATGGATGGCCCGCTTGCCGACTGCAAGCGCGGCTTCCTTGATGGCCTCGGAGCGGGTCGGGTGCGCGTGGCAGGTGCGCGCGAGATCCTCCGCGCTGCCGCCAAACTCCATGAGAACGGCCGCCTCATGGATCATTTCGCCGGCCTCAATGCCGATAATGTGCACGCCGAGCACGCGATCGGTCTTCGCATCTGCGAGAATCTTCACAAAGCCGTCGGTGGTCTGGTTGACCTTGGAGCGGCCGTTGGCGGTAAAGGGAAACTTTCCGACCGTATAAGCCACGCCCGCCTGCTTCAGCTCCTCCTCGGTCTTGCCGACGGAGGATACTTCCGGCGTGGTATACACGACGCCTGGGATAACATCGTAGTTCACGTGGCCGGCCTGCCCCGCGATGATCTCGGCAACCGCGACGCCTTCATCCTCGGCCTTGTGCGCGAGCATCGGGCCCGCGACGACGTCGCCGATGGCATAGACGCCCTTCACGCTGGTGGCGAAGTGCGGATCGATCTGCACGCGGCCGCGATTGTCGAGCGCAACGCCGGCTTCCTTCAAGCCCAGCCCATCCGTGTACGGCACACGGCCGATACAGACGAGAACGACATCGGCTTCCAGCGTCTCGGCAGCGCCGCCGGCGGCGGGCTCGACCGTCGCCTTCAGCGCCTTGCCGGAGGTGTCCACGCCCGTGACCTTGGCACCCAGCTTGAACGCAAAGCCCTGCTTCTCCAGGATGCGCTGGAATTGCTTGGCGATCTCCCCGTCCATGCCGGGCAGGATGCGGTCGAGGAATTCGACGACGACGACTTCGGCGCCGAGACGCTTCCACACTGAGCCGAGCTCGAGGCCGATCACGCCGGCGCCGACGATCAAGAGCTTGCCGGGGACCTTGTCCAGCGACAGCGCGCCGGTCGACGACACGATGCGCGTCTCGTCGATCTCGATGCCCTTGAGCCGCGCGATGTCCGAGCCGGTGGCGATCACGATGCTCTTGGTCTCGATCACTTGCGACTTGCCGTCGGCGGAGATCTCGACCTTGCCGGTGCCGAGAATCTTGCCGGCGCCCTTGAGCACGTCGATCTTGTTCTTCTTCATCAGGAACTCGACGCCCTTGACGTTGCCGTCGATGCCCTGCTGCTTGAAGTTCATCATCGCAGGCAAATCGAGCTTCGGCGCGGAAACGCTGACGCCCATCTTGGCGAAGGAGTGTCCGGCCTCCTCGAACATTTCGGAGGCGTGCAACAGCGCCTTCGACGGCATGCAGCCCACATTGAGGCAGGTGCCGCCGAGCGTCGCGTTCTTTTCCACCACGGCGACTTTCATGCCGAGCTGCGCTGCACGCACCGCGCAGACATAACCGCCCGGTCCGGTGCCGATGACGACGAGATCGTATGCCATGAGAGAAAGTCCCGTAAGTTTAGCGTTGAGGGATGTGTCAGCGTCCGCGCGGCGCGTCAGCGTCCGCCGGACACATCGAGAATGGCTGAGGTGACGTAGGAGGCCTCGTCCGACATCAGCCAGACGATGGCATTGGCGACTTCATCGGCAGTACCGACGCGCTTCATAGGCACCATATGGGCCAGACGATGGGCGCGGTCGGGCTCACCGCCGGCAGCGTGGATTTCGGTGTCGATCAGGCCGGGCCGGATGCCCGCGACACGAATGCCCTCGCCGGCAACCTCATGGCCGAGGCCGACGGTGAAGGAATCGATCGCGCCCTTGGACGCGGCATAGTCGACATAGGTGTTCGGCGCGCCGAGCTTGGCAGCAACCGACGACAGATTGACGATGACGCCGCCCTGGCCGCCGTGCCTGGTCGACATCCGCTTCACCGCTTCTCGCGCGCAGAGGATGGAGCCGGTGACATTGACCGCCATCACGCGCTGGATGCGCTCGGCCGACATCTCGTCGACGCGCACGCCGCTGGTCCCGACAATACCGCCATTGTTGACAAGCGCCCCGAGCGTGCCGAACGCGTCCGCGGCCTTGAACAGCGCCAGGATATCGCTTTCCTCGGCGACGTCGCATTTCACCGCGATGGCCTTGCCGTTGCTGGCCGCGATCTCGGCGACCACCTCGTCGGCGGCGGTCTTGTTGCTGGCATAGCCGACCACGACGCGAAAGCCGCGCGCGGCCGCCGCAATCGCGGTCGCCCGCCCGATGCCGCGGCTGCCGCCGGTGATGACAACGACTTTATCCGTCACGCGCGTCTCCATGGTTCGACACGCGCCGTCGCGTAAGGCGACGGCGCTCGCAGAGCATCAGCGATCAGAGATCGAGCACCAGGCGCGCCGGATCTTCCAGGCTCTCCTTGACGCGAACAAGGAAGGTCACGGCTTCCTTGCCGTCGATGACGCGGTGATCGTAGGACAGCGCCAGATACATCATCGGGCGGACCTCGATCTTGCCGCCGACGACCATCGGCCGCTCCTGGATCTTGTGCATGCCGAGAATGCCCGACTGCGGCGCGTTCAGGATCGGGGTCGACATCAGCGAGCCGTAGATGCCGCCGTTCGTGATGGTGAAGGTGCCGCCCTGCATCTCGTCGATCTTGAGCTGGCCGTCGCGGGCACGGCGGCCGAAATCGGCGATGCCCTTCTCGATCTCCGCGATCGACTTGTTGTCGCAGTCGCGCACCACGGGCACGACGAGGCCCTTGTCGGTGCCGACGGCGACGCCGATGTGGTAGTAGTTCTTGTAGATCAGGTCGGTGCCGTCGATCTCGGCGTTGACGGCCGGGATGTCCTTCAGCCCCTGCACGACGGCCTTGGTGAAGAAGCCCATGAAGCCGAGCTTCGAGCCGTGCTTCTTCTCGAACGCATCCTTGTAGTGCGCACGCAGCGCCATGACGTTGGTCATGTCGACCTCGTTGAAGGTCGTGAGCATGGCGGCGGTGTTCTGCACGTCCTTGAGGCGGCGCGCGATGGTCTGGCGCAGCCGGGTCATCTTGACGCGCTCTTCGCGGGCTGCGTCGTCGGCCGGCGAGGGTGCGCGAACCTGGACCGCTGCGGCCGGCTGGTTGACCGGGGTCGGCGCCGAGGCCGCACGCTCGATCGCGGCGAGCATGTCGCCCTTGGTGACACGGCCGTCCTTGCCGGAGCCGGGAACGGTCGAGGCGTCGATGCCGGTCTCGGCCGAGAGCTTTCGCACGGAGGGCGCGAGCGGCGAGTCGGCCGGCGGTGCTTTCGACGCGGCCGGGGCGGCGGATGGAGCCGCCGCGGCGGGAGCAGGCGCGGGCGCGGCAGCCGGCTTGGCGGGCGTCTTTGCGACGCCGGCCGTGCCCTCGGTGATCTGTCCGAGCAGCGCACCGACCGCAACGGTCGTGCCATCTGCGGCGATGATCTCGCTCAGCGTGCCCGCGGACGGCGCCGGGACTTCGATGGTGACCTTGTCGGTCTCGAGCTCCACCAAGGGCTCGTCGACGGCGACGGGATCGCCGGCCTTCTTGAACCAGCGGCCGATGGTGGCCTCGGTGACGGATTCGCCGAGGGTCGGCACACGAATTTCAGTCATGGTCTTTTCCTTAAGGAGATCGCCAATGCGGTCGGGAATTTTCAGGTGTCATCGGCCTGCGAAAAGCAGGCCATCCAGCAAGCCGAAACGTTCGCATTCACGACGGACGCCACGGTTTGCCGGATGCCCCGCTCCAGTGCGCCATTGCACACAAGGCGGCGCATAACGCAGCTCGAAAAAGTTCAGCTCAATGCTTCGTCCAGGAACGCCTTCAGCTGCGCCTGATGCTTCGACATCAGACCTGTGGCGGTCGCGGCGGAGGCGGCGCGGCCGACGTAACGCGGACGCCGGCTCGCACCGTTCACCTGGTTCAGCACCCATTCCAGATAGGGCTCGATGAAGTGCCAGGCACCCATGTTGCGGGGCTCTTCCTGGCACCACACCACTTCGGCCTTCTTGAAGCGCGACAGCTCGGCCACCAGCGCCTTGAGCGGCACCGGATAGAGCTGCTCGATGCGCATCAGGTAGATGTCGTCCATCCCGCGCTTCTCGCGCTCCTCGTAGAGGTCGTAATAGACCTTGCCCGAGCAGAGCACGATGCGGCGGATCTTCTCGTCGGGCACGAGCTTGACCGCTTCGCCCGGCAGCATCTGGGCGTCGTCATACAGGATGCGGTGGAAGGTCGTTCCCTTCGCGAGCTCCTCGAGGCGCGACACCGCCCGCTTGTGACGCAGCAGCGACTTCGGCGTCATCACGATCAGCGGCTTGCGGATCTCGCGATGGAGCTGCCTACGCAGCACGTGGAAGTAGTTCGCCGGCGTGGTCGGATAGACCACCTGCATGTTGTCTTCAGCGCACATCTGGAGATAACGCTCCAGACGCGCCGAGGAATGCTCCGGTCCCTGGCCTTCATAGCCGTGCGGCAGGAGGCAGACGAGGCCGGACATGCGCAGCCATTTGCGCTCACCCGAGGAGATGAACTGGTCGAACACGACCTGCGCGCCGTTGGCGAAGTCGCCGAACTGCGCTTCCCACAGGGTCAACGTGTTCGGCTCGGCGAGCGAATAGCCGTATTCGAAGCCGAGCACGGCTTCTTCCGACAGCAGCGAGTTGATGACCTCGTAATGGCCCTGCTCGTGACCGAGATGGTTGAACGGCGTGTAGCGGCTCTCGTCTTCCTGGTCGATCAGGACCGAGTGGCGCTGCGAGAAGGTGCCGCGCTCCGAATCCTGTCCAGACAGGCGGACATGGTGGTTCTCGTTGAGCAGCGTGCAGAACGCCAGCGCCTCGCCGGTCGCCCAGTCGATGCCCGTGCCGCCGTCGATCGCCTTGGCGCGGTTTTCGAGGAAGCGCTGGATGGTGCGGTGGACGCGGAAACCATCCGGCACCTTGGTAATCTTGCGACCGATGTCCTTCAGTGCGGCGATGTCGACGCCGGTGACGCCACGCCGCGCATCTTCTTCCTGATCCGCGATCTTGAAGCCGGCCCATTTGCCGTCGAGCCAGTCGGCCTTGTTGGGCTTGTAGCCGGAGCCGGCTTCGAGCTCGGCATCGAGCCGCGCGCGCCAGTCGGCCTTGGCCTTCTCGACCTCGCCCTCGGTCAGCACGCCTTCGCTGATGAGGCGGCGGGCGTAGAGCTCGAGCGTCGAGGGATGGGCCGCGATCTTCTTGTACATCACCGGCTGGGTGAAAGCCGGTTCGTCGCCTTCGTTATGGCCATGCCTGCGGTAGCAGAACATGTCGATGACGACGGGCTTGTGGAATTTCTGCCGAAACTCGGTCGCGACCTTGGCCGCGAACACGACGGCTTCCGGATCGTCGCCGTTAACGTGGAAGATCGGCGCGTCGATCATCTTCGCCACGTCGGACGGGTAAGGCGACGAACGGGAATAACGCGGATAGGTGGTGAAGCCGATCTGGTTGTTGACGATGAAGTGCACGGAGCCGCCGGTGCGGTAGCCCTTCAGGTCCGACAGGCCGAAGCATTCCGCAACCACGCCCTGGCCGGCGAACGCGGCGTCGCCATGCATCAGCAGCGGCATCACCGAGATGCGCATATCCGGCGGATCGCCGTGCTGATCCTGCTTGGCGCGGACTTTTCCGAGCACCACGGGATCGACGATCTCGAGATGCGAGGGGTTGGCGGTCAGCGACAGATGGATGCGGTTGCCGTCGAACTCGCGATCCGAGGACGCGCCGAGGTGATATTTGACGTCGCCCGAGCCTTCGACCGCATCAGGATTGGCAGAACCGCCCTTGAACTCGTGGAACAGCGCGCGATGCGGCTTGCCCATCACCTGGGTCAGCACGTTGAGGCGGCCGCGATGCGGCATGCCCAGCACGACCTCCTTCACGCCGAGATTGCCGCCGCGCTTGATGATCTGCTCGAGCGCGGGAATCAGCGATTCAGCACCGTCCAGGCCGAAGCGCTTGGTGCCGGTGAACTTGGTGTCGCAGAACTTCTCGAAGCCTTCGGCCTCGACCAGCTTCATCAGGATGGCGCGGCGGCCTTCGCGGGTGAAGGAGATTTCCTTGTCCGGCCCCTCGATGCGCTCCTGGATCCACGCCTTCTGCGCGGCGTTGGTGATGTGCATGAACTCGACGCCGAGCGTCTGGCAGTAGGTGCGCTCGCAGATCGCGGTGATTTCGCGCAAGCTGGCGTATTCGAGACCGAGCACATGGTCGAGGAAGATCTTGCGGTCGAAATCGGCTTCGCTGAAGCCGTAGGTCCGCGGATCGAGCTCTTCGCGATTGCGCTGGGCTTCGATGCCGAGCGGATCGAGCTTGGCGTGGAAGTGGCCGCGCATGCGGTAGGACCGGATCAGCATCAGGGCCCGGACCGAGTCGCGGGTGGCCTGGAGCAAATCGGCGGAGGAGAGGCCGCCGCCCTTGTCGCCACCCTTGGCCTGCGCTTTGGCCGCGATCTTGGCGCCGACCGTCTTCTCGACTTCCGCCCAATTGCCGTCGAGCGCGGAGGTCAGATCGTCCTGCGGGGTCAGCGGCCAATTGGCGCGCTCCCAGGACGGTCCTTGGGCGTTCTTGCTGATGTCACCCGGCTGGTCGTTGAGGCTCTTGAAGAATTCCTGCCACTCGGCATCCACCGAGGACGGGTCCTTCTCGTAGCGGGCGTAGATTTCGTCGATGTAGGTGGCGTTGGTGCCCTGCAAAAAGGAGGAGAGGGCAAAGGCTGCGTTCGCGTCTTGGCGAGACATACTTGAGTTCCTGGCGATTTCGGTTCGCGCATAACAAACGGCGCTGGCGCTGGGCTCCCCGGCAGAGGACCAGCGCGACAGGCACCATTTACCCTATTTGCTGCGAAACTTCGCCCGGAAAATTACGAAGGTGTGAATCAGGCTTTCAATTTTTCGGCAAGCGTGTGCCCGAGCCGAGCGGGAGACGGGGACACTGTAATTCCAGCCGATTTCATCGCGTCGGTCTTGGAACCGGCGTCCCCCTTGCCTCCGGAAATGATCGCGCCGGCGTGGCCCATGCGGCGGCCGGGAGGGGCTGTGACACCGGCGATGAAACCGACCATCGGCTTCTGGCGGCCGCGCTTGGCCTCGTCCTTGAGGAACTGGGCGGCGTCTTCCTCGGCGGAACCGCCGATCTCGCCGATCATGATGATCGACTCGGTCTTGGGGTCGCCGAGCAGCATTTCCAGCACGTCGATGAACTCGGTTCCCTTGACCGGATCGCCGCCGATGCCGACCGCGGTGGTCTGGCCGAGGCCTTCCTGGGTGGTCTGGAACACGGCTTCGTAGGTCAGGGTCCCCGAGCGGGAGACGATGCCGACGCTGCCGGTCTTGAAGATGTTGGCCGGCATGATGCCGATCTTGCACTCGCCGGCGGTCATGACGCCCGGGCAGTTCGGCCCGATCAGGCGCGACTTGGAGCCCGCCAGCGAACGCTTCACCCTGACCATGTCGATGACCGGGATACCTTCCGTGATGCAGACGATCAGCGGGATCTCGGCATCGATGGCCTCGCAGATCGCATCGGCCGCGCCCGGAGGCGGCACGTAGATCACGGACGCATCGGCGCCGGTCTTCTCACGCGCCTCGCGCACGGTGTCGAACACCGGCAGGCCCAGATGCGTCGCGCCGCCTTTGCCCGGCGAGGTGCCGCCGACCATCTTGGTGCCATAGGCAATCGCAGCCTCCGAGTGGAAGGTGCCGTTCTTGCCGGTAAAGCCCTGGCAGATGACCTTGGTGTTCTTGTCGATCAGGATGGACATGAGGTCTGCTTTCGCGAAACTAACGAGTGAGAGGTCAGTGGATGCGGCGGTAGACGCCGGTGAGCACGTCGGCCCAGCCTTCCGCGTCCGGCGAGAACTGGATCTTCAACGAATAGGAATCGTCGTCGATGATTTCATAGACGTGGCGCGCATTGCCGCGGAGCGAGCCGCGCACCAGCGTCAGGGTCTTGCCGACCCACCCGCCGGAGGCGGGCGAGGGCGGCGTGTAGCCGAGCGAATCGTACCAGAACAATTTGTAGGTCCGGTCTTCGCGGTCGAAGGTGAAGATGCCGTGGGTGGCGAAGCTCTGCTTGCCGTCGCGGGTCTGGACCGAGTCCTGGATCAGGTAGAAGCCATTGAGATCCATGTGGGCCACGACGTGAGAGGTCGCCGTCCCGCCCTCCGTCCAGCGCGACGGAAAGACCACCTCTTCGCCATTCCATTCACCGGCGAACGCGGCAAGACGCGCGTGCTCCGGCAGCGGGGATGATGCAGCGAGATGGTCCTGGGTCATGGCCTCAGCCTTCCTTGACGGCCTTCACGATCTTCTGCGCAGCGTCGTCGAGATTGTCGGCCGGCACCACGTTCAGGCCGGACTCACGGATGATCTTCTTGCCCAGCTCGACATTGGTGCCTTCGAGGCGAACCACCAGCGGCACGCTAAGGCCGACTTCACGAACCGCAGCCGTGACGCCCTCGGCGATCACGTCGCACTTCATGATGCCACCGAAGATGTTGACCAGGATGCCCTTCACGTTGGGATCCGCGGTGATGATCTTGAAGGCGGCCGCGACCTTCTCCTTGCTGGCGCTGCCGCCGACGTCGAGGAAGTTCGCCGGCGCCATGCCGTAGAGCTTGATGATGTCCATCGTCGCCATCGCGAGGCCGGCGCCGTTGACCATGCAGCCGATATTACCGTCGAGGGTGACGTAGTTGAGGTCGTGTTTCGACGCTTCGATTTCCTTGGCGTCTTCCTCGGTCTCGTCGCGCAGCGCGAGCACCTCGGGGTGACGGAACAGGGCGTTGTCGTCGAACGACACCTTCGCGTCGAGCACGCGGAGCTGGCCCTGCTTGGTCACGACCAGCGGGTTGATCTCCAGCATCGACATGTCCTTGGCGACGAACGCCGCGTAGAGCTGCGCGGTGAGCTTCTCGGCCTGCTTGGCGAGATCGCCGGAGAGTTTCAGCGCGTTCGCGACGGTGCGGCCGTGATGGCCCATGATGCCGGTCGCGGGATCGATCGAGAAGGTCACGATCTTCTCAGGCGTGTTGTGCGCGACGTCCTCGATGTTGACGCCGCCCTCGGTCGACACCACGAACGAGACGCGCGAGGTTTCGCGGTCGACCAGGATCGAGAGGTAGAATTCCTTGTCGATGTCGGAGCCGTCCTCGATGTAGAGGCGGTTGACCTGCTTGCCGGCGGGGCCGGTCTGGATCGTGACGAGCGTGGCGCCGAGCATCTGCTTGGCGAATTCGGAAACTTCCGCGGCCGACTTGGCGATGCGGACGCCGCCCTTGTCGCCGGCCGAGGCTTCCTTGAACTTGCCCTTGCCGCGGCCGCCGGCGTGGATCTGGCTCTTCACAACCCAGACCGGGCCCGGGAGTGCCTTTGCCGCCGCGTCCGCATCGGCCGCCTTCAGGACCGGAACGCCCTTGGAGATCGCGACGCCGAACTCGTTCAGCAGCGCTTTGGCCTGATATTCATGGATATTCATATGGTCGCTCCCTGAACCCGCGGGCGGTGACCTCGTAGGCCCACCTCAGTCTTGTGGCTGGCATACCATATACCACAGGAACTGCAACCCGGATTCTCTGACATCGATTTCTGGACTTGCGGACCAGGACCCGCCCCAACCTTAAACAAGGTTTGGCGGACCCCGGAAATGAAACCGCCGAAGACCGGTTTTCGATCTTCGGCGGAATGTTTCGACCTTAGCGGCCCAGAAGATCGGGTGCGATCTTCTTGCAGGCATCAACCAGACCCTGCACCGCGCCGACCGACTTGTCGAAGGCTTCGCGATCCTTGCCGACGAGCTCGATCTCGACGACGCGCTCAACGCCCTTGGAGCCGATCACGACGGGCACGCCGACATACATGTCCTTCACGCCGTATTCGCCGTTCAGGTAGGCGGCCGAGGCCAGCACGCGCTTCTTGTCACGCAGATAGCTCTCGGCCATCGCGATCGCGGAAGCCGCCGGCGCGTAGAAGGCCGAGCCGGTCTTGAGGAGGTTGACGATCTCGGCGCCGCCGTTGCGGGTACGGTCGACGATCTCGTCGAGGCGCGCCTGCGAGGTCCAGCCCATCTTGACGAGATCGGGCAGCGGGATGCCGGCGACGGTGGAGTATTTTACCAGCGGCACCATGGTGTCGCCATGGCCGCCCAGCACGAAGGCGGTGACGTCTTCGACCGAAACGTTGAACTCGTCGGCCAGGAAGTAGCGGAAGCGCGACGAATCCAGCACGCCGGCCATGCCGACGACCTTCTTGTGCGGCAGGCCGCTAGCCTTCTGCAGCGCCCAGACCATCGCGTCGAGCGGGTTGGTGATGCAGATGACGAAAGCGTCGGGGGCGTATTTCTTGATGCCGGCGCCGACCTGTTCCATGACCTTGAGGTTGATCGAGAGGAGGTCGTCGCGGCTCATGCCGGGCTTGCGCGGCACGCCGGCGGTGACGATGCAGACTTTTGCGTTGTCGAGCGCCTCGTAGGAGTTGGCGCCGGTGTAGTGCGCGTCAAAGCCGTCGACCGGCGAGGACTGCGCGATGTCGAGCGCCTTGCCCTGCGGCACGCCCTCGGCGATGTCGAACATCACCACGTCGCCCAGCTCTTTCAGGCCGATGAGATGAGCCAGCGTTCCGCCGATCTGACCGGAGCCAATCAAAGCAATCTTGTCGCGCGCCATGTGAACCTGTCCTTTAGACACGTAAGGAGGGGAAAACTGAGACGGGTGGTTATCCCTTTCGCCTCCCCCGTTCAAGTCACGGGTTGCCCAATTGTCGGGCTTGCCGGGATAGCAGCCAGAATACCCAGGCTGTCATTCCGGGATGCGCCAACAGGCGCAGGCCCGGAATCCATGAGGCGGCAGGATGGATTCCGGGCTCGCGACTTCGTCGCGCCCCGGAATGACGCCGGAGAAGATGGTGAAATAGGACTTAAGTCTCCACCAACCCCTTGGTCGAACCGCTGGCGGTGGAATCCTTGCGACCGTGGGGCAGTGCCAGATAGGATTCCGAGCTCATTTCGATCAGGCGCGAGGCGGTGCGCTTGAACTCGTTGGCCTCGTTGCCCTCATTGGCGAGATAGAGCGAGATCGGGTTGGCATCGGCCGAGGCCATCAGCTTCACGGCATTGTCATAGAGCGTGTCGATCAGCGTAATGAAACGCTTGGCGGCGTTGCGCTGGGAGAAATCCATCACTGGAATATGGTCGACCAGGATGGTGTGATAGTCGTGCGCCAGCCTGAGATAGTCGGATGCCCCGAGCGGCTTCTCGCAGAGATCGGCGAACGCGAAGCGCGCCACGCCGTGGGCCGAGCACGGCACGTGCAGGATGCGGCCCTTGATCGAAATATCGCGCGACTTGCATTTGGCGCTGCCTGACATCTTCGACCAGGCGCGGTCGAGCGCGGCGTCGGCCTCGGTGTCTGCCGGCGTCAACCACATCGGCACGCCCTGAAGCTTTTCCAGCCGGAAGTCGGTGCGCGCGTCGAGCCGCAGCACGTCCATGTGGTCGGTGATCTGTTTGATAAAGGGCAGGAACAGCGAACGGTTCAGACCGCCCTTGTAGAGGTCGTCAGGCGCGACGTTGGAGGTCGCAACCACCACGGTGCCGAGCTCCAGCAGCTTTGCGAACAGGCGGCCGAGGATCATCGCGTCCGCGATGTCGGTGACGTGGAATTCGTCGAAACAGAGCAGCCAGCTCTCCTCGAAAATCGCATGCGCCGTCAGCGCGATGACGTCGCCGTCGGCGATCTCGCCTCGGGCGATGCCCTGGCGAAAATCGTAGATGCGCTCGTGCACATCGGCCATGAATTCGTGGAAATGCGCGCGCCGCTTGTGCTCGACGGTCGAGTGCTGGAAGAACAGATCCATCAGCATGGTCTTGCCGCGGCCGACCTCGCCATGGACGTAGAGCCCATGCGGCGCCTCGTCCTTGTCGCTGCTGAACAGGCGGCTGAGCAGGCCCTGCTTGCGCTGCGGCTTGTAATCGGCGAGCCGCTGGTCGAGCGCCGCATAGGCGTCGGCGATTTCGGCCTGCGCAGCGTCGGGCTCGATCGCACCGGACGCGATCTGGGCCTGATAGGCTTCGCGGAATGAGGAACTGGGGGTCGAGAGCATGCTCTTTACCGCCAGAGATGAGCGGAAATTGCAACTCCGTATTGGCGCAAGGGCTTATGCGCTCCGCCCACATCCACGTGGTCGGAGGCGAATAATTGAGATATCACAGGGCTAAAGCGGCTACTTTGAGGTTCCTGGCATGGCCCTTAGTATCGAGGACTCCGAGGTCGAACGTCTCGCGAGGCGTCTGGCGCAACTCACTGGCGAGACGGTTGCCCTTGCTACGACGCGAGCTATCGAAGAGCGCCTCAGGCGCATCGACAATCAGTACTGCAAAACTGCTCTTTTGGAGGATATGGCCGCAATCCGTCGACGCTGGAGCGAGCTGCCTGTATTAGCCGACCGGATGCCCGACGAAATAGTTGGATACGACGAACACGGATTGCCATTCTGACTTCAGTCGATGCTAGGCATCTACGCGCCATATGGGTCGGCGTCGCTCCATCTTCTGCGAGCCAGACTCACTCACACAACTCATAAGCGTCCTCGACCACATACGGGCCGCCGCCCGTCGATGCGCGGGACGAGAACAGCACGAAACGTTCGGCCGTGAACGCCTTGCTGGGAAAATAGCCGCGCAGCGAAAGATAATCGGCGACGTCACGGTCGGTGGCGTCGTGCAGCCGGGCCAGCGTGACATGCGGGATGAACTTGCGGCCTTCAGGGTCGAGGCCGATCCGCTGCATCAGGCGCTCGAGCTCGGCCTGCAATTCCATCAGCGGCTTGCTCGGCACGATGGTGGCGACCACCGCGCGCGGCTTGCGTCCGCCGAAACTCTGCAAACCCTGCACCTTCACCTCGAACGGCTTGCGGTCGACGCGAAACAGCATCGAGGCGATTTCGTTGGCGGACATGCCATCGATATTGCCGATGAAGCGCAGGGTGACGTGATAATTTTCGGGATCGATCCAGCGGGCGCCGGGAAGGCCGCCCCGCAAATTGGAAAGCGACTGACCAATCTCGGCCGGAATTTCCAGACCAGTGAACAAACGCGGCATCGTTTCGCACTCCCGATGCTTGGGCATGATCCCAGGGCAAGATCATATCCAAATTTTAGAGCCGGCGACGAATCACCGGTACCTCAATTCCTATCGCAGTTGTGTGACTCTGCGAAGCATCGCGCGCCTCACCCCGGTAAAACCCTGGGAATTACGGTTAGCGTTGCCTGCTTTTCAACGCCGCTGCTCAGCTATCGTGCCAATGAATGCCTCAACCGTGGGCAAGATATTCCTGACGATGATGTCGACGCCGGCCGCGGTCGGATGAATGCCGTCGGCCTGGTTGAGCTTGGCATCGGCCGCGACACCGTCGAGAAAAAACGGATAGAGCGGCACGCCGAATTTTTTCGCCAGATCCGGATAAATCGAATTGAAGCGCGCGGCATAGTCCGCGCCGTAATTCGGCGGCGCCAGCATACCGCACAGCATCACCGCGATCTTGCGCGCCTTGAGGCGCTGGACGATCTCGGTCAGCGCGGTGCGCGTCAAATCGGGATCGATGCCGCGCAGCGCATCGTTGGCGCCGAGCTCGATGATCACACCGTCGGTTCCGTTGGGGACCGACCAGTCGAGCCGGTCACGGCCCCCCGAGGAGGTGTCGCCGGACACCCCGGCATTGGTCATGTCGACGTCTATGCCTTTGGATTGTAAGGCTTTTTGAAGCCCAGTGGGGAACGCTTGCTGGGCCGGGAGGCCGAGGCCGGCGCTCAAGGAATCGCCGAGAACCACCAGCTTGATCGGTTTCGCCGCCTCGGCCCATGCCGGATTTGGCACCGTCATCAAAGCGAGCATCAACACGGCTATGTGCATGAACAATCCGTAACGCCTCTCGACCGCGCGTGCGGAGTTGCCATATGACCGGACCATGGACACTCGCATCTCTTCCTCTTCGCTCGCCGACAGTTCGGCGGACACCATCGCCATCTCCAACGTCAATCTGTCATTGGGTACGGGCGCGGCACGCGTTCACATTCTCAAGGATATCAGCCTGCGCGTCGGCCGGAGCGAGACGATCGGCCTGATCGGCCCGTCAGGTTCGGGCAAATCCACGCTGCTGATGGTGATGGCGGGGCTGGAGCGTCCTGATAGCGGAGAGGTGGTGGTCAGCGGCACGCCTTTCAATGCCCTCGACGAGGACGCGCTGGCCCGCTTCCGCGGCCGCCAGGTCGGCATCGTCTTCCAGTCCTTCCATTTGATCCCGACCATGACCGCGCTGGAGAACGTCGCGGTGCCGCTCGAGCTTGCGGGCAATCCCGACGCCACAAAGCGCGCGGCGCAGGAGCTGCAATCGGTCGGGCTCGGCGACCGTCTGCATCACTATCCGACGCAGCTCTCCGGCGGCGAGCAGCAGCGCGTCGCGCTGGCCCGCGCGCTGGCACCCGATCCCGCGATCCTCGTTGCCGACGAGCCGACCGGCAATCTCGACGAAGCCACGGGACAACAGATCGTCGACCTGCTGTTCAGCAAGCATGCCGAGCGCGGCATGACGCTGGTGCTGGTCACGCACGATTCCTCGCTCGCGCATCGCTGCGATCGCGTGATCCGCCTGCGCTCCGGGCGCATCGACACGCAGTCGGCGCCGGCATGAGCCTCGCTGCCGAACCGTTTGCGAAGCCCAATGGCGTTGCGCTGTCGCTGCGCTACGCGCTGCGCGAATTGCGCGGCGGCCTGCGCGGCTTCTACGTCTTCATTGCCTGCATCGCGCTCGGCGTGATGGCGATCGCCGGCGTCGGCTCGGTCTCGGCGAGCCTGAGCGACGGCCTCGCCCGCGAGGGCCGTACGCTGCTCGGCGGCGACGTGTCCTTCGTCTTGTTTCAGCGCGAGGCGAAGCCGGAGGAAGTCGCCTTCCTGCGTTCGCGCGGCACCGTCTCGAGCGCCGCCACACTGCGCGGCATGGCGCGCTCGGCCGAGGGCAAGCTGGCGCTGGTCGAGATGAAGGCCGTCGACGACACCTATCCGATGCTGGGACAGCTGACGCTGGCGCCGCCGCTGCCGATGTCCGACCTGCTCGCAGAGCACGACGGCGCGTTCGGCGCGGCCGCCGATCCGACGCTGCTGGCGCGGCTGTCGCTCAAGACCGGCGATCGCGTCACCGTCGGGGCTGCGACGTTCCAGATCCGCAGCGCCGTCGAAGCCGAGCCCGACAAGCTCGCCGGCGGCATCGGCTTCGGCCCGCGCTTCCTGATCAGCGAAGCGGGCCTGCGCGCCACGGGGCTGGTCCAGCCCGGCAGCCTGGTGCGCTGGGTCTACCGTGTGAAGCTGCCGGAGATCGCCAACGGCGAGCGCGCCACCGAAGCCTTCATCGCGGATTCGCGCAACGCTGCGCCGCAGGCCGGCTGGGAGGTCCGCAGCCGCTCCAACGCCTCGCCGCAGCTCGAGCGCAACATCAACCGCTTCACGCAGTTCCTGACGCTGGTCGGCCTCGCCGCGCTGCTGGTCGGCGGCGTCGGCGTCGCCAATGCCGTCAAGGCCCATATCGACCACAAGCTCGAGGTGATCGCGGCCTTCAAGGCCGTCGGCGCCACCGGGCGCGACGTGTTCGGCATCTATCTGGCCCAGGTTCTCCTGCTCGCCGCGATCGGCTCGGCGATCGGCCTCGCGCTCGGCGCCGCCATGCCCTTCGCAATCGTCGGCCTGTTCGGCAAGCTGCTGCCGCTGCCGGTGGTGCCGGCGGTGCATGCCGACGAACTCGCGCTGTCGTTCGTCTATGGGCTGCTGACGGCGCTTGCATTCGGCCTGTGGCCACTCGGGCGGGTGCACGACGTGCCGGTGGCCGCGCTGTTCCGCGACACCATCAGCTCCGAATGGCACCGGCCGCGCTGGAGCTATCTCGTCTTCATGGCCGTCGTGATCGCGCTGCTCATCGCGGTCGTGATCGGGCTATCCTTCGACAAGCGCATCGCCGCGGTGTTCGTGGCCTCCTCCGTGGTCGTGTTCGCGCTGCTGCGCGGCATTGCCGCTCTGCTGATGACGATCGCACGGCGGCTGCCGCGCACGCGGTGGCCGATGCTGCGGCTTGCGATTGCCAACATCCACCGGCCGGGCGCGCTGACGCCCTCCGTCGTGCTGTCGCTCGGGCTCGGCCTCGCCGTGCTCGTCACCATCACCCAGATCGACGGCAATCTGCGCCGGCAGTTCCTGGCGGCACTGCCCGAGCACGCGCCATCGTTCTTCTTCATCGACATTCCGAGCACGCAGGCCGAGCAGTTCGACTCATATCTGCGCCAGCTCGCCCCTGGCGCGAAGGTCGATGACGTGCCGATGCTGCGCGGGCGCATCGTCGGAGCCCGCGGCGTCCGCGCCGAGGAGCTCAAGCCCAGCGCCGATTCCGAGTGGGTGCTGCAGAGCGACCGTGGCCTGACCTATACCGCCGAGCTGCCGAAGGGCTCCAAGGTGGTCGAGGGCGAGTGGTGGAGCGCCGATTATTCCGGCCCGCCGCTGGTTTCGATGGAGAAGAAGATCGCGGACGGACTCGGCCTCAAGCTCGGCGACGAGGTCGTGGTCAATATCCTCGGCCGCGACATCCCCGCGAAGATCAGCAATCTGCGCAGCATCGACTGGCAGGGCCTCGGCATCAATTTCGTCCTCGTGTTTTCGCCGAACGCGTTCAAGGGCGCGCCGCACACCCACATCGCGACGCTGACGGAAGCCGGCGGCGATGCGGCCGGCGACGGCAAGATCATCAGGGAGGTGGCTGACGCCTATCCGATGGTGACGAGCGTGCGCGTGCGCGAGGTGATGGAGACGGTCGGCTCGGTCGTGACCAACCTGGCGCTGGCGATCCGCGGCGCCAGCGCGGTGACCCTGATCTCGGCGATCCTGGTGTTGGGCGGCGCGCTCGCCGCCGGCCATCGCCACCGGGTCTACGATGCTGTAATCCTCAAGACTCTGGGCGCGACCCGGCTGCGGCTGCTCGGCGCCTATGCCCTCGAATACCTCCTGATTGGCCTCGCTACGGCGGTGTTCGGCGTTTTCGCCGGCAGCGTCGCGGCCTGGATGATCGTGACCCGGCTGATGACCCTCACTTTCGTCTGGCAGGGCGGCAGCGCCGCCGGCGTGGTCGCGGCTGCCTTGGTCGTCACGGTCGGCCTCGGGCTCGCCGGCACGCTGCTGGCGTTGAACAAAAAGCCCGCCACGGTGTTGCGGAATTTGTGACAAATGGTAGCGGGCGGCGGCACGGGAGCGAAATCGCACGATTCCGGCGATTAACCACGTCCGCTCGTCTGGATTGCAGGGAAGGGCGACATTCAGCCGCGCGTGGACGGTTGCAGCGGATGTGTTAGTTTCCCACATATCGAGTGGGTTCGGAGCCCCGATTGTTAGCCAAAATTTAGTCGGCAGACATCGGTATCCGAGATAGAGTTTGACGAACCGGCGGCATGGCGACCCTCATGCCGGACCGGACCAACCAACGGGAATTCGACCATGTCGGACCTAGACCGCAATTACGCTTCTCCTTTCGGCAGGGCCGCCGGGCGTGTTGACGCCGCGACGGTCGATGCCGGCCTGCGCGCCTACATGCTGCGCATCTACAACTACATGAGCATTGGCCTCGCCATCACCGGCTTGGCCGCGCTCGGCGTCTACATGGCCGCCGTGACGGATGTTCCGACCCCGGAAGCCGTCCGCGTCGGCAAGCTGTTCCTGACGCCGTTCGGCTACGCGATGTTCGTCAGCCCGCTGAAGTGGCTGTTCATGCTCGCGCCGCTCGCCATGGTGTTCGTGATCTCGGCGGGCATCAACCGTCTCGCTCCCTCGACCGCCCAGATCCTGTTCTGGGTGTTCGCGGCGCTGATGGGCGTCTCGCTGTCCTCGATCTTCCTGGTGTTCACGCACACCTCGATCGTGCGGGTGTTCTTCATCACCGCGGCGACCTTCGGCGCGCTCAGCCTCTACGGCTACACCACCAAGCGTGACATGAGCGGAATGGGTTCGTTCCTGTTCATGGGCCTGATCGGCATCGTGATCGCGAGCCTGGTAAACCTGTTCCTGGCGAGCTCGGTGCTGCAGTTCGTGGTGTCGGTTGTCGGCGTGCTGGTGTTCGCGGGCCTCACCGCCTGGGATACCCAGCGGCTGAAGAACGACTACATCTACGGCTACGCCTCGGCCGGCGGTGACATCGCAGAGCGTGCGGCCATCACCGGCGCGCTGTCGCTGTACCTGAACTTCATCAACCTGTTCACGCTGCTCCTGCAGCTCCTCGGCCAGCGCGACTAAGCGCTGAGGCGAGAGGACGGACACGAACCCCGGCCGAAAGGCCGGGGTTTTTGTTTGGGTGGGCCGGACGTCGTCATCGCCCGCCTTGTGCGCAATTGCGCACTGGGGCGGGCGATCCAGTACGCCGCAGCGCCTCGATCCTAGCCGTGCTGTCTCGGAGTACTGGATGCCCCGCCTACGCGGGGCATGACAGCGCAGAAGATGGAGGCTGCTTCCCTCGCAATGACGACGTGGGGAGGCCGTTCGCCTCTTCCAGCCGTTCCAGGAAGGCTCTAATCTTGCCCCATGTCCGCACCCGATATCAGGCCCACCACTGAGGCCGACCTCCCCGCCATCACCGCCATCTACCAGCAGGCCGTCCGCGAGGGCACCGCGACGTTCGAGCTGGAGCCGCCCGACCTCGCCGAGATGACGCGCCGCTACCGTGCTCTGATCGACGGCGGCTATCCCTATTTCGTCGCTGTCCTCGACGGGCGCGTCGCCGGCTACGCCTATGCCGGGGCCTACCGGCCGCGCCCGGCCTACCGCTTCACGGTCGAGAACTCGATCTATCTCGATCCGTCCTTCCACCGCCGCGGCATCGGGGCACTCCTGCTGGAGCGGCTGATCGTCGAATGCGAGGCACGCGGCTTCCGCCAGATGATTGCCGTGATCGGCGATTCCGCCAATGCCGGCTCGATCGGCGTGCACACCAAGGGCGGCTTCAAGATGATCGGCACGCATCCCAGCGTCGGGCTGAAATTCGGCCGCTGGCTGGACACGGTGATGATGCAGCGGGACCTTGGTGAGGGCGCGAAGAGCGTGCCGGGGAAGTAAGGCCCGTAGCCCGGGTGAGCGAAGCGATACCCGGGAAGGCTGCAAGCAAAGACCCGGATGTCGCTACGCTCATCCGGGCTACTGGATCCCTGCTCACACCACCGCCAATTTGCGATCGATCACCAGGAGCACGCGCTCCAGCTCGTGGCCGCGGCGCAGGATCAAGCCCGTCGCCGAGATCACGCTGTACATGCCCTGCTTGCGCGCGAGGCGCGGATCCTTCTCGATACGATAAATTGGCACTTCCGAGGCGCGGCGGAAGACCGAGAACACGGCGCGATCCCTGAGGAAGTCGATGGCATAGTCGCGCCACTCGCCGTCGGCGACCATCCGGCCGTAGAGATTGAGAATACGGTGCAGCTCGAGCCGATTGAACGTCACGCGGCTCAGCTGCGCATTCGAAGCGGCGGGGCGCGCCGCCGCGCGCTGTTCGCTCGGATCGGCATCCTCCGACAGACTCATAGGTCGCCTCCTGTCGCATCAGCATGACCGCGTCCGCGAAGACCGTCCCCGGAACCGCGGATCATGACAGTTGCATGATCGCGCCAACTGTTCCCCACCGCAAGGGGCCCCTGGAAGGACACTGGACCGGAGCAAACCGCCCACACGCAGCGGTGGAACTCTGTCGCGGCAAACCGTCACGGGATCGTTAGCAGGAATCATAGTGTCGCCGCTTTTCCGCCAAGCGACTGCCGCCCTGCATTGCGAAAAGACTTGTGTGCGTTGACCCGGTCCTTTCGGTTCCGGATTCCTCAGCCCCCAGCCCCCCGGGGCCGTCAGGATCGGGTCTGTTCGCACGACAAGGAGGGCCAACGCGAGTTGGTCCTTTTTTGTTTGGGTCGGTTTTGTCTGTGTCGGGATGTTTCTGCCTCGACGCATATCTCACCATCTCCGCACAAACTCTCTCCCCTCATCCTGAGGAGCCGCGAAGCGGCGTCTCGAAGGATCGAGGCCGAGCTGCCACAGTAGGGCCTGCATGGTTCGAGACGGCGCTGACGCGCCTCCTCACCATGAGGATTGAGAGCGTGCTTGAGTCGGAAGATTCGAAGTGTGCGCGTCAGTGCAGCGACGTATACGCCGCGCCCAGCATCGGGCCCGGCTTCTCGCGGCTGCCGTCCTGAACATAGACCACGGCACCGTCGACGCCGTCGCGCGTGAGGTTCTCGATCGGCACCGTCCAGCTTTCCGGACGGCCGGTCCAGTCGCCGACCTTGAGTAGGTTGCGCACCACGTTGTGATAGATGACCTGCTGTCCGCGATTTTCGCCGCGGCTGATCGCGATCGGCACCGATTTCGCAATCGAGCAGATCCAGACCTCGCCGTGGGACACGGTCGGCTCGTTGCTCGCGGCCACCGAGACGTTGATCTGCTTGCCCGCGAGCGACATCGTCACCGGCACGCTCATCACGCCCGTGCCCGTGTCGGTTTTGCCGATCGCGCTTTCGATGCCGGTGCGGTCGCTGCCGACGACATGCGTGGAGCCGTTGACCACGACCTGCGGTGTGTAGACTTCGCGATCGCCGCGCATGCGCGAATAGGCACGCTGCCGTGCAGAGAAGCGCGAATCGGCCAATGTGTCCTTCCAGCCGAGATAGTCCCAATAGTCGATCGGCATGCTCAGCGCGATGATCGAGGGATCGCGGGCGAGGTCGCCGATGATCTTGTCGGCCGGCGGGCAGGAGGAGCAGCCCTGCGAGGTAAACAATTCGACAACGGCGCGGGGATCAGCCTCGGCAGGACGAATGACGGCGACGATTGCACAGAGACCAAGAGCTCCCGACCAGAGGGCGCCGGACCAGCGTGAAACCAGATGAGAAGCCGTCATTGTTGTCATGTCGAACGCCGTACACCATTGCTCGTGAGAGGGAAATCTTACCGCCGGATGGTCACCGTAGTCTTACGGGCCTCACACTTTCGTCCGCCAAAGTAACCGTCCAAAGCGTGGGGTTCTCCGCCGGGCGGGCCCATCTGAAGCCTGCCGCAAACGCGTGAAGGCGGCCTTGTGATAGGCCGCCTTCGTGTAACCTACTACTCACTTCGCAGTGAGCCACCGTTCACAAGTCCGCGCTTACGCCGCGAGCTTGCGCAGCACGTAGTGCAAGATGCCGCCGTTGCGGTAGTATTCCAGCTCGTCCAGCGTATCGATGCGGCAGAGCAGCGAAACGCGCTGCAGCGAACCGTCGCCGGAGACGATCTCCGCGGTCAGCTTCTGGCGCGGCTTGAGCTCGCCGACGAGGCCGCGCAGCGTGACCTTCTCGTCGCCCTTCAGACCGAGCGACGACCAGGAGGTGCCGTCCTCGAACGTCAGCGGCAGCACGCCCATGCCGACCAGGTTGGAGCGGTGGATGCGCTCGAAGCTCTGGCAGATCACGGCGCGCACGCCGAGCAGACGCGTGCCCTTCGCGGCCCAGTCGCGCGAGGAGCCGTTGCCGTATTCGGCGCCGGCGAACACCACCAGCGGCACCTGCTCCTGCTGGTACTTCATCGCGGCGTCGTAGATCGACATCTGCTCGCCGTCTGGCCAGTGTTTTGTCAGACCGCCCTCAGGGATATTTCCATCCGCGCCCTTGAGCATGAAGTTCTTGATGCGGATATTGGCGAAGGTGCCGCGCATCATGACTTCATGGTTGCCGCGCCGCGTGCCGTACTGGTTGAAGTCGGCCGGACGTACCTGGTGTTCGCTGAGATATTTGCCGGCGGGCGAGGTGAGCTTGATCGAACCGGCCGGCGAGATGTGGTCGGTGGTGATCTTGTCGCCGAACATGGCGAGGATGCGGGCCTCGACGATGTCGGTGACCGGCTCCGGCTCCTTCTTCATGCCTTCGAAATAGGGCGGGTTCTGCACATAGGTCGAGCTCATGTTCCAACGATAGGTCTCGCTCTCGACCGTCTTGATCTTGCGCCAGTTGGTGTCGCCCTTGAACACGTCGGCATACTTCTTCTTGAAGATCGACGCGGTCACGAACTTCTTCATGAAGGCGTTGATCTCCTTCGTCGTCGGCCAGATGTCCTTCAGGTAGACCGGCTTGCCGTCCTTGCCTTCACCGAGCGGTTCGATAGCGAGGTTCTTGGTGACGGTGCCCGCGAGCGCGTGGGCGACCACGAGCGGCGGCGAGGCCAGATAGTTCGCCTGCACGTCCGGCGAGACGCGGCCTTCGAAGTTGCGGTTACCGGAGAGCACGGCAGCCGCGACGATGCCGTTGTCGTTGATCGACTTCGAGATCTCCTCGGGCAGCGGACCGGAATTGCCGATGCAGGTGGTGCAGCCGAAACCGACCAGGTTGAAGCCGACCTTGTCGAGATCGGCCTGGAGACCGGAATCGGCGAGATAGGCCGCCACCACCTGGCTGCCCGGGGCGAGCGAAGTCTTCACCCACGGCTTTGCCTTGAGGCCCTTCGCGGCGGCGTTGCGCGCCAGCAGACCGGCGCCGATCAGCACGCTCGGGTTCGAGGTGTTCGTGCAGGAGGTGATCGCGGCGATCACGACGTCGCCATGGCCGATGTCGAACTTCTTGCCCTCGACGGCAAAGCGCTTCGCCGGCTCCTCGGCCTTCTTGTATTCGCTGGCGAGCGCGAGCGAGAAGCCCTCGGCCACGGACGGCAGCGCAATGCGGCCTTCGGGGCGCTTCGGACCGGCCATCGACGGCACGACGTCACCGAGGTCGAGCGTCAGCGTCTCCGTGAACACCGGATCGGCCGACTTGGCGGTGCGGAACAGCCCTTGCGCCTTCGCATAGGCCTGCACCAGCGCGACGCGCGCCGAGGCGCGGCCGGAGGTCTTGAGATAATCGAGCGCGGCGGCGTCGACCGGGAAGAAGCCGCAGGTCGCGCCATATTCGGGCGCCATGTTGGCGATGGTCGCCTTGTCGGCGACCGAGAGATGGTCGAGGCCGGGGCCGAAGAACTCGACGAACTTGCCGACAACGCCGAGCTTGCGCAGCATCTGCGTCACCGTCAGCACGAGGTCGGTCGCGGTGACGCCTTCCTTCATCGCGCCCTTCAGCTTGAAGCCGACGACGTTGGGCAGCAGCATCGACAGCGGCTGGCCGAGCATGCAGGCTTCGGCCTCGATGCCGCCGACGCCCCAGCCGAGCACGGCGAGACCGTTGACCATGGTGGTGTGGGAATCGGTGCCGACCAGCGAGTCGGGATAGGCGACCTCGAAGGTGCCGGTCTTCTTGCCGACCGTCATCTTCTCCTTCTTGGTCCAGACCGTCTGGGAGAGATATTCGAGATTGACCTGGTGGCAGATGCCGGTGCCGGGCGGCACGACGGAGAAGTTCGAGAACGCCTTCTGGCCCCATTTCAGGAACTCGTAGCGTTCCTGGTTCTGCTTGTATTCCTCGGTGACGTTCTTGCCGAACGCCTTGTTGTCACCGAAGAAGTTCACGATCACGGAGTGGTCGATGACGAGGTCGACCGGCACCAGCGGATTGATCTTCTCGGCATCGCCGCCAAGCTTCTGCATCGCGTTGCGCATCGCGGCGAGATCGACCACGGCGGGGACGCCGGTGAAGTCCTGCATCAGCACGCGCGCCGGGCGGAAGGCGATCTCATGCTCCAGCGACTTCTTGCGCAGCCACTTCGACACCGCGACGATGTCTTCCTTCTTGACCGAGCGGCCGTCCTCGTTGCGGAGCAGGTTCTCGAGCAAGACCTTCATCGAATAGGGGAGTTTCGAAATTCCCTTCAGACCATTCTTCTCGGCCGTGGGCAGGCTGTAATAGACATAAGTCTTGGCGCCGACCTTGAGGGTCTTTTTGCATTTGAAGCTGTCGAGCGAGGTCATGTAGGAAATCCCAATTGTTAGTTATACCCGGCAGGGTATTTTAACACCGTCAGCGTAGGCAGGCTGAGTCGCTTGCAGGGGCAGGTTGAGTTGCTGCATCAAGTAGTTCCGGGCTTATAGAAGCTTTCTAACCGCGCCGCCACAGCCACAAACGTGCCGCGGCAATCCGC
This sequence comes from Bradyrhizobium sp. JR4.1, assembly GCF_040548605.1. Lineage (NCBI taxonomy): Bacteria > Pseudomonadati > Pseudomonadota > Alphaproteobacteria > Hyphomicrobiales > Nitrobacteraceae > Bradyrhizobium > Bradyrhizobium sp. JR4.1. The sequence goes on from NZ_JBEPRY010000013.1 coordinate 120,995, forward strand.
GAGCCAAAAATTCCCATACGCTACCCCAAGTTTTCCTGAGGCCTGACGTTGAGCGGGTTGGTACGAGGCGAGATGCAGCTTTCCGGACATGGGGTCACATGCGTGCGGGGCGGCCGCGAGGTGTTTGCCGGGCTCGATTTCGGGGCCGGCTCCGGCGAAGCCGTGGCGGTCGTCGGCCGCAACGGATCGGGCAAGACCTCGCTGCTGCGGCTGATCGCGGGCCTGCTCATTCCGGCGGGCGGCACGATCGCGCTGCACGGAGGTGACGCCGAGCTGACATTGCCGGAGCAATGCCATTATCTCGGTCATCGCGACGCCCTGAAGCCAGCCCTGAGCGTGGCGGAGAATCTGACGTTCTGGGCCGATTTCTTGGGCGGCGAGCGTTTCGACGCCGGCGAGAGCCTCGCCACCGTCGGGCTCGACCATGCCGCCGATCTGCCCGCCGCCTTCCTGTCCGCAGGCCAGCGCCGCCGGCTCTCGCTGGCCCGCCTGCTGACCGTCCGCCGGCCGGTCTGGCTCTTGGACGAGCCGACCACGGCGCTGGATGTCGCGGGCCAGGACATGTTTTCCGGATTGATGCGCGAGCACTTGGCGCGCGGCGGCCTGATCGTCGCCGCCACCCACGCCCCCCTCGGGATCGATTCGCGGGAGCTGCGGATCGGGGGTGCGGTGTGATTCCGATGGACCCTCAGTTTTCCGAGCGGCGGGGTGCCGCTCTCTCCGTTCCCTCCCCCCTTGTGGGGGAGGGTCAGGGAGGGGGGTGCGGCGGGCGACACTTTCTCGGATCAAGCGCTGGAAAAACGGGCTATCTGTTGCTGGCCGCGCGCGAACGATCCGCATCTCTCCCGGGGCCACCCCTCTCCCCCGCCCTCCCCCACAAGGGGGGAGGGAGCGCAGTTTTCCCTGGGCACCAGCCGAGCTCTTATGGCCGTCTCGCAGTGGAAAGAGCCACCCCATGACCGCCCTGTCTGCCCTGATCCGCCGGGACATCCGGATTGCGCTCCGCGTCGGCGGCGGGGCATTGATTGGCGTGCTGTTCTTCCTGACCGTGGTGGTGCTGATGCCGTTTGCGGTGGGGCCGGATCTGGCACTGCTGTCGCGGCTCGGGCCGGCGATCCTGTGGCTGGGGGCGCTGCTGGCGAGCCTGCTCACCCTGGACCGGCTGTTCATGGCCGACCACGAGGACGGCTCGCTCGACCTGATCACGATGAGCCGGACCCCGCTGGAACTCGCCTGCGCGGCAAAGGCGCTGGCGCATTGGCTGGCCGCCGGCCTGCCGCTGATCGTCGCAACCCCCGTGCTCGGCCTGCTGCTCAACCTCGACATGGTGGCGACCGGCGCGGTGGCGCTGACGCTGCTCGCCGGCACCCCGGCGCTGACGTTCACCGGGATGATCGGCGCGGCGCTGGCGGTGACGCTGCATCGTGGCGGATTATTGATGGCCGTCCTGGTGCTGCCGCTGTCGATCCCGGTGCTGATCTTCGGGGTCGCGGCCTCGCAGGCGGTGATCGTCGGCCCCATGACGTTCGGCGCTCCGTTCTCGATCCTGTGTGCGCTGTCGCTGGTCAGCCTCGTGATCGGCCCCTTCGCGGCCGCGGCGAGCCTGAAACATGGACTGGATTGAGATGGACTGGACTGACCTTGACCCCGATCAACTTTCGCTGCGGACATTCGTGCTGATTGCGTGAGCGCTTACCTGTGATTATCAGGATACCATGACGCTGATCGACCTCGCCAACCCCACACGGTTCCTCGCGCTGACGGCGCGGCTGTTGCCATGGCTTGCGGCTGCGACAATCATCCTGCTCGCGATTGGGCTCTATCAGTCCGCCACCGCGCCCGACGATTATCAGCAGGGCGCGACGGTGAAGATCATGTTCATCCACGTGCCCAATGCCTGGCTGTCGATGTTCGTGTGGGGCGTGATGAGCATCGCCTCGCTGGGCACGCTGGTGTGGCGACATCCGCTCGCCGACGTCGCCGCCAAAGCGGCAGCTCCGATCGGCGCCGCCTTCACCTTCCTTGCGCTGCTGACGGGCTCGCTGTGGGGCCGGCCGATGTGGGGCACCTATTGGGAATGGGACGCGCGGCTGACCTCGGTGCTGATCCTGTTCCTGATGTATCTCGGCCTGATGGCGCTGTGGCGCGCGGTCGACGATCCCTCCCGCGCGGCTCGCGCCGCCGCCGTGCTGACGCTGGTCGGCGCGCTCAACCTGCCCATCATCAAGTTCTCAGTCGACTGGTGGAACACGCTGCACCAGCCGGCGTCAGTGATGCGGATGGGCGGCTCGTCGCTCGACAGATCGTTTCTGATTCCGCTGCTGGTGATGGCGGTCGCGTTCACCCTGCTGTTCGTCACGCTGCACATCGCGGCGATGCGCAACGAGATTTTGCGCCGCCGCGTCCGCTCGCTGCAAATGATGCAGGCGAGCCGTGTGGCGTTTTCAGAAATCGGCACCGGCTCGCGTGAGGGCAGCACGTCAAAAGAAGTCGGGGCTGCATGATCATGTCGCTCGGTCCCTACGCGCCCTTCATCGTGACATCCTATGCCGCGGCCGCCCTCGTGGTCGTGATCCTGATCGGCTGGATCGTGCTCGATTATCGCAGCCAGACACAGCGCCTGCGCGAGCTCGAGCGCAGCGGCGTGACCCGCCGCTCCGGCCGTAGCGCGACGGATCGGCCATGAGAGATCGAGAATGAGCGAGCAATCATGAGCGAGCAATCGACGTCCGCTCCGCCACAGCGCCGCACCTTCCTGATGGTGCTGCCGCTGATCGCCTTCATCGGCCTGGCGCTGTTGTTCTGGTTCCGGCTCGGCAGTGGCGATCCCTCGCGAATCCCTTCCGCGCTGATCGGACGCCCCGCGCCGCAAACCATGCTGCCGCCGCTCGAGGGATTGCAGGCTGACAACGCGCAGATCCCCGGCCTCGATCCCGCCGCGTTCAAGGGCAAGGTCAGCCTCGTCAATGTCTGGGCGTCCTGGTGCGTGCCGTGCCACGACGAGGCGCCGCTGCTGACCGAACTGGCAAAAGACAAGCGCTTCCAGCTCGTCGGCATCAACTACAAGGATGCCGCCGACAATGCGCGGCGCTTCCTGGGGCGCTACGGCAACCCGTTCGGCCGCGTCGGCGTCGATGCCAACGGCCGCGCCTCGATCGAATGGGGCGTCTATGGCGTGCCGGAGACTTTTGTCGTCGGTCGCGAAGGCACCATCGTCTACAAGCTGGTGGGACCGATCACGCCGGAGAATTTGCGGACGGTGTTGTTGCCGCAGATGGAGAAGGCGTTGAAGGCGGCGGGGAGCTGATCGCCGCTCTCGTGCCCCGGACGCTGCGCAGCGCGTGAGCGGTGCGCTGCAGAGCCGGGGCCCATGTCACAGCGCGACGCGTTGCCTTCTGGGTCCCGGCTCTGCGCAGCAGCGTTTCACGCTGCAGCGCGTCCGGGACACGGGACCCTCACCCCTTCCGCACATCCCCCGCCTCGGCCTCGCTCGCTTCCAGCGACGCCGGCTCGAGGTGATAGCGCTTGGTCAGCGGCATCTGGGCAATGGCGAAGATCATCGTGATCGGGGTGACGCCGAACACCTTGAAGTTGACCCAGAAGTCGGTGCTCTGGGTGCGCCAGACGATCTCGTTCAGCACCGCCATGCCGGCGAAGAACAGCGCCCAGCGCAGCGTCAGGATGCGCCAGCCCTGCGGCGTCAGATTGAACATCTGGTCGAACATCACGGCGATGAAGGAGCGGCCGAACAACAGGCCGCCGCCGAGGATCGCGGCAAACAGGGCGTAGATGATGGTTGGCTTGAGCTTGATGAAGGTCTCGTCGTGCAGCACCAGGGTCAGCGTGCCGAACACCAGCACGATCACGCCTGTCACGATCGCCATGATCGGGATGTGGCGCGTCACGACATAGGAGGCGATCATCGCCGCGACGATCGCGACCATGAAGGCGCCGGTCGCGGCGAACAGATTGAACTTCGCATTCACGAAGAAGAACACGAGCAGCGGGCCGAGCTCGGTCGCGAGCTTGAACAGCGGATGCGGCTGGGTCTTGTCCATTCTTCAGCTTTCGATTCCGGCAATCGCGCGGGCGAAATCGCGCGCGGTGAACGGCGCGAGATCGTCGACGCCTTCGCCGACGCCGATGAAATGCACCGGCAGTTTGAATTTCTCCGCGAGCGCCACCAGAATGCCGCCGCGGGCGGTGCCGTCGAGCTTCGTCATCACGAGGCCGGTGACGCCGGCGGTGCGATGGAAGGCCTCGACCTGCGACAGCGCGTTCTGGCCGACGGTGGCGTCCAGAACGAGCAGCACCGCATGCGGCGCAGTCGCGTCCACCTTGCGGATGACGCGCACGACTTTTTCGAGCTCGTTCATCAGCTCGGCCTTGTTCTGAAGCCGCCCGGCGGTGTCGATCAGGAGCACGTCGGTGGCCTGCTCCTTCGCCGCCGTCAGCGCGTTGAAGGCGAGGCTCGCCGAATCCGAGCCTTGCGCACCTGATATGACGGGCGTCTTCGTGCGCTCGCCCCAGACCTTGAGCTGCTCGATCGCCGCGGCGCGAAACGTGTCGCCGGCGGCCAGCATCACCTTGCGGCCTTCGGACACGAATTTTTGCGAGAGTTTCCCGATGGTGGTGGTCTTGCCGGAGCCGTTGACGCCGACCACGAGGATGACGAACGGCTTCTTGCCGGCGTCGATCTCGAGCGGTTTCGCCACCGCCGCCAGCACCTTCTCGACCTCGGTCGCGACGACGTCCTTGACTTCGTCCGCCGAGATCGCCTTGTCGTAGCGCCCGGTGCCGACCGCATCCGCGATCCGCACCGCGACCGAGGTGCCGAGGTCGGCGCGCAGCAGCACGTCCTCGATGTCGTCGAGCATGGCGCGGTCGAGCTTGCGCTTGGTGACGAGGTCGGCGACCGCGGTCCCGAGCGAGGACGAGGTGCGCTTCAGCCCGTCGGACAGGCGGCGCCACCAGCTCAGCTTGGGGGTCTCGGGGGTGGTATCGTTCATGGTGGCGGTGTGTTAGCCGTTCCGGCTCGCAAACGAAAGTCTTGACCGAAAGTCCTGCAATTGCTCGATGTTCCCGAATTGACCGCCGAGGAAATCTTAGGCCGCGTGCTCCATCGCGACGGATTGATGCTGGTCATCGACAAGCCGGCCGGCCTGCCGGTGCATCGCGGACCCAAGGGCGGCGCTAATCTGGAAACCTCCTTCGACGCGCTTCGTTTCGGCTTGCCGCGGCCGCCGGTGCTGGCCCACCGGCTGGACAAGGACACCTCCGGTTGCCTCGTGCTCGGCCGCCATCGCAAGGCGACGGCGTCGCTCGGCCTGCTGTTCAAGCATGGCAAGGTCGGCAAGACCTACTGGACCATCGTGGAGGGAGGCCCCACTGAGGACGAAGGCACCATCGACATGCCCCTCGGCCGGCTCAATGCCGAGCGCGGCTGGTGGCAGAAGCCCGATCCCGAGGGCCAGAAGGCCATCACCAACTGGAAGGTGATGGGCCGGGGCGACGGCCTGACCTGGCTCGCCATGGAACCGGTGACCGGACGGACCCATCAATTGCGGGTGCATGCGTCCGCGACCGGCTGGCCGATCTTCGGCGATAACATTTACGGCAACGGCCCGCGCTTCGGCGAGCCGAAGCTACACCTGCATTCCCGCGAGATCGTGGTGCCGATCTCTCGGAACAAGGAGCCGGTCCGCGTGGTGGCGCCGGCCCCACCCCACATGCACGAGCGGCTCCGGGCCTGCGGGTGGAACGGAGAATAATCCTGTCAGTCCCTCATGGTGAGGAGGCCGCGTAGCGGCCGTCTCGAACCATGCAGGCCCGCATCTCGCCCGCGGCCATCCTTCGAGACGCCCGCTTTGCGGGCCCCTCAGGATGAGGGCAGTGCCCGCCGCGCTCCCTATAGTTTACGAAACGTTCAGTGCTCGTCGCTAATGATAATGGTTGCTTAGAACAAGCTTCCGTCAATCTGCTCAGGACGAGCTGCGCGTCATGTCCACGGCCGAATTATCGATCATCGACGAGGTCGAGTCCGCGCTTCGGACTGGCTCGGCGGAAAAGGGCCTGGCAACAGCCCGCCGCGTCACCGACCTGTTCCTGTCCTCCGCCGGCAGTTTCGATGACGAGCAGATCGCCCTGTTCGACGACGTGCTCGATCGCCTGATCGGCACCATCGAGCTCCGCGCCATCGCCGACATGGGCGCACGCGTTGCGCTCGCCGAGATCAGCGCGCAACTCGCCCCGATCGCGCAGGCGCCGCCATCGGTCATTCGCCGCCTCGCCAACAATGACGAAATCCGCATCGCCGGTCCCGTGCTGCAGGAATCCGCGCGCCTCGACGATGGCGCGCTGGTGCAGATCGCATCATCCAAGGGCGAGCCGCATCTGCTCGCGGTCGCCGGACGTTGGTGGCTGAAGGAGATCGTCACCGATGCATTGCTGGCGCGGCGCTATCCCAGCGTCAGCCGGCGGCTCGCCGCCAATCCCGGCGCGCGCGTGTCCGGAAACGGATTTGCTGTCATCGTCGGACAAGCCGAGGCCGATCCCGAGCTCGCGGTCAGCGTCGGCGTCCGCGTCGATCTGCCGTCAGACCTGCGCCGTCAATTGCTGCGCTCGGCGAGCGATGCCGTGCGGACCCGCCTGTTGTCGCGCGCGCCGCCGCATCTGTTCGAGGAGATCCAGACCGCGATCGCCGCCGTCACCGTCGGTATCGAGCGCGAGATGTCGGGGGTCCGCGATTTCGAAGGTGCCAAGCGCGCCGTCGCAGGCCTTAAGGCGACCGGCCAGCTCAGCGAAGCGACGCTGCTCGGCTTCGCCACGCAGCGGCGCTACGAAGAGGCGGTGGCCGCATTGGCCGCATTGTCGGGATCGACCGTCGAAGTGATTCGCCCGCTGATGCAAAGCCTGCGCGAGGACGGCCTGCTGGTGCCATGCAAGGCGGCGCAGCTCACCTGGGAAACCACCGCCGCCGTGCTCGAAAGCCGCTTTGCGAGCGGCGCGATGAAGCCCGCCGATATCGCAAGGGCTCAAAGCAACTACGCGCGCATGACCCCGGAGAATGCGCGGCGGACGCTGCGGTTCTGGCAGGTGCGGGCGTTGTAGGCGCGTTAGAGACACTGCGCGCCAAATATTCCGCCGTCGTCCTGGCGAAAGCCAGGACCCATAACCACCGAATTCAGTTTGGCGAAGACTGCTAGTTGGCCGTCGCCAGGACGACGGCGGAGCAAGTTCAGCGTCTCGAGAGCTACACCGTCAGCCGCGCGCCATCACGACCGGCGATCCGCAGCGGCACGACGCTGCCGACACGCTCGCCCGCAATCACCACCGGCAGATAATGCTCCGTGCGTCCCTGACCGTCGCTCTCGATCAGCACCTCACGCGCGGCGCCGATCTCGGCTTGCAGCCGCTGCAGAAGCGCAGCCTCACCGGCCGAGCGTAGCCGTTTCGCCCGCTGCTTGATTGCACCGCCCGCCACCTGCGGCATTCGCGCGGCCGGCGTGCCGGGACGCGGCGAATAGGGGAAGACGTGGAGGAAGGTCAGGCCGCATTCCTCGACCAGATCGAGCGAACGCGAGAACATCTCCTCGGTCTCGGTCGGAAAGCCCGCAATGATATCGGCGCCCAGCGCGATATCCGGGCGCAGGCGACGGATCTGGCCGCAAAACGCGATGGCGTCGCCGCGCGTATGCCGCCGCTTCATGCGCTTCAAGATCATGTCGTCGCCGGACTGCAGCGACAGGTGCAGATGCGGCATCAGCCGCGAATCTTCAGCGATGGCATCCAACAGATCGCTGTCCGCCTCGATCGAATCGATCGAGGAGATGCGCAGGCGCCTCAGCTCCGGCACATGCCGCAAAATCTGCTTCGTCAGCAGGCCGAGTTTCGGCGTGCCCGGCAGGTCAGTGCCGTAACTGGTGAGATCGACGCCGGTCAGAACGATCTCGGCATGGCCGCGCGCGACCAATGCCCGGACCTGATCGACCACCGCGCCCATCGGCACAGAGCGCGAATTGCCGCGCCCGAACGGAATGATGCAAAAGGTGCAGCGATGGTCGCAGCCGTTCTGCACCTGCACGAACACGCGCGGCAGCCCGCTCGCAAAGCCGTCGATGAGATGCGGCGCCATCTCTTTCACCGCCATGATGTCGCTGACGGCGATTTTTTCGCTGGCACCGAGATCGAACGCCGCACGCGCCTCGCGCCATGCGGACGATCGCATCTTGTCGTCATTGCCGACGACGCGGTCGACTTCGGCCATCCCGGCAAACATGCCGCTTTGCGTCTGCGCCGCGCAACCGGTGACGACGATGCGTGCTCCCGGCCGCTCGCGCTTCAATTTGCGGATCGACTGCCTCGCCTGCGCCACCGCCTCGTTGGTGACGGCGCAGCTATTAATGACGATGGTATCGGAGAGGCCTGCGCCCTCGGCCTCGCGGCGGATCACCTCGGCCTCGAAGGCATTGAGGCGGCAGCCGAAGGTGACGATGTCGACGGTCATTACCCGACCGGCGCGAACAGCGCGGGATCGAAACTGCCTTCATATTCGAAGGTCGCCGTGCCCGTCATCAGCACGTGATCGTCGCGCTCGCGCCATTCGATCCCGAGCTTGCCGCCGGGCAGCGTGATCTCGACATTGCGCTCGGCGCGCTTCAGCCGCGCCGCCGCGACCGCCGTGGCACAGGCGGCCGAGCCGCAGGCCCTGGTCAGGCCGGCGCCGCGCTCCCAGGTGCGGATCGTGATGTGCTGGGGATCGACGATATGGGCGAGCGTGATGTTGGCGCGCTCCGGGAAGATCGGATGGTTCTCCAGCAGCGGACCGAAACGCTCGAGGTCGTAGGCGTTGACGTCATCGACCCAGAAGATCGCATGCGGATTGCCCATGCTGACCACCGAGGGCGAATGCAGGATCGGATTGTCGATCGGGCCGATCTGCAGCTCGATGTAGCGGGTGTCCCGGAATTCCTGGTCGAGCGGAATGTCCTGCCAGCCGAATTTTGGCGCGCCCATGTCCACCGTATAAAGATCGGGCGCCGGACCCTGCCAGGCATTGAGCAGGCCCGCGGCCGTCTCGAACGTTGCATTGGTCTGGCCGGTCTTCTCGAAGATGCGGCGGACGACGCAGCGCATACCGTTGCCGCAGGCGCCTGCCTCGGAGCCGTCACTGTTGTAGATGCTGATGAAGGCTTCGGTGCCGTCGAAGCGCGGCTTCTGCAGCACCATGAGCTGGTCGTAGGTCACGCCGCCTCGCGCCGATGCCACCGCGCGGGCATCGTCCGGGGTGACCTTTGAGGTGGAATCGCGCATGTCGACAACGACGATCTCGTTGCCGATGCCGTTCATCTTGGCAAATGCGTGGTTGGCCAGCGCGCTCATGAAAATTCCCGAATTTCGCCTGCCTTATATGGCGATCCTTGGCCGGCTTGGCCAGTGATTTGCCGACAACAGCCAGGAGGCTGCCATGACGCATCTGTCATGGGACGAATTCGGCGCTCGCGTGTTAGAACGGCGAAATTCGCGCGATCCGGGACATGCGGCCGGGTTAAGGCCTCGGGGACGTAAGGCCTTGGCGGATAAGCTATTGGGGAGAATAAAAATGTTCAGGTTTCGTCGTCTCGCTTTAGCCGCGCTGATCCCGGCAGCGGCCTTGTCGTTTGATCTGTCCGCCACGCTGGCCCAAACGCCGAGCCCGGCGCCGGCCGCATCAGCGAGCCCCTCGCCGGCTCCGTCGGCCTCGCCCGCCCCCGCGGCAAGTGCCTCACCCGCACCCGTGGCCACCCCGTCGCCGGCGGCAAGCGCCTCGCCCTCGCCCGCAGCCAGTGCCTCACCGAGCCCGGCCGCCCCGCCGCCCGCTGCGGCCGCGACGCCGGCTCCCGTGCAGACGGCCGATCCCTTCGGACAGGAGACCACGCTCGAGCCCAAGAAGGTCGTGATGGTCAAGGGCACTGCCAATTGGGACTCTGCCTTCGACACGCTGATCGACGCCTTCAAGGCGCTGAACACGTTGCTGGACAAGCAGGGAATCAAGCACGCCGGCAATTCGATGATCGTCTACACCTCGACGGACGACACCGGATTCACCTTCCTTGCCGAGATCCCGGTCGAGCAGGACCCGAAGAACCTGCCGAAGGACATGAGCGTCGGCAAATCGCCGGAGGGCAAGGCGTTGAAATTCGTCCATCGCGGCTCCTACGACAACATGGACAACACCTACGAGGCGATCACCAATCACCTCGACGACAAGAAGCTGGAAGCCAAGGACACCTTCATCGAGGAGTACCTCACCGATCCCCTGAAGACGGCGGAGGACAAGCTCGTGATCAATGTTTTCGTGCCGCTGAAATGAGACCGATGAAAAAGCCAGCCATCCTTTTGACCTCCCTCGTTACGTCCTTTGCCGCCGCGCTGCCGGCAACGCCTGCGCTCGCCAACGATTTTCCGTCAGCGATTTCGGTGAGCGGCGAAGCCACCATCTCCGCCGCGCCTGATCTGGCGCAGATCGACGCCGGCGTCGCCAACGACGCCAAATCCGCGAAGGAAGCCTCCGACGCCAACAACGCCGCGATGGGCAAGGTGCTGCTGGCGCTGAAGGGCGCAGGCATTGACGAGAAGGATTACCAGACCTCGCGGCTGTCGCTGCAGCCGCAATACGGCCAGAACAAATCCACCGGCGCCTCGCCCGTAGTCGGCTTCCGCGCCTCAAACCGCGTCACCGTGAAGATCCGCGACGTGACCAAGGTCGCCGCCATCATCGACACACTGGTCGGCGCCGGCGCCAACGATATCGGCAACATCTCTTTCGAGGTGACGCAGGCCTCAAAACTGCTCGACGATGCCCGCGAGAAGGCTGTCGCAGACGCCCGCCGCAAAGCGGAGATCTACGCCAAGGCCACTGGCGTCGCGCTCGGCGCGCCGCTGAGTGTGTCCGAAGGCGGCGCTCCGATGCCGCTGTTCAAGGGACGCATGGCCGCAGCGCCGATGGCCGCAGGCGGCGCGGCCGTTGCGCCCGGCGAGGAAACGCTGGCGGTGACGGTGAATGTGAGCTGGGCGATCAAGCAGGGGCAGTGAGGCCGCAAGAGGCACGCTGCGGCGCCAATTTCAGGCGTCGTCCTGGCGAAAGCCAGGACCCATTACCCCAGGGCGTGGTTATAGCGCGAAGCAGCTAACCCGACTGTTCGCCAAACTACTCCCTGTGGTAATGGGTCCTGGATCAGCGCTCGCTCCGCTCGCTTGTCCAGGACGACGGGTTGTTTGCTTGATGGAGTCAGATCTCCACCACCTGCCCGGGCTTCATCGCCACGAACCGCTCCTGCGGAACCTTCGCGGCGTCGAGCGCCTCGACCAAGGCCTGCGCCGGCGCATCGATTGCTTCATCGGTCAGCTGAAACGTGCCGTGGTGATGCCCGAGCGCGGCTTGCGCGCCGCAATCCGCCAGCGCCTTCACCGCGTCTTCCGGGTTCATGTGCTGATCGCGCATGAACCAGCGCGGCTCGTAGGCGCCGATCGGGAGGATCGCCAGACGGAGCGGCCCGTGCTTGTCGGCGACGCGGCGGAAATGCCCGCCATCGCCATAGCCGGAATCGCAGACGACGTAGATTTTCCCCGCAGGCGTCTCCAGCACGAAACTCGCCCACAGCGCCTTGTTGCGATCGAACATGCCGCGCGCCGACCAGTGCCGGGTCGGCACCAGCGTCACGGCGATGCCGCCGCCGAGCTCGACGCGATCGTGCCAGTCGAACGCTTCCACCTTGATCGTCGCATCGGTGCTGCGCATCGTGACGTCGTTGCCGAGCGGGGTCACCACACGCGGGGCGAAATTCTTGGCGAGCCGCGACAACGTCGCCATGTCGAGATGATCGTAATGGCCGTGCGAGACCAGCACGGCATCGATTTTCGGCAGCTTGTCGAAGGCAATGCCGGGATCGTTGTGCCGCTTCGGCCCGGCAAAGCTGACGGGCGAGACCCGCGAGGACCAGACCGGATCGACGAGAATGTTGAGGCCGCCGGTCTGGATCAGCCAGCTGGCGTGGCCGACGAAGGAGAGCCGCACCTTGTCGCCCTCGACGCGCGCCGGCGGGGTATCGGCAAGGGGGCTCGGCGCCCAATCCGGCCAGGTCGCGCGCTGCCGCTTGCCGCCGAACTGCCAGCGCAGGACCTCACGAAGCGATCGTGGCGGCGCGCCGTCCGGATCGAAGAAGGTCAGTCCGTCGAAATGGTCGGAGACCGGGCCGTCATAGGTTTTCATGCGGGACATCCAAAGGGAGGGCACGCCGACCAATGCGCTGGCCCCGGCGAGCAGTCCGAAAAGGCGGCGGCGGGTGATCGGCACGGATTTGGCTTCAGGGATGGTCGGAGCGGCAGGACATCACCGCTATATGGGCGGGGTCTGCGGAAAAGGAACCCGCCGCAGGAAAGTTCATCTTTTCAAGGCTTTGCCTTCCAAAGCGGCCTCGGCCACCCTAACTTTCCTTGACTTTCGGGCAGCCGCGGCGTTTAACCCCGGCACTTCTCGGAAAGACTTTCTTTTCGACCCGCCCACTGGCCCCAGAGGCCAGAGGCCAACGCCCGACAGCGCTGTGCGCCCTCGGGCGTGAAGGTGTTTGGATTTCTGCTCCCTCGCCCCGCTCTTGCAGGGGGAGGTTAAAGAGGACAACGGCATTGTTCGACAATCTGTCGGAACGGCTTGGCGGCATTCTCGATCGTCTGACGGGGCGCGGTGCGCTGACCGAAAAGGACGTCGACGCCGCGATGCGCGAGGTGCGCCGCGCGCTGCTGGAAGCCGACGTCGCCCTCGAAGTGGTGCGCAGCTTCACCGAGCGGGTCCGCGAGCAGGCCATCGGCGCCACCGTCGTCAAATCGGTGACGCCAGGCCAGATGGTGGTCAAGATCGTCCATGACGAGCTGATCAACACGCTCGGCGCCGAAAGCCAGACCATCGACATCAATTCCGTGCCGCCGGTGCCGATCATGATGGTCGGCCTGCAAGGCTCCGGCAAGACCACCACCACCGCAAAGCTCGCCCGTCGCATGGTCCAGCGCGACAAGCGCAAGGTGCTGATGGCGTCGCTCGACATCTACCGTCCTGCGGCGATGGAGCAGCTGGCCGTCCTGGGCCGCGATCTCGACATTCCGACACTGCCGATCGTCGCCGGCCAGCAGCCGGCCCAGATTGCGAAGCGCGCGCTCGAGGCCGGCAAGCTCGGCGGCTACGACGTCGTGCTGCTCGACACCGCCGGCCGCACCACGCTCGACGAAGAGATGATGGCGGAAGCAGCAGCGATCAAAGCCGCCGCCAATCCGCATGAAGTGCTGCTAGTGGCGGACAGCCTCACCGGCCAGGACGCCGTCAACCTCGCCCGCGCCTTCGACGAGCGCGTCGGCCTCACCGGCATCGTGCTGACACGAGTCGATGGCGACGGCCGCGGCGGCGCCGCGTTGTCGATGCGCGCGGTCACCGGCAAGCCGATCAAGCTGCTCGGCACCGGTGAAAAGACCGATGCGCTGGAGGATTTCCATCCCGACCGTATCGCCGGCCGCATCCTCGGCATGGGCGACGTGGTGTCGCTGGTCGAACGCGCTGCGGCCAATATCGACGCGGAAAAGGCTGCGCGCACCGCCGAGCGGATGCGCAAGGGTCAGTTCGACCTCAACGACATGCGCGAGCAGCTGTCGCAGATGGCGAACATGGGCGGCATCAGCGGCCTGATGGGCATGATGCCCGGCATCGCCAAGATGAAGAACCAGATCGCGGCCGCCGGCATCGACGACAAGATCTTGAAGCGCCAGGTCGCGGTGATCGATTCCATGACGCGCGACGAGCGCCGTCATCCCGATCTGCTCAAGGCCAGCCGCAAGAAGCGTATCGCCGCAGGTTCCGGCCAGAGCGTCGAGCAGGTCAACAAGCTGCTGAAGATGCACCGGAACATGGCCGACATGATGAAGGCCATGGGCTCCGGCAAGCGCGGTCCGCTCGCGGGCATCGCCCAGGCGATGGGTTTTGGCGGCGGCATGAAGCCGCCTTCGCCGGAAGAGATGAAGGCGCTGCAGGAGAAGATGCAGGGTGGCGGCGGACAAGGTCTGCCCAGCCTGCCGAAGGATTTGCCGCCCGGGCTGCGCCAGGGTCTGCCGAACGTTCCGGGCCTGACCGGGCTGAGCGGCAAGCCGATGCTGCCGGGCCTCGGCGGTTTCCCGGGCAAGAAGAAATGAGGAATTCGTCGCGGGAGATCGCAACGGTCTCGCGCAACGCGGAATACCAATCAACCGAACAAAACGTACTTTGAAGGAGAACTTAGATGTCCGTCGTTATCCGTCTCGCCCGCGCAGGCACCAAGAAGCGCCCCGTCTATCACGTCGTCGTCGCCGATTCGCGCTTTCCCCGCGACGGTCGCTTCATCGAGCGTCTCGGCTATTTCAACCCGCTGCTGCCGAAGGACAACGAGACCCGTCTGAAGCTCGACATGGACAAGGTGAAGGCCTGGCTCGCCAAGGGCGCGCAGCCGTCGGACCGCGTGTCCCGCTTCCTCGACGCCGCCGGCGTCAAGAAGCGCGAAGTGCGCAACAATCCCGAGAAGGCCGTGCCGCGCAAGGAGCGCAAGGCGCAGGCCGAAGCCGCCGCGAAGGGTTAAGGCCAGATCATGCCGGCGCTGGTCTGCGTCGCGCGGATCGGCGCCGCGCATGGTGTGCGCGGCGCGGTCAAACTGTGGACCTTTACCGAGGATCCATTTGCCGTGCGGAGCTACGGCCTGCTCTCGTCCAAGGATGGCAAGCGCCAGTTCGAGGTCGCAACGGCGCGCGCGGCCAAGGATCATCTGGTTGCGACGTTCAAGGGCGTCACGACCCGCGATGAGGCCGAGCGCCTCAACGGCATCGAGCTCTACGTCGCGCGCGAAAAGCTGCCCGCGACGGACGAGGGCGAATATTACCACACCGATCTGATCGGGCTCGCCGCCGTCACCACGGCCGGCGATGCGCTCGGCCGCGTGCTCGCGATCCACAATTTCGGCGCCGGCGACATCATCGAGATCGCGCCGCCCACGGGGACCACGATGCTGCTGCCGTTCACGGACGCGGTGGTGCCGGAGGTCGATCTCACAGGGGGCCGCGTCGTGATCGCGCTGCCGCAGGAAATCGAAAGTGATGACGAGGCGTCGCCGTCATGACATGACGGTGACAGGCCGTGGATCAGCCTCACAAAATAGAGACTTGCGTTTGCTGTCCGGCTCGTTCACGTTTGGGTTGCATCCCCCCTCGACGATTCCTGAACATCCGGAGATACAAATGTTGCAGCGCTGTCTCTTGGCAACGATCGGCCTGCTTGCGTCTGTCAGCGTGCTCGCGGCCCAAACGGCGCCGAGCCAGCCGCCTGCCGAGGCATCCACGGAAGCGCCCGAGCAGCAAGAGCCGCGGACGGGCGATCGCTGGACCTTCGAATTTCGCGACGAGATCACGGGCGAGCTGAAATCGACGGTCACCCAAACCATAACCGATGTATCCCCCGCCGAAATCGGCATCCGCCTGACTTTTCTCGGAAAGCCGGGCCTCGGATTCCAGACCTTCGATCATTCGTGGAATGTCGTCGACAATGGTACGTGGAAATTTACCCCAAACGACGGCTCAGGCATCAAGGCCCCACTTCAGGTCGGCAAGTCCTGGACAGCCAGTTCGAGTGATTTCAATAGCAGCAACGGCGCCAGTCTGAAGCGCTCCGTCAAATCAAAAATTACCGGTCAGGAAAGCATCACGACACGCGCCGGCACGTTCGAGACGTACAAGATTGAGACGTCGCTCGAAATGCGAAACGCAAATGATCCGACCAAGAAGTTTCAGACCGAGCAGCAGACGTGGTACGCGCCGGCAATCGATCATTGGGTGAAGCGCACTTGGGTCAACAAGTCGGCCGGCAAGGTCAGCGACAAGGGCTCTCTCGAGTTGATCGAATATGGCCGCCGCTAGTCGCTGGTCGGCGGATTCCGATCGTTATGGATCTTGCTGGAGGCACTTGATGTTTCGTCGCGCCACTGCGGCGATGATTTGCCTGCTCGCCGGCGTCCCCGCGGCACAAGCCGCCGAGAGAGACGCGCTGCCTGCTGCTTCAAGTGGGGTCGAAACAAAGTCGCCCACTTCAATGGAAGAGCCGATCCCGGGTGATTTCTGGACGTACGAGGTGCGAGACGAAATCGGCGGAAGCACTGAAGTCCGCAAATCGATCGTCACCCAAGTAAACCCCGGCGAGATCCGCGTTGATATCACCGGAGGCAAAAGCGGCGATCGGCTCAACGTCTATGACCGGTCATGGAACCTGAAGAGCACAGGCCCATGGAAATACCAGCCGATTGACGGCTCGGGAATTCGCGCGCCATTGAAGGTTGGCGCCGCCTGGAGCGTCACCGCAGACGACGTCAACTCGCAAAACGGCAACATCTTCAGACGATCCGTCAATGCAAAAGTCGTCGGCCAGGAAACCATCACAACCAAGGCCGGCAGGTTCGACACATTCAAGATCGAAACGGTCGTCTCCAGGCACTCGACCAACGACCCATCCAAGAAGGGAGAGATCGCGGCGCAGACTTGGTACGCACCGGCGATCGATCACTGGGTCAAGCGTAGCTTCGTGGTGCGGGCAGATAATCATGTGGTGAACAGCAGCACGAGCGAACTCGTCGAATACGGTCGCAAGAAATAGGGCTGCGCGCTGCGATGACCTGATGGCGAAGTCCGCCGTTCATTGAGCCCTCGACCCGCTGCCCGCAATGCCCTAACCAGCGGCCATGACGACTTCCACACCCTGGCGCGCGACGGTGCTGACGCTGTTTCCGGAGATGTTTCCGGGGCCGCTGGGCGTGAGCCTGGCCGGCCGGGCGCTGGCTGGCGGGCTCTGGGAACTGGAGGCGCGGGACATCCGGGCCTCGGCTACCGACCGCCATCGCAGCGTCGATGACACCCCGGCCGGCGGCGGACCGGGCATGGTGCTTCGGGCCGATGTTCTGGCGGCCGCGATCGATGCCGCCGGGATCGGCCCGGACCGGCCGAAATTGCTGATGAGCCCGAGAGGTCGGCCATTGACCCAGGCCCGCGTCCTCGAACTGGCCAAGGGTCCGGGTCCCCTGATCGTCTGCGGGCGGTTCGAGGGGGTGGACCAGCGCGTGATCGACGGGCGGGGCCTGGAGGAGGTCTCGATCGGGGATTACGTCCTCTCCGGCGGTGAAATCGCGGCCCTGGCCCTGATCGACGCCTGTGTTCGGCTGCTGCCGGGCGTGATGGGCAAGGAAGCCTCGGGAACCGAGGAAAGCTTCTCCGACGGCCTGCTCGAATACCCCCAATACACCCGGCCGCAGCTGTTCGAGGGAACCCCGATCCCGGAGATCCTGACCTCGGGCGACCATGCCAAGGTCGCGAGCTGGCGGCGGGCGGAATCCGAGGCCCTGACGGCGGCCCGGCGACCGGATTTGTGGGCCCGGATCCCGAGCAAAGTCCCGAATCGGGTCGGACGCCAAAAAACGCCAAAAAACAAGACAGACGGGTGACAAACGCTCCGGCTTGCCTTATAGCAGCGGCCACATCCGCAATGGCTGGATAAACGAATTTCGCGCAGCCCCCGTTTTCCAAGGCTGGGCGCGCCGATGGAGATTTACCCATGAACCTGATCCAACAGCTCGAAAAAGAGCAATTCGACAAGCTCTCCGCCAACAAGGAGATCCCGGAGTTCGGCCCCGGCGATACCGTGATCGTCAACGTGAAGGTCGTCGAAGGCGACCGCACCCGCGTGCAGGCCTATGAAGGCGTTTGCATCGGCCGTTCCGGCGGCGGTCTCAACGAGAGCTTCACGGTGCGCAAGATTTCGTACGGCGAAGGCGTGGAGCGCGTGTTCCCGGTGATGTCGCCGATGATCGACTCGATCAAGGTGGTGCGCCGCGGCAAGGTGCGTCGCGCCAAGCTCTATTATCTCCGCAACCTTCGCGGCAAGTCGGCCCGCATCGTCGAGAAGAAGCAGGACCGCCCGGCTGCTGCCGTCAACGAGTAAGCTCCGCTTACATGCGAGTTTCCAAAAGCGCGGGGCGCCAAGCCCCGCGCTTTTTTGTTGCGTCAGCCGTGCGCGTCAAAGCCCTCGCGATTCCAGTTCGGCCTGCTATATATTCTTGGAATGTTTCCAGATTTGACCAGCCTCTCGCCCGTCAAGCGCGTCGTCATCGACGATCGCTCGCGGCTGCCCGGCCGGTTCTTCGGACGCTTCGCGACCTCGGCAACGTCAGAGCTTACGCGCGCAGCCTAAAAGCTGCGCTGACGATTTCGTTGCCCCGCGCGCCAGCCGCGCAACCCGCTCTACACAACATTCCTGGAGCTGACGCTCATGCCCAAGCCGACCACATTGTACGACAAGATCTGGAACGACCATCTGGTGCACGAAGCCGAGGACGGCACCTGCCTGCTCTATATCGATCGCCATCTGGTGCACGAGGTCACTTCACCGCAAGCGTTCGAAGGCCTGCGCGCCACCGGCCGCAAGGTCCACGCGCCCGAGAAGACGCTGGCCGTCGTCGATCACAACGTGCCGACCACCGACCGCACCAAGCCGAACCCCGATCCTGAAAGCATCGAGCAGATCAAGGCACTGGCCGACAACGCCAGGGAATTCGGCATCGAATATTACGACGAGTTCGACAAGCGTCAGGGCGTCGTCCACGTCATCGGCCCCGAGCAGGGCTTCACGCTGCCCGGCACCACCATCGTCTGCGGAGACAGCCACACCTCGACGCATGGTGCGTTCGGCGCGCTCGCGCACGGCATCGGCACGTCGGAAGTCGAACACGTGCTGGCGACGCAGACGCTGATCCAGAAGAAGGCGAAGAACATGCGCGTCACCGTCGACGGCAAATTGCCGGACGGTGTGACGGGCAAGGACATCATCCTCGCGATCATCGGCGAGATCGGCACCGCGGGCGGCACCGGCTACGTGCTCGAATACGCCGGCGACGCGATCCGTGCGCTCAGCATGGAAGGCCGCATGACGGTCTGCAACATGTCGATCGAAGGTGGCGCGCGCGCCGGCCTCGTCGCGCCCGACCAGAAGGCGTTCGACTTCTTGCGCGGCCGCCCGAAGGCACCGAAGGGCGCCGACTGGGATGCGGCGATGCGCTACTGGGAGCGCTTGCGCTCCGACGAGGGCGCGCATTTCGACCACGAGCTGCGGCTCGATGCAGCGAAGCTGCCGCCGATCGTGACCTGGGGCACTTCGCCTGAGGACGTCATCTCGGTCACCGGCAGCGTGCCCGATCCCGACAAGATCGCGGACGAGGCCAAGCGCCTGTCGAAGCACCGCGCGCTGAAATATATGGGCCTGACCGCGGGGACGAAGATCACCGACATCAAGCTCGACCGCATCTTCATCGGCTCCTGCACCAACGGCCGGATCGAGGATCTGCGCGCCGCCGCCAAGATCGCGGAAGGCAAGCAGGTCGCGGGCGGCGTCAACGCCATGGTCGTGCCGGGCTCCGGCCTCGTGAAGGAGCAGGCCGAGGCTGAAGGTCTGGACAAGATCTTCATCAACGCCGGCTTCGAATGGCGCGAGCCCGGTTGCTCGATGTGCCTCGCGATGAACCCCGACAAGCTGGCTCCGGAAGAGCGCTGCGCCTCGACCTCGAACCGCAACTTCGAGGGCCGCCAGGGCTTCAAGGGCCGCACCCATCTGGTGTCGCCGGCGATGGCGGCGGCCGCGGCGATCGCGGGTCACTTCGTCGACATCAGGGAGTGGCGGTAAGCTGCTCGCTTTAATTTGAGCGATTGCGGCAAACCGCCGTTAATCGGTAGCGCCGACAGTGTGTCCTCGCGAGGGTTTCGCGAGGACACGAGCTCATGGCCAGCAAGCCTGAATATGTCGATCTGATCAGCGCGGCGACGCCCCAGCATCGGCGGCGCGCGGCACCGCTGCGCATGGTCGCCAAGCCCGAGGTCGAGGAGACCTCGAAGCTCAGCCGCTGGCCGCCGGCGATGTTCAAGCAATGGAAGATCGAGAACCTGACGCGATGGACGTCGGCGTCGTGGAAACTGAAGGATTGGCTTTAAGCCACCGGATGAACAAAGGGCGCCGTCGAGGCGCCCTTTTCATTTCGATCGTGCTTACCAATAGCGGTACGGATGGTGCCAGCGATGCCAGCGGCAGACGCGGCGCGGGCCGTAATAGGTCCAGATGACCCGGCATCGGCGCGGATGGCTGTAATAGGGATAGTAGCCGCCGTAATAGCGCCGATGAAAATGGCGATAGCCGTAATGCGGGCGATAGATGCCGTAGCGGTGGAATCCGCCTCCGCCATAGTGGCGAACTCCGCCGTAGCGATAGCCGCCGCCATGAAACGCGGGCGCGGCGCGGAAGCCACCAGCATGGAAACCACCGCCGCGGAAGCCACCGATATGTCCTCCGCCACCGTGGAAGCCGCCTCCACCGTGGAAACCGCCGCCGCCATGAAAGCCGCCGCCACCATGCCCACCGCCGCCACCGCCGCCGTGGCGAACCGGGATCACATCGTCACTTGCGGCCTTCGCCACAGGCAACGCCGTCGGATTGATTGGAGTCATCGCCTCAGCACGACGCGTCGTTCCGGCCGACAGCATCAGCGTCGCGGCGGCCGCAATGCCGAGCAAGCGCATCGGGCTTGCCCTGAGACCCAATATTCTCAGCATCGACTTCTCCCTGAATCTGGACAGCGGAGTTGCGACGCTCGCTCCCGGCGTGCATCATCCCTGTTCATTGGCGGTCGCTCCCAAGATTAAATTAGGGACAGCGACGTGAATGCCTCATGAATGAACGACGGGCGCAGCATCGCGCCGCGAGGTCACCGCCACGGCCCGAAGCCGAGCACGAACGGTGCGGGCACGCCGTAGGGATAAGGACGGTAGTAGACCGGCCGCGCGTAGTAATGCGGATCACGACGCGGGGCGTATCGCACGACGTCGGACCGCACATGTCGGCGCCCGTCGAACACCGCGCGCCCGGCCGACGCATCGGGCAGCTTCGTCACCCTGTGCGCAGCGGACGCGTGAGACAGGCCTGCGGCAAGCCCGACGCCAACCGCCAATGCGAACCATCTCGTCATGACGACCTCCGCCTCAGCGCGCGACGGGCACGGCGTTCGTATCAGCCCCGGCGCCAGTAGCAGCTCATATGCGGCACGATCACCGTGCCGCTGGGGCGAAATTCCTGCACATAGGTGGCGTTGCACTCGCGGACCGCATCGGGACCGGGATTGTAACGGGGATAGACGCCATCCGGACTGTAATAGGGCGTGACGCGCAGGCGCGCCGGGGGCCGCTTGCGCGGCGGCGGCAGATCGTCTCGGGAGGCCGCCTGGGCCAGCCTGATCCCGGGAGCCGCGGTCTGGGCCTCCGCGCCAACGCAAAACTGCGAAAACAACCCCATGCACAGTAGCGTCAGCGCTGTTTTCGCTCGCATTTTTCCGCCCACTTGAACGTCCACTCGAGGCCCTACGCTCCCCGTTTTGACGGCGCCCGTCAACCTCGCCGCGCTTATAAAGCCGGATGCGTCGCCGCGAAACCCACGCTATGAGAAGCCCATGTGGACGGAATTGAAAGCGCCCTCGCTGGCCGAGATGGAAGCCATGGCGCATGAAGTCTTCGAACGCCTGCCGGCGGAGTTTCGTAGGCTGTGCGAGGGCGTGATCATCCGCGTCGACGACTTCCCCACCGAGGAAGTCCTGGACGAGATGGCATGCGAGAGCGAGTTCGACCTGCTCGGCCTGTTCCAGGGCGTCGGCCTGCCGCAGCAGAGTTTTGGCGACGTGGCGCGGCTGCCCAACATGGTGTGGCTCTACCGCCGGCCGATCCTGGATTACTGGGCCGAGCACGACGAAAGCCTCGGCCATATCGTTCGCCACGTCCTGATCCACGAGATCGGCCATCATTTCGGCCTGTCGGACGACGATATGGCCGCGATCGAGGCTCAAGAGCCCGGTTAGGCAGACGAGATCTGCCGAATTCGGCCTAGGATTTCCGCCCCGATCGCGATAAATACCGGTTCCCTAGACCACCCCGGGAAAGCGCAACCATGGACAAGTTCACCACGCTGGAAGGCGTCGCGGCGCCGCTGAAGATCATCAATGTCGATACCGACATGATCATTCCGAAGCAGTACCTCAAGACCATCAAGCGCACCGGCCTTGGCAAGGGGCTCTTCTCCGAGCAGCGCTACAAGGACGACGGCAGCGAGAATCCCGATTTCGTCCTCAACCAGCCCGCCTATCGCAATGCGAAGGTGCTGGTCGCCGGCGACAATTTCGGCTGCGGCTCGAGCCGCGAGCATGCGCCCTGGGCGCTGCTCGACTTCGGCATCCGCTGCGTGATCTCGACCTCGTTCGGCGACATCTTCTACAACAACTGCTTCAAGAACGGCATTCTGCCGATCCGCGTGGCCCAGGAAGACCTCGACAAGCTGTTCGACGACGCCGAGCGCGGCGCCAACGCGACGTTGACGATCGATCTGCCGAACCAGGAGATTCGCGGCCCCGACGGCGGCATGGTCAAGTTCGAGATCGACCCGTTCCGCAAGCACTGCCTGATCAACGGCCTCGACGACATCGGCCTGACGATGGAGAAGAAGGCCTCGATCGATACCTATGAGGAGAAGCTCAAGCGCGAACGCGCCTGGGCCTGATCTCAAGTTTTTGTTTGAGCCCCGGTGCTGACAGCGCCGGGGCTTTTTCTTTGCCAGCGTTGTCCTCTATAGCTTGCGCCCATGTTGCCTGACATCGTCACCTTCTGGCACGGCCCAATGGACGCCCTGCGCCAGACCTGTCTGCGCTCGCAGCTGGCTGCCGGCCACAAGGTCACGGTCTACAGTTTCGACACCATTCCCGGCCTGCCCGCAGGCGTCGGCAACGCGGACGCCGAGGCGATCCTGCCGCATGCGTTCTCCGAACGATTGCGACCGCCGCAGCCGGACGGCAGCTGGCGCGACTGGACCACGCTTCAGTTCAGCGACTTCTTCCGCATGAAGCTGATGGCGAAGGGCCTCGGCCTCTGGCTCGACGCCGACGTGCTGCTGCTGAGGCCCGTCGAGATCGATCCGGCAAAGCCCTACTTCGCGTGGGAGCGTCCGCGCCAGCTCGGCAATTCCGTGATTTACCTTCCGCCCCGGCACGGCATCGTTGCCGCCTTCGAAGAGCTGATGGAGCAGGAGGAGCTGACGCCGAACTGGCTGTCGATACGCCATCGCGTCACGTTTGCGATGCGCCGCCTGCGCGGCGGCTCGAACCGCCTCTCCGATATCCGTGTTGCGATCTTCGGCCCGGCGGCACTCACCGCGCTCGCGCGCCGCACCGGCGAGCTGCACTGCGCCTTGCCGAAGCAATCGTTCTACGCCGTGCATGCCGAGCCAAAACTATTCTTCGATCCCTCGAGCTATCTCGGCCTCGTCACCGACCGCGAGATCATCGGCCTGCACATCTCGCCCAAGGGAAGGGGTGGTGAGAAGCCGATTCCGGGTAGTCTTTATGCATGGGCGACGGAGCGGTTCGGCTAACGCCTGATGGGATGAGACTCGCCCGGCGCCGCGACGGCGGTGCGTTCCCTCCCCCCTTGTGGGGGAGGGCTAGGGAGAGGGGTGGCCCAGGAAGAGGTGCTGGGTATTGGCGATGCATCGGGTGTCGATACTCGACCGAAAGAGTCCCCGTGTGGCACCCCCCTCCCTGCCCCTCCCCCACAAGGGGGGAGGGAACGGAAAGAGCATCGCTGTTTCCTGAACTCGATTCGAGTTGGGCCGATGTGCTTTAGGGGCACGGGATCAGTTTCACCGACACATCCAATTTGATCCAGCGCAACGCGCACCTGCACCATTGTGCCTAGTCTCGCTCCAATTCCGCCGTTCCAATGGAGCTTCGCATGAGCACCGCAACCAGGCCTTATCCCATTGTCCAGGACCTCATCGAATCCTTTGCAAGCTGGCTGAAGCATCGCCGCGAGCTGAACGAGATCCGGCAGCTCGACCGCGCTGATTTCGATCGCATCGCGCAAGATCTGCGGATCGCGCCTGACGGCCTCGAAGAGCTGGTCCGCCATGGCCGGCACTCCGCCGACGAGCTGCCGAAGATGCTCGAGCAGCTCGGCATCAGCGCCGAAGGGCTCGGCCGCGCGCATCCGCTGCTGCTGCGCGACATGGAGCGGGTGTGCGCGCTTTGCAGCCACAAGGGCCAGTGCGATCGCGAGCTGGCCGACGGTACCGCCGTGGAGAACTACCACGGCTTCTGCGCCAATGCCTCGACACTGGAGTCGCTCGACCGGGCCGATCACTCGCATCGCTGAGGCATTGCTCTTATCAAGGGATTAGTTTAGCGGCCGGATGTCCCGCCGGTGCTAGATCACGCCCGTTCGGGCACAAGCCTCGCGCCGGGCAAATCCTTTGACGAGCCTTCTGCAAGCACGATAGCGCTCTTCCATGCCCGTCCCACTGACATTGCTTGGCGGGCTAGGTTCGGCCGCGCTTTCCTTTTTGGCAGCATGAGGCTGCGAGGTTTTCTCGCGCTTGCTTGAAGGCTCAACATCCTCTGGCACCGGCACGAGCTTCCAGACAGGGCGGAGCTCTATGTTCGCCGTCTCAGTTGGATTTTCCTTGTTGACGGACGACAGCGCAAGGACGTTCTTGTCCATCCTGACGGTGACAGGTGTTCCGCTGATGGAAAATTTGTCGTTCACAATGTATTCGGAAAACGATCGATACCCCGCCTGATCCTTCACCCACGATGCCTTTGTCGGCGGCCCCCAAAGGTAGTGTCCCTTGGCTAATCCGGTGGCAGAGACCTCCGTAACGATCAGCATGGCATACCGCCCTTTGCCATTCGTCCATCCACGCTTGTTGGACCACACGCCGACAAATCTGGAATTGGCATTGAGCGGATCATTCTGATCAGGCGAGATAGCGAAGCTTGGCAGTTTGAGTTGCTGAGCTGCCGCGATGGCTGCAACTTTCTGATTATCTTCGGGCGCAAATAGATTTCGGACGACGGTTTTTGCGTCCGGTTTCGGAGGGGCAGCTGGAGATGAGAGCACCGCAACTTCGTTGGCCTTGAAATTCTTGACCCGCTGGCGCGCTTCTGCGACGTGACTGCTGCGGGGATACCTGGCCAGAAACTCCTCGTAGAGGCCTGCCACCGTGGACATCTGGATAGCCAGCCAAAACTTCTCGTCTTCCGCGGCATCTGCGGGCACGGGAGCCGACGCGACTGGCGTTTGAGCGCTCGCCACAGGAACTCTCAGGTAAATCTCTTCCTTCGACAAAGAGCCATACACGAAAGGCTGCTGCTCGCGTCTGGTGGCCGCCATCACGTCGTCACGAACACGACGAAACAGAAACGATATCTCCAGCCCCGGCGTTTCAATGTGGCGAAGGAGCGATGCCGTGAATGGGCTGTTCCGGCCATCCCCGTCACTTGCCGTAGTACCGTCCCGGGCGGCGTATGCAATCAGAACGTTATCGGAAGGCTCCGTCGGAGCGAGCCCGCGAGCCACGGCCCGGGTGCTCAGCGAGCGCCTCATCTTTGCGGCAAAAGGATTGTTGCGGCATGCGTCCAGTATCACAAGGCCCAACTTTCGTGCCTTCGAAACCTGAAGGCTCACCGAGCGCAGGCTGATGGCCTCGCTTTCGATGTCGGTATCGCTGCGCAGCTCTGCGCCAACCGGAATCAGCCAATTCTCGCCGCTGACCTCCATGCCGTGTCCGGCATAGAAAACGACCGCAAGGTCTGCTCCCTCGGCAGAGCGGCCGAACTCGACGACGGCCTTCCTCATCTCTTGCGCCGTCGCGTTCTTGACCTGGGTGACTTTGAAATCAAGCCGCTCCAGCGCGCGACCAACGTCTGCCGCATCGCGCGTCGGGTTCGGCAATTCGGGCACTTTCTCATAGGCACCGTTTCCGATGACGAGCGCCACCCGGGCCTGCTGCGCAAGCGCCGGCGAGACCAACGAGAGTGAAGTGGCGACGACGGCAGCTAGCCAAAGAACGCGCATCAAATGCTTGCCCGGATCAAAATGTCGGGCGCGAAGGTAGCATTGTTCTTCACCGCCGCAACGGGAAAAGGCAGAATCGCGGGCGCTCGATCGTGCTGCGATCGCGCCACGGTGACGCGCGCTTACACGATCCAGTCTGGCGCGTGAGGCAGCTCGTCGCTCTCAGCCGTATCGTGATTGATCCAGATTTCGGCATTCTCGGAGCGAAGCAGCTCGACCACTTTGGCCATGGATGCGACCGTTGCCTGCGGGTCGGCATTGAAGGACGGCACGCGCATGTGCCGGAGGTTCTCGCGATTGTGCGCGACGTCGCCGCTCAGCAGCACAGCGCCGCGCCGCGGTAGCCTCACCATGAGCGAGCAATGCCCGAGGGTATGGCCCGGCGTGAAGATCATGCGCACAGCGCCGTCGCCAAATACGTCGTGGTCACCATCGACGATCTCGTACGGCCGCTCCTTCAACGATTTGTAGTGCTGTAGCGAATAGCCGAATTCTTCAGGCTCCGGTCCGAACATGGCCTCGAATTCAGCCCGCTGGGCGATCCATCTTGCATTCTCGAACAGATCGACATTTCCAATATGATCGAAATGCGCGTGGGAAAGCAGGATCGTGCCGATGTCGCGGGGCCGCACCCCGATTTCGTCCAGTTGGTCCGCGATGGGACGACGCACGACGCCGCGTATGCCATGGACAATGATGCGTCCTTCCGGATGCTTCGCTAGCGCATCCTCGATGCCCGTATCCCAGATCAGCCATTCGCCACGATGACTGACGAGATAGGCATTGCAGCTCAGCGTCATGGGTATCCCGACATTGATGCCCGGAGAATAGATCGAACCGTCCGAGACCTGCGCAATGCCGCCGTCGAGGATGTAGAGTCTGTCAACCGTCGCCATTAGGGAACTCATCAAGCCGCCGATTCAATCCGGCGCTTCGCCTCGCGCATGTCGCGCCCAGGCGGCATGCCGAACAGCCGGGAATATTCTCGCGTGAACTGCGTGATGCTTTCGTAGCCGACCTGATGAGCAGCGGTCGCGATCTGCGCACCGTCGGCCAGCATCGCGCGACGGGCTTCGATCAGGCGAAGCTGTTTCTGAAACTGTAGCGGGGTCAGCGAAGTGACGCTCCGGAAGTGCGCGTGAAATGCCGACGGGCTCATCGCCGCGGCCTTGGCCAATCGATCGACGCGCAACGGCTTGGCATAGCCGGCACGAATGAGCGCAACCGCGCGGCCGATCCGCTGTGCATGGCTATCGGCAATTCCGAGCGCCCTGATGGCCCCGCCGTGGCGGCCGGCCAGCAGCCAATAATGCAGCTCTCGCATCAAATGGCCGCGCAGGATCGGCAAGGCCGAGGGACGGTCGATCAGGCGCAGCAGCCGGAGCGCTGCGTCCGCGAGTTCCTGCTCTGTCGGTTCGACCCGCAGCGGCTGCGACGGAATGAACGGGAGCGACCCCATCTCGACCACCAGCCCCTCAATGATGGTGGGGTCGAGCTCGACGACGAGCGAAAGATAGGGCGTGGCCGCCGTCGCGCGCGTGATCTGGCTGACCGTCGGCACATCACTCGCAATCAACAAGGAAGCGCCTGCGCCGAAGTCGAAGGACGTCCGGCCGGTCGCCACACGTTTGGCGCCTTGCAAGACGAGCGCGACCAGAGGCCTGGAGATCGCGTACAGGAGCGCACTCGGCGCGGTCTCGCGGATGATCGAGACGCCGGCGAAGGGCGTGGAGGCGACGCCCCTGTCGTCGGCGTGAGCCGCGGAATAACGACTGGCGATCTGGAGCAGCGTTTCGGTCACGCGCCAATTTTAGGCCGAGCCCGGCGCGCAAGCAATCGGCGCCGGCCGTTCAGGCAGAAAATCAGGAGTTTTGGGCAAGTCCGCCGTCGCCGCATCCCGGAGTGTTGGGCAAGGCACTCCGAGGATCCGGCAACACCGGACGATCGATCGCGGGCAAACGGAGATCACCGCAACGCTTCGAGGAATTTCCGATGCCCACCATTTCTCTCGTCACCGGGGCCAGTCGCGGCCTTGGCCGCAACACCGCCATCGCCATCGCACGTCACGGCGGCGATGTGATCGTGACCTATCGCAACGGGGCCGCCGCAGCACGCGAAGTCGTCGCCGAGATTGAATCGCTGGGGCGCAAGGCCATCGCGCTGGAGCTTGATGTCACCGCGGTGTCGAGCTTTCCCACGTTCTTCACAAAAGTTCGATCCGCGTTGGCGGAGCATTGGCGCGCCGAGAGATTCGATCACCTCGTCAACAATGCCGGTCAGGGCGAGATGGCCGCGATCGCGGAGACGACGGAGCAACAATTCGACGCCCTGTTCGCCACGCACGTCAAAGGACCATTCTTCCTGACGCAGGCCTTGCTACCCTTGCTCGCCGACAAGGGCCGGATCATCAACTTCTCCAGCGGGCTGACGCGCGTGTCCTTCCCCGGCTTCTCGGCCTACGCGGCTGCGAAGGGCGCCATCGAGGTTCTGACCGTCTACATGGCCAAGGAATTTGGTGGACGCGGCATCACGGCCAACATCGTCGCGCCGGGCGCAATCGAAACCGATTTTCTCGGCGGCGCGGTTCGGGACATGCCGGATTTGAACAACCAATTTGCGCAGATGACCGCACTGGGCCGCGTCGGTCTGCCCGACGATATCGGACCGATGGTCGCGAGCCTGCTCGGTCCCGACAATCGTTGGGTCACGGCGCAGCGGATCGAGGTGTCCGGCGGCCAGACGATCTGAGCGAGGCGCGATTGGGTTACGAAGCGGGCGCGTCCCCGGCGCGCCCGCTGTGGCCCGCAGCATCGCCTTTTGATTCCCACACGGCTACTGCGCAATGCGTCAACGCTGGAGTCGCTCGATCGCGCGGATCACGCGCGTCGCTAAGAGGCGCGACAATCCTTATCATGGATTTTCTACAGACGTTTGTCGGGCCCTGAGCGACACGGCAGGACTTCCCTGATATGATTTGGCCACCATCAGGGCGCTTTGCGAAATGGCCAAGAAAAAATCAGCCGCTTCACTCAGATACGTGGTCAAATATGAGCTTGGCGGCTCTCCGCATTACGGCGCAATCCAGATCAAGGATGGCGATCGCCTAAACCTCGAAACGCCGCACGGATCAAGGACTGCGACCTTGAATCCAAAATCCGATTTCCACTCGCTCACCATGATCCTGCTTTTGGAGCTTGGTGCGAAGCTCGTTTCGATCGACACTCATTCGAGTTAGGTCCGACTACACTTTGCGCCTCGGATCTAGCCCTTCCCCATCGCCGCAATCGCGTCCGCGATCTCGATCGTGCGCCGCGCCATGTCGGCGTGCAGGCGCTCCACCATGGCGCCGTCGAGACGGATCGCGCCGCGCGAGACGTTCTCCGGCAATTCGAACGCCGCGATGATCTTTCGCGCGCGCGCGACTTCCTCTTCGGGCGGGGTGAAGATCGCGTTGCAGGCTTCGATCTGCGAGGGGTGAATCAGGGTCTTGCCGTCGAAACCGAGATCGCGCGCTTGCGCGCATTCGGTGGCGAAACCGTCGGAATTGGCGATGTCGCTGTAGGGGCCATCGAGGATTTCGAGGCCATGGGCGCGCGTCGCCAGGATGCAATGGGTGATCATCGGGATCATCGCGGCGCGGCCCGGCAGCATCTTGATGCGCGTCTCGCGCGAGATGTCGTTCGGGCCGAACACGAAGCCTGACAGGCGCCGCGCTGGATCGCGCCCCGCGGCCGCCAGTCCCTCCGCATGCAGCACGGCGCGTGCGGTCTCGATCATGGCCCACACCTTTACGGTCGGCGCCGCGCCGAGTTCGGCGAGACGACGGCCGATCGTGTCGAGGTCCTCGACGCTTGAAACTTTTGGAACCAGGATGCCGTCCGGCGAGGCCTTGGCGGCCATCGCGAAATCGTCGCTCCACCAGGGCGTGTCGAGGCCGTTGGTGCGGATCAGGATCTCGCGCTTGCCAAACCCTTTGGCCGCGACCGCGGCAGCGATGCCGTCGCGCGCCACCGCCTTGGCGTCGGGCGCGACGGAATCTTCCAGATCGAGGATCAGGCCGTCGGCGGCGAGATTGCGCGCCTTTTCCAGCGCGCGGGGGTTGGAGCCGGGCATGAACAGATGGCTGCGGCGCGGGCGGGTCATGCAAGCGTTCCTTCCGTTTCCTCGTCTCACTTCCGACCGAAGCCGATAGCATCTGGCCTGCCTATTCGAAAGGCTTGTTCGTCCCAGCGGTATATGATTAGGCATAGGCTATGACCACATTCCCAGAGCATTTGCTGGAAGGCTACAAGGCCTTCGCCACCCAGCGGCTGCCGACCGAGCAGACCCGCTACCGCGAGCTGTCGGTGAAGGGGCAGTTCCCTGAAGTGATGGTGATCGGCTGCTGCGATAGCCGCGTTTCTCCCGAAGTGATCTTCGACGTCGGGCCGGGCGAACTCTTCGTCGTCCGCAACATCGCCAATCTGGTGCCGGTGTATCAGCCCGACGGCAACGCGCATGGCGTCTCGGCGGCGCTGGAATATGCCGTGACGGTGCTGAAGGTGAAGCACATCGTGGTGCTCGGGCACGCGCAATGCGGCGGCATCCGCGCCTTCGTCGACAAGATCGAGCCGCTCACGCCGGGCGACTTCATCGGCAAATGGATGCAGATGTTCATCAAGCCGGGCGAAGTGGTGGAGCAGCGCGACCACGAGACCATGGCGCAATTCGTCGAGCGCATCGAAAAGGCCGCGGTGTTCCGCAGCCTGGAAAACCTGATGACCTTCCCGTTCGTGCAGAAGGCGGTCGAGAGCGGCCAGATGCAGACCCACGGCGCCTATTTCGGCGTCGCGGAGGGATCGCTGTTCGTGCTGGACAAGGCGGCGAAGGAATTCAGGAACGCGCGCGAGGTGGCCTAGGTCCCCAGCTCTTGTAGGGTGGGCAAAGCGTAGCGTGCCCACCGCTTCTATCGCGATCGTGGAGAGGTGGTGGGCGCGGCGCTCCGCGCCTTTGCCCACCCTACGGCAGCGGAGCTACGCCGCCTTCTTCTTCGCGCTGATCAGCTTGCGGTTGATCAGGACTTCCGCGATCTGGATCGCGTTGAGCGCAGCGCCCTTGCGTAGATTATCCGAGACGCACCACAGCACGAGACCGTTCTCCACCGTCGCGTCCTCGCGGATGCGGCTGATATAGGTGGCGTCCTCGCCGGCGGCTTCGTACGGGGTGGCGTAGCCGCCGGGCTCATGCTTGTCGATGACGAGACAACCCGGCGCCTTGCGCAGGATGTCGCGCGCTTCGTCCGCGCTGATCGGGTTCTCGAACTCGATGTTGACGGCCTCGGAATGGCCGACGAAAACAGGCACGCGCACGCAGGTCGCGGAGAGCTTGATCTTGGGATCAAGAATCTTCTTGGTCTCCGCCATCATCTTCCACTCTTCCTTGGTGTAGCCGTCCTCCATGAAGACGTCGATCTGGGGGATGACGTTGAAGGCGATGCGAGCGGGAAACTTGTTATTGACCAGCTCCTGGTTGGTGTAGACGGCCTTGGTCTGGGAGAACAATTCGTCCATCGCGTCCTTGCCGGCGCCCGACACCGATTGATAGGTCGAGACCACGACGCGTTTGATCGTCGCCTTGTCGTGCAGGGGCTTAAGCGCGACCACGAGCTGCGCGGTCGAGCAGTTCGGGTTGGCGATGATGTTCTTCTTCTTGAAGCCGGCGGTCGCGTCCGCATTCACTTCCGGCACGATCAACGGAACGTCCGGGTCCATGCGCCAGGCCGAGGAATTGTCGATCACGACCGTGCCGGCGGCGCCGATCTTCGGCGACCATTCCTTCGACACCTCGCCGCCGGCCGACATCAGGCAGATGTCGACGTCGGAGAAGTCGTAATGCTCGAGCGCTTTGACCTTCAGGGTGCGGTCGCCGTAGGAGACCTCGACGCCCATGCTGCGGCGTGAGGCCAGGGCCACCACCTCGTCCGCGGGGAATTTGCGCTCATCCAAAATGTTGAGCATTTCCCGTCCGACATTGCCGGTCGCGCCGACGACTGCGACTTTGTAACCCATCGTTCACTCTCCGACGAAAAAGCTCTTTCCTGAAGCTGAGGCTTAAACAGGAAGAGCAGCGCTTCTATGCGAGAACCGGCCTCAAGAC
Source organism: Bradyrhizobium sp. JR4.1 (assembly GCF_040548605.1). NCBI lineage: Bacteria > Pseudomonadati > Pseudomonadota > Alphaproteobacteria > Hyphomicrobiales > Nitrobacteraceae > Bradyrhizobium > Bradyrhizobium sp. JR4.1. The sequence continues at coordinate 153,143 of NZ_JBEPRY010000013.1, forward strand.
AACGTTGGACCATGCCTTAGGGACGTGGATGCAGTCGCCTGAGGCCAGCACGGCCACAAACCCCACCCAGATCCATCTGGCGCTTGCGGCCTTCGCCGACGAGGTCGTCGGCACGCTGGCGCGCCTGTTCGCCTATGTGGGGGCTTTGGTGCTGTTTGCCATCCTCGGCCTTGCCGCACTCGGCCAGCTGCCAAACTTGCGCGACGATGATCCGGCGCTGAAGCCGAGTTGGAGCGTGGCCGACCGCTCGCCTCAGGGTTTCGCCCTTAGCCGGCTGGATTCGTCAGAAAAAACAGCTTCTTACGCCATCTTCAGGCACCCCGAAGGCGGCCGCAGGGACGTGATGCGCTGGGCCAGCGAGGCGGACAAGCCCATAGCCGAACTCATGGCCGAGCTCGAGATCTACCGGGAAGGCGGCGAATTCGACGTGGCGCGCCCGGCAACTCTGGATCTGGCCGCCCGGATGGGACTGGGCACCGCGGCCCGGCTGGAGCAAGCCGGCCTGATCGACACGAAATTCGGCCCCGTCGCCCTATTCCAGCCGACCGGCACGACGGAGGGCGCGCGGGCCTGCCTCGGCTACCTCAAGCGCAGCGAGGAGCCGGCGCTCCAGATCTCCGGATTTTCCTGCCAGGGCGACAGCCTGCCCGCCCGGCGCGCGGCGATCGCCTGCACGCTGAACCGGCTGACGCTGCTGACCTCGGGCAACGAGCCGAAGCTGGCCGAATTGTTCGCCCATGCGGAGCTGAAGCGCCGCCCCTGCGCGCTCCCGGGCTCGTCGGACTGGCTGCTCGGCGCCGCCAATGCGCAATTGCGCGGCGCGCTCTGACCGGCATCAAGCTCAAGTGGCTGTATCCATGCAACTTTTGCCGGCGCGCACGATTATTCAGCGCTGGTGTGACCCAATAGACCTAGTTGCAGCCGCCCCGGCCGGGTTAGTATGAGGGTGAAATTGATTGGCGGCTTGCCGCCTGAAGGGGACGTGATGAGCTCGAATTTCTCTGCCGCGAACAAACTGGCGATGTGGCTTGCGGCCGGCGCCGTGATTGCCATGTCCTCAGCCTTCGCGACACCCGCCTCGGCCGACACCAAGAAGCAGCGCTATGACAGCGGCCGTCACTATTACGGCCCCAGCGGCCCCAATGCGAGCTATCAGCAGGGCCGCACCCGCATCTATGTGAGCAAGCGCTCCTGGCTCGACGGCGGCACCGAGGTCAATCCGGGCGACCGCAAATTCTCCGACTACGCCTTCCCGCCGGCGGTGGGCTACCCGACCTTCGCACGCGAAAATCTCAACCGCCCGATCGATCGCCAGCCGCTGAGCACGCCGCAGGATGTTGGCGGCTATCCGCAGAATTTCCCGCTGTACTGAGGCGGACATATCGACCGAATCAAAATGGCCGGGCTCGCGCCCGGCCATTTTTGTTTTGATGAGACCTTGTAGGGTGGCCAAAGGTGCGAAGCGCCGTGCCCACCATCTCTCGGCAATGGCGATAAGAATGGTGGGCACGCTTCGCTTTGCCTACCCTACAAACACTGCGGTCGCCGTCAGGCGTGCAGCTTCTGCAATTCCTTCAGGATCGCTTCGCCCATCTGCGTGGTCGAGGCGGCAATGGTGCCTTCCGACTTGATGTCGGCGGTGCGCAGGCCGTTGGCCAGCACCGCGGCGATCGCGGCGTCGACCTTGTCGGCGAGATCGCCCATGTCGAAGGAATAGCGCAGCGCCATGCCGAAGGACGAGATCATCGCGATCGGATTGGCGAGGCCCTGGCCTGCGATATCAGGCGCCGAGCCGTGCACGGGCTCGTACAGCGCCTTGCGCTTCTTGCTCTTGACGTCGACCTCGCCGAGCGAGGCCGAGGGCAGCATGCCGAGCGATCCCGTCAGCATCGCAGCGATGTCGGACAGCATGTCGCCGAACAGATTGTCGGTGACGATGACGTCGAACTGCTTCGGCCATTTCACCAGCATCATGCCGCCGGAATCGGCGAGCTGGTGCTCGAGCGTGACGTCGGGATATTCGCGCTTGTGGACCTGGGTCATGACCTCGTTCCAGAGCACGCCCGACTTCATGACGTTGCGCTTCTCCATCGACGTCACCTTGTTCTTGCGCTTCTTCGCAAGCTCGAAGGCGACGCGGCCGATGCGCTCGATTTCATAGGTGTCGTAGACCTGGGTATCGATGGCGCGCTTCTGGCCGTTGCCGAGGTCGGTGATGGTCTTGGGCTCGCCGAAATAGACGCCGCCGGTGAGCTCGCGCACGATCATGATGTCGAGGCCCTCGACCGCCTCGCGCTTCAGGCTGGAGGCCTCCGCCAGCGCCGGGTAGCAGACCGCCGGGCGCAGGTTGGCGAATAGACCGAGATCCTTGCGCAGGCGCAGCAGGCCGGCTTCGGGGCGGACTTCGTAAGGCACCGCGTCCCATTTGGGACCGCCGACCGCGCCGAAGATGATCGCGTCGGCGTCCTTGGCCTTGGCCAAGTCGCCTTCCGAGATCGACACCTTGTGCGCGTCATAGGCCGAACCGCCGACGAGGCCGGTGTCGGTCTCGAACTTGGCGATCCCGGCCGAATTGAGCCAGTCGATCAGCCGCTTCACCTCGCCCATCACTTCGGGGCCGATACCGTCGCCGGGAAGCAGCAGCAGTTTGTGGGTCGCCATGGTCGTTTCCTCTGAGGTCGATTTCGGCCGGAGTGCTAGAGCGGCGATGCGTGCTTGGCAAGACACCATTGCCGCCTCGCGGCTGTGCAAGGCGGGCAGGGCCTGCCACACTGCGCATGCCGGAGTACCCCTTGCACGCACCTGACCGCCCTCCACCCGATGCCCACCCCGCACGGTTGATCCTGACCCTGTCGCTGGCCGCGACAGTTGGGCTCGGCATCGGCCGCTTCGCCTATTCGCTGGTGCTGCCCGACATGCGGGAGGACCTCGGCTGGTCCTACTCGGCGGCCGGTTTCATGAACACCATCAACGCCGTCGGCTATCTCGCGGGCGCGCTTGTGGCGTCCCGGCTGATCCAGCGCGTCGGCTGGTCGGCCGCGATCCGCGGCGGAACCCTGGCCTGCGTCGCCGCGCTCGCGACTTGCGCGCTGACCGGGAATTTCGTCGCGCTGAGCCTGGCCCGTCTCGTGCTGGGCGTGGGCGCCGCGGCCGGCTTCGTCGCCGGCGGTGCGCTGGCCGCTTCCATCGCGCAGTCGCGCCCGGAGCGGGCCAATTTCCTGCTGAGCCTGTTCTATGCCGGGCCCGGCATCGGCATTCTCGCCTCGGGCCTGATCGCCCCGTTCACGCTGCAATATTTCGGGCCGGGCTCGTGGTGGATAGTGTGGTGGGCGATGACCCTTTTGTCCGTCGTCATGACCGTGCCGCTGTTCCTGGTCCGCATCGAGAGCGGCGTGCGGTTCTCGCAAGGCAGCCACGGCGCCTTCGCGATTCTTCCCGTGCTGATCTATCTCGCCGGCTACTTCCTGTTCGGCGCGGGCTACATCGCCTACATGACCTTCATGATCGCCTATGTGCGCGACAGCGGCGGCGGGGCCGCGGCGCAGGCCGCGTTCTGGAGCCTGATTGGGCTGAGCGCCTTCGTCACGCCGTGGGCCTGGCGCCGCGTGCTCGCGCTCGATCGCGGCGGACTGGCCACCGCCATCATTCTCGGCACCAACGCGCTCGGCGCCGCCCTGCCGATGCTCGGGCATTCGCCGGCATGGCTCGCTGTGTCGGCCGTCGTGTTCGGCGTCGCCTTCTTCGCCGTGGTCGGCTCGACCACCGCCTTCGTGCGCTTCAACTATCCGCCCGAGGTATGGCCGACCGCGATCGCGGCGATGACGATCTCGTTCGGCGTCGGCCAGACGCTCGGCCCGATCGTGGTAGGCGCCATCACGGACGCGCTGGGGAGCTTGAGTTACGCGCTGAATGTCTCGGCGGCGCTGCTGGCGTTGGGCGCGGTGGCGGCGCTGTGCCAGCGGAAGGTGGGGCCGGCCAAAAAAACGGTGCCGTAGGGTGGGCAAAGGCGCGAAGCGCCGTGCCCACGATGGCCGTTGTCGCGGATGCAGTGTTGGTGGGCACGCTACGCTTTGCCCACCCTACGGCAGCGGCGCGCCTAGCTCCCACTAAACGAATTGTACCCCTGGTCTTCCCAATAACCGCCCTTGTAGTCGTTGGTGACTTCCATCGACACCACGTATTTCGGGTTCTTGAAGCCGAGTTTTGTCGGCACGCGGATCTTCATTGGAAACCCATACGCGCGCGGCAGGATTTCGCCTGCGTATTTGAACGTCATCTGGGTCTGCGGATGCAGCGCGGTGCGCATGTCGAGCGGGGAATTATAGCCGTCCTTGTCGGCACACTGGAACCAGACGTATTTGGCGCGCGTGTCGGCGCCGATCAGCTTGAGGAAGTCGCGCATCGGCGTGCCGGTCCAGCTGCCGATCGCGCTCCAGCCCTCGACGCAGATGTGACGGGTGATCTGCGTGACCTGCGGCAGCTTGTACAATTCCGGAAGCGTCCACGACTTCTTGTTGTCGACGAGGCCGCGGACTTCGAGCTTCCAGTCGGCACCGTCAACATCGGGTGCGTCGTCGAGATCGTAATAGGCGTTGAACGGAAACGGTTTTGTGATCGCACTCTCGGGAAACGTCGGCGCCAGCGCGTCGGGATTGAAGATGAAGGCCTGCACGGCGTCGTTGAATTTCGAGACGGATTTCAGCATCTCCTCGGCGGAGGACGAGTCGATCACGTCGCAGCCGGTGAGCAGCGTCAGTGCGCCGAGGCTGGCGCCGCCCGCGATGAAGCGGCGGCGGCTGACCTCTGGCATCGTCTTGATGGAGTCCTTGATCAGCAGCCGCTTGTCGACGCCGGGGATCAGGAATGAGCGCTTGGCCATGACTCTCTCTCCGCTCTAGCGACCGATGATCATCGCACGCAGGCTCTTCGGCACCAGCAGCGCGAGTAAAACGTGAATGACGAGGAACGCGCAGATCGCGGCCATGCAGAAGAAATGGATGTAGCGCGCGGTCGGATAGTCGCCGAACAGGGACACCAGCCAGTGCAGCTGCACCGGCTTCCACATTCCCAGCCCCGACAGCACGATGATCACGCCGACCAGGATGATACCGGCATAGAGCGTCCGCTGCACGTAATTGTAGACGGTGAGGTCGGCATGGCCGAGCTTGAAGGTCAGGGCAGCCCTGACATCGTGGAGCACGCCGGACGGCGTGATCGGCAGCAGTTTCTTGCGGAAACGGCCGGTGGCGAAGCCCGTGACGAGATAGGCAAGGCCGTTGATCATCAACAGCCACATCGCCGCAAAGTGCCAGAGCAATCCGCCGCCGAGCCAGCCGCCGAGCGTGTAGTCGCGCGGAAAGCTGAAACCGAACAGCGGCGAGGCGTTGTAGATCTGCCAACCCGACAGGATCATCAGGATCATGGCGAGGGCGTTGATCCAGTGCATGACCCGGACCCAGGCCGGCTGGATCACTTTGGCCGGGGTGGCGCTGACCTGCTCGTCGGTGACAGTGAGGCTCGACATGATGGTTCCGTCCTGAACATCGTCTGACAGCAATTATACGCCGATGCTTCCGCTTTCGTTACGCCCTGCCCGGCATCGAATCGATACCAGCGGGCTATCATGGTCACAATAAAGCGAGCCGGGGACCCCCGGCTCGCCATTTCGTCGCATCCGGTTCGGAGATGAAGCCAGACCGCGCGGTGTCAGGTCGCCGGCATCAGCACGGTATCGACCACATGGATCACGCCGTTGGACTGGTTGACGTTGGAGATCGTCACCATCGAGGTGCCGCCCTTGGCGTCGACGATCCAGACCTTGCCGTCCATCTTCTTCACCGTCAGCTCCTCGCCTTCGGCGGTCTTCATCTTCTTGCCGTCGGTGAGGTCGGACGCCTCGAGCTTGCCGGGCACGACGTGGTAGGTCAGAATCTTGGTCAGGGTCGCCTTGTTCTCGGGCTTGACCAGGGTATCGACGGTGCCGGCCGGCAGCTTGCCGAAAGCGGCATTGGTCGGCGCGAACACCGTGAACGGGCCCTTGCCTTCCAGCGTCGGCACCAGGCCGGCCGCCTTCACCGCCGCCACCAGCGTGGTGTGGTCCTTCCAGTTGACGGCGTTCTGGACGATGTTCTTGGACGGAAACATCGCGGCGCCGCCGACCTTGACGGTCTTTTCCTCGGCGCGGGCGGGCGCGACGACGGTCGCGGTGATGGCCAGCGCGCTGAGAGCTGCGGCGGTGAGATAGGCAATGCGCTTCGACATGGAGAGTCTCCCGATTGGATGAGGACCGGCGACTGCCGGCGTTCGAGTGGGCAACAACGGCGGCTGCGACCTGTGAGCGTGAAGCAGCAGCGACGTCGTTGGCTCGAATTACGGGAGGGTTTGCGAAGCGGTTTCGGATTAAACTTCTTTGTGATGGGTGAAACTAAATGCGGGTGTGTTCGTGGGGGGCGTCATTGCGAGGAGCGAAGCGACGAAGCAATCCAGGCTGCCACCGCGGATGCACCGCTGGATTGCTTCGCTTCGCTCGCAATGACGAGCCTCGACGATCTACCTGCCGCTCAATCCCTGTTGTGCGGCGTCTGGATGAACCCGCGATTATGCGTGGGGCTAATCAACAGTTCGTTGATGCACACCCGCGCCGGCATGCTGGCGATGAATGCGATGGTGCGGCCGAGATCTTCGGATTGAAGCATCCTGGCCTGCTCCTCCTCGCTCGGCACCACCGGGCGCAGCTTCAGGATCGGGGTCGCCACCTCGCCCGGCATCAGGCAACAGGCGCGCAAGCCGTTGACGCATTCGTCCATGTTGAAGGAATGGGTCAGCGCCAGCACCGCATGCTTGGTCGTGGTGTAGGCCGGGCCCGGCATTTTCGAGACGTGGCGGCCGGCCCAGGACGAGACGTTGATGATGGAGCCGTCCTGTTGCTTGCGCATCGTCGGTAGCACCGCGCGCATGCAATAGAGCACGCCGTTGAGATTGACCTGGACCAGCTTATCCCAGCCCTCCAGTTCCATGTCCTTCCAGCTGCGCTTGGGGACATTGATGCCGGCATTGTTGACCAGCAGGTCGATGCGGCCGTGCTTCGCGACGATTTGATCGGCAGCCTTCTGGGCGGCGGCGGCGACCGACACGTCCAGCGCGATGGCCTCGGCGGCGCCGCCCGCCCCGGTGATCTTCGCGACTACGGTATCCAGGGCGTCCTTGCGCCGGCCCGAGACCACCACCGTCCAGCCGTCAGCCGCCAGCGCCTCGGCGCCGGCCTCCCCGATCCCACTGCCCCCGCCTGTCACCCAGGCCACGCGTTTCCCGTTTTTGGTCATGCAAACTGTCTCCGTTGCTTCATCGGGGCGGTTTTTGCTAATCCAGCCCTCGGTTTTGACCGGCCTTGTCTGACGAGCCTTGTGGTCAAGCCTTGCGGTCGAGGAAATCTTGCATGAACCAAGCAGCCAACGCCAATCTGTTTTCCCGCCTGTTCGATGGCCTCGACGATCCGAAGCGCCTCGCGATCGAGACGCACGACGGAGGACGCATCAGCTATGGCGATCTGATCGCCCGGGCCGGGCAAATGGCCAATGTGCTGGTCGCGCGCGGCGTGAAGCCCGGCGACCGCGTTGCGGTTCAGGTCGAGAAATCCGTGGCCAACATCGTGCTGTATCTGGCCACGGTGCGGGCCGGCGCGGTCTACCTGCCGCTCAACACCGCCTATACGCTGAATGAGCTCGATTACTTCATCGGCGATGCCGAGCCCTCGCTGGTGGTCTGCGATCCCGCCAAGGCGGAGGGCCTCGCCCCCATCGCCGCCAAGGTGAAGGCGAAAGTCGAGACACTCGGGGCTGACGGCAAGGGCTCGCTGACGGACGCCGCCGACAAGGCGAGCAGCGAATTCGCCACGGTCCCGCGCTCAAACGACGATCTCGCCGCGATCCTCTACACGTCCGGCACCACCGGCCGCTCCAAGGGCGCGATGTTGACCCACGACAATCTGGCGTCGAACTCGCTCTCGCTGGTCGGCTTCTGGCGCTTCACCGACAAGGACGTGCTGATCCACGCGCTGCCGATCTACCACACCCACGGCCTGTTCGTGGCGACCAACGTGACGCTGTTCGCGCGGGCGTCGATGATCTTCCTGCCGAAGCTCGACCCGGATCTGATCATCAAGCTGATGGCGCGCGCCACGGTGCTGATGGGCGTGCCGACGTTCTATACCCGGCTGCTCCAGAACGCTGCGCTGTCGCGCGAAACTACAAAGCACATGCGGCTGTTCATCTCGGGCTCCGCGCCGCTGCTGGCCGAAACCCATCGCGAATGGTCGGCCCGGACGGGGCATGCGGTGCTCGAGCGCTACGGCATGACCGAGACCAACATGAACACGTCGAACCCTTATGACGGCGAGCGCGTGCCCGGCGCAGTCGGCTTTCCGCTCCCCGGCGTCTCCGTACGCGTCACAGATCCTGAGACGGCCAAGGAACTGCCGCGTGACGAAATCGGCATGATCGAGGTCAAGGGCCCCAACGTGTTCAAGGGCTATTGGCGCATGCCGGAGAAGACCAAGGCGGAATTCCGCGACGACGGCTTCTTCATCACCGGCGACCTCGGCAAGATCGACGCCAAGGGCTACGTCCACATTCTCGGCCGCGGCAAGGATCTCGTCATCTCCGGCGGCTTCAACGTTTACCCCAAGGAAATCGAGAGCGAGATCGACGCCATGCCCGGCGTGATCGAATCTGCCGTGATCGGCGTGCCCCACGCCGATTTCGGCGAGGGCGTCACGGCGGTGCTCGTCTGCAACAAGGGCGCCGATGTGACCGAGGCCGCGGTGCTGAAGGCGCTCGACGGCCGGCTAGCGAAGTTCAAGATGCCCAAACGGGTCTTCGTGGTCGACGAGCTGCCGCGCAACACCATGGGCAAGGTGCAGAAAAACGTGCTGCGGGATATTTACAAGGATCTTTACGCGAAGAAATAGGGGCTGTTGTTCGCTGCACTCTCGTCGTCATTGCGAGGAGCCGTTGCGACGAAGCAATCCAGACTACCGCTGCGGAAAGATTCTGGATTGCTTCGCTACGCTCGCAATGACGGATTTTGCGGCGGCTACTGCCCGCCTATCAAGCTCATCACAAACCGGCTGCCGACAATAAACAGATAGCACCCGAACGCGACCTCCAGCGTCCGCTTCGACATCGCATGCGCCGCCTTCACACCGAGCGGTGCTGTCACAAGGCTCATCGGCATCACCAGCACGGCGCCGATCAGCGAGACGTAGCCGAGCGCGAACGGCACTTGCAGGGCTGCAACGCCGGGATAGCTAGCCGCCGCAGGCCAGCCGGCATAGATGTAGCCGAGCGCACCGGGGATCGAGATCAGCACCGCGAGCGCCGACGATGTCGCCACGGCCTGATGGATCGGACGGCCGTAGAACGTCATCAGCAGATTCGAAAACAATCCGCCGCCGATGCCCATCAAGGTCGACAAAATGCCGACGCAGAAGCCGTAGATTCGCATCAAGATGCCTTTCGGCAGATCATCGCCGAGTTTCCAGCTCTCGCGCGCGAAGATCAGCCGTACCGCGGCCGACCAGGCGACGGCGACGAACACGATCTTGAACAGCCGCTCCGGCGCGTAGCGCGCGACCACGCTGCCGGCGATGACGCCGATCAGGATCGGCAGCCACCAGACCCGAAGGATCGCAAGATCGACGGCGCCGCGCTTGTAATGCGCCTGGAACGAACGAATCGAGGTCGGAATGATGACGGCGAGCGAAGTGCCGATGCAGAGCGGCATGCGCACCTCCAGCGGCACACCGGCGATGCGGAAGCACTCGTAGAACACCGGCACCAGAATCGCGCCGCCGCCGATGCCGAACACGCCGGCCAAAAATCCGGAGAGCGCGCCGGTTGCGATCAGCAGCAGCGTGAGCTCGAGGATCTCCTTGATATCAAGTCCTGCAATCACCCCTGACCTGCCCCGGCGATGGCTCGCAACTTCTCCGATGCATCGCTCGGACAGCTGCCCGCAATGCTCTAGGCGATCTGATTTGTCGGGTCGACCGCCGCATCGGCGGTCTGGGGTGGGATGCAGGTTGCGCATATCCGCCCGTCTCGCGAAAAATCGGTGCGCTTTGCGGAAATTGAAAATTGCTCGCCGATCATCCCTGCCGGTCCGAACGTCATGAATGACTGGTTCGAACCCTGGTTGGCCTGCGGCGGCTTAGAGCCGTTCCAATAGTAATTTCAATGCGCCGCGGCCCTCCTGACAAGAGATGAATTCTTGTTCTGTCTTTAGCCGGTGCGCCGTGGCCCTGGTATACCAAGCCGCCGATTGGCCTTGTTACATCAAGGGCCTAGAGCTGAACCCAGGTTCGATTTATGGCGATTTGGTGATTGCGCAGGTGAAATCGACTCCGTAAATAGAGCCGACCTTTCGCGATCCCCGCGCGCCCCATGCTGGGCCGCAATAAAGCAATCGAAGCCCATGACCGCACGGATCGAACGACCGCTTTCGCCACACATGCAAGTCTACCGCTGGACGCTGACGATGGCACTTTCCATCGTCCATCGCGCCACCGGGATTGCCCTCTACGCCGGAACGCTGCTGCTGGCCTGGTGGCTGATTGCGACGGCCTCCGGCCCGGCCGCCTATAGCCACGTCCAGGCCTTCACCGGCAGCATCATCGGCCGGCTGATCGTGTTCGGATTCACCTGGGCGCTGATGCACCACATGCTCAGCGGCATCCGGCATTTCGTCTGGGACCTGGGCTACGGCTTCAAGGCCAATGAGCGCGAAGCGTTGACCTGGGGCGCGTTGATCGGCGGCATCGTGCTCACGGTCCTGGTCTGGATCATCGCCTACGCGATCGGAGGCGGCCGATGAGTTTCGACGAATCCCACGGCGCTCCGAAGGGCTCCTCCATGCGCACCCCGCTCGGCCGCGTGCGCAATCTCGGCGCGGCGCATTCGGGCACCTCCGATTTCTGGCGCCAGCGCATCACCGGCGTCGCCATGACGCTGCTGATGATCCCGGTGATCGTGATCGTGATGATGCTGCTCGGCCGCAACCAGGCCGGCGCCGCACAGATTCTCGGCTCGCTGCCGATCGCGGTGATCCTGCTGCTCTTCATCTTCGCCAGCGCCTGGCACATGAAGATCGGCATGCAGGTCGTGATCGAGGACTACATCCATAACGAGAAGCTGAAGCTCATCTCGATCATGCTCAACAACTTCTTCTCGTTCGCCGTGGCGCTCGCCTCGACCTACGCGATCCTGAAACTTTCCTCCGGAGTCTAACCCATGGCCACAGAGACCAATGGCAAGGGCAACGGCGCTCCCGCCACCAACGGCAAAGCCTATCCGATCGAAGACCACACCTACGACGTCGTCGTGGTCGGCGCCGGCGGCGCGGGCTTGCGCGCCGTGGTCGGCTGCAGCGAAGCCGGTCTTCGTACCGCCTGCATCACCAAAGTATTTCCGACCCGCTCGCACACCGTCGCGGCGCAGGGCGGCATCTCGGCGTCGCTCGGCAACATGCACAAGGACGACTGGCGCTGGCACATGTACGACACCGTGAAGGGGTCGGACTGGCTGGGCGACCAGGACGCGATCGAATACATGGTGCGCAACGCGCCCGAGGCGGTCTACGAGCTCGAGCATTGGGGCGTGCCGTTCTCGCGCACCGAAGACGGCAAGATCTACCAGCGTCCGTTCGGCGGCATGACGATGGACTACGGCAAAGGTCAGGCGCAGCGCACCTGCGCCGCCGCCGACCGCACCGGCCACGCCATGCTGCACACGATGTACGGCCAGTCGCTGCGCCACGCGGCCGAGTTCTTCATCGAGTTCTTTGCCATCGACCTGATCATGGACGACCAGGGCACCTGCCGCGGCGTCATCGCGCTCAAGCTCGACGACGGCACGCTGCACCGCTTCCGCGCCCAGTCCGTGATTCTGGCGACCGGCGGCTATGGCCGCGCCTATGCGTCCTGCACCTCGGCGCACACCTGCACCGGCGACGGCGGCGGCATGGTGCTGCGCGCCGGCCTGCCGATGCAGGACATGGAGTTCGTGCAGTTCCACCCGACGGGGATCTACGGCTCCGGCTGTCTCGTCACCGAAGGTGCGCGCGGCGAAGGCGGTTATCTCGTCAACTCCGAGGGCGAGCGCTTCATGGAGCGCTATGCGCCGTCGGCGAAGGATCTGGCTTCGCGTGACGTCGTCTCGCGCGCGATGACCATCGAGATCCGCGAAGGCCGCGGTGTCGGCAAGAAGAAGGACCATATCTTCCTTCATCTCGACCATCTCGATCCCGCGGTGCTGGCCGAGCGCCTGCCGGGCATCTCGGAATCCGCAAAGATCTTCGCCAATGTCGACGTGACGCGCGAGCCGATCCCGATCGTGCCGACCGTGCACTACAACATGGGCGGCATCCCGACGAACTATCACGGCGAAGTCCTGACCAAGAAGGACGGCGACGACAACGCCATCATTCCCGGCCTGATGGCGATCGGCGAAGCCGCCTGCGTCTCCGTGCACGGCGCCAACCGCCTCGGCTCCAACTCGCTGATCGACCTCGTCGTATTCGGCCGCGCCGCGGCGCTTCGCCTCGCCGAGAAGCTCACCCCGAACGCCAGCCAGCCGGAATTGCCGGCGAACTCGTCCGACCTGGCGCTCGGCCGCCTCGACCATTATCGCTACGCCTCCGGCGGCACGCCGACCGCGAAGCTGCGCGAAGGCATGCAACACGTGATGCAGAACAATTGCGCGGTGTTCCGCACCGGCGACATCCTGAGCGAAGGCCAGAACCTGATCGAGAAGGTCCACAGCGGCATCACCGACATCGCCGTGTCCGACCGCTCGCTGGTGTGGAATTCCGACCTGATCGAGACGCTCGAATTCGACAATCTGATCGCGCAGGCGGTGGTGACGATGAACTCGGCCGCCAACCGCACCGAGAGCCGCGGCGCGCATGCCCGCGAGGACTTCTCCGAGCGCGACGACAAGAACTGGATGAAGCACACGCTGGCCTGGCTGGAAGATTCCGGCAAGGTCAAGATCGAGTACCGCCCGGTTCACGACTACACCATGACCAACGACGTGCAGTACATCCCGCCGAAAGCTCGCGTTTACTAAACGGCGCGCATTTACTGAGCGAACAGCGAAAGCTTTATCGAAATGGTTGAATTCGCACTTCCGAAGAACTCCAAGATCAGCGGCGGCAAGACGTGGCCGAAGCCCGCGGGCGCGACTGAAACTCGTGAATTCCGCGTCTATCGCTGGAACCCGGACGACGGCAAGAATCCCAGCGTCGACACCTATTACGTCGACACCCATGATTGCGGGCCGATGGTGCTGGACGGCCTGATCTGGATCAAGAACAACATCGACCCGTCGCTGACCTTCCGCCGCTCCTGCCGCGAAGGCGTCTGCGGCTCCTGCGCGATGAACATCGACGGCCAGAACACGCTGGCCTGCACCCGCTCGATGCACGACGTGAAGGACGGCGCGGTGAAGATCAATCCGCTTCCGCACCAGCCTGTCGTGAAGGACCTCATCCCCGACCTCACGAATTTCTATGCGCAGTACGCTTCGGTCGAGCCGTGGCTGAAGACGACCTCGCCGACGCCGCAAAAGGAATGGAAGCAGAGCCACGAGGATCGCGAGAAGCTCGACGGCCTCTACGAGTGCATCCTCTGCGCCTGCTGCTCGACCTCGTGCCCGAGCTATTGGTGGAACAGCGAGCGCTATCTCGGTCCCGCCGCGCTGCTCCAGGCCAACCGCTGGGTATCGGATTCGCGGGATGAAGCGACCGGCGAGCGGCTTGACAATCTCGAGGACCCGTTCCGCCTCTATCGCTGCCACACCATCATGAACTGCGCCAAGGCCTGCCCGAAGGGCCTCAACCCGGCGGAGGCCATCGCGGAGCTCAAGCTCAAGATGGTCGAGCGCCAGATCTAGGCTCGTTCATGCTGCGATCCCCGGCCGGAATGGCCGGGGCATTCTACGGCGGGCGCGTCTTCCAGTAGATTTCGCCTCTGCCCCTGCGCGGGCAAGCCGGCGGGTTGCAACCTCTGGTTCCCGCCACAAGCCGCTTCCTTCCCGGCGCGAAATTCAAGTAAGCTCTCCGGCGTGGGACCGGAGCGACCGTGCAGGGCGCACAACGCAATTCGCTGAGATTGCTGCAGTGGATGATGGCTGCGTCCCTGGCGCTGCCGATTGCGCTGTTCGCGATCGCCGCCTCGATCTCCTACACCTCGACCAAAGAGATCGCCGACCGCGAGATCGAGCGCACCCTCGATGTCGCGCACGAGCACGCGCTCAAGGTGTTCGAGACCATCGACCGCAGCCTCGCCGAGATCAACGAGGTGGTGCGCGACATGCCCGACGAAATCATCCGCTCGCGCGAACCGGCCCTGCACCGCCGCCTGAAGCAACTGACCGATTCGCTGCCGCAGCTCAAATCGGCATGGATCTTCGATGCGGACGGAAAGTCGCTGGTCAACAGCCTGGCATCGCCGCCGCCGGCGCAGAGCTTTGCGGACCGTGATTACTTTGCCGCCCATGTCGACCAGAGCATCGGCAGCTACATCGGCGTTCCCCTGACGCCGCGCCAGCCCTATCAGGGCGCGCGCTTCTTCGGGGTCAGCCGCCGCCGCAGCTCCGACGACGGCAGCTTCATCGGCGTGATCCAGGCCTCCGTCCTGCCGGAATATTTCGAGAGCTTTTATGCCAGGATCGGCTCCGATCCCGGCAGCTTCCTCGCCATGGCACGTACCGACGGCGTGGTGCTGGCGCATCTTCCGCGGCGGGACCGCGACCTCAGGCTCGATCCTAACGGGCCGGTTGGCCGCAGCATCGCAGCTCACCCCGAGCATGGCCTCATCACCATCGCCTGGCCATCGGACGAGGTCGAGCGGCGCATCGGCTACCGACGCATCGCCGAATACCCGATCTATGTCAGCGCGGGGCTGGAGACCTCGGCAATCCGCGCGCGCTGGTTCGCCACCATGGGCCAGCATCTGGTGTTCGGTATTCCCGCCACCGCGCTGCTGTTTCTGCTGCTGGCGTTCGCGTTCCGGCGCACCCAGCATCTTCAGGCCGAGGCCGCCGCGCGGCGCGAAGCCGAGGAGGCGCTCAAGCACAGCCAGCGCCTGGAGGCGCTCGGCCAGCTCACCGGCGGCGTCGCGCACGACTTCAACAACCTCCTGACCGTGATTCGCGCCTCTGTCGACCTGCTGAACCGGCCGCAGCTGAGCGAGGAGCGGCGCCAGCGCTACATCACCGCCATCGCGGACGCGGTCGGGCGCGCGGCCAAGCTGACCTCGCAGCTGCTCGCCTTTGCACGGCGCCAGACCTTGAAGCCGGAAGTGTTCGACGTCGGCGCGCGGCTGCAGTCGCTGCAC
Organism: Bradyrhizobium sp. JR4.1; assembly: GCF_040548605.1. Classification (NCBI taxonomy): domain Bacteria; kingdom Pseudomonadati; phylum Pseudomonadota; class Alphaproteobacteria; order Hyphomicrobiales; family Nitrobacteraceae; genus Bradyrhizobium; species Bradyrhizobium sp. JR4.1. Next base: position 168,534 of record NZ_JBEPRY010000013.1, read on the forward strand.
GACATGCTCGCGACGCTGCTCGGACCCGCGATCGAAATTGCGATGCGGCTGCCGGCCGAGCCCTGTCTCGTCAATGCCGATGCGAGCCAGTTCGAGACGGCGTTGATCAACATGGCGACCAATGCGCGCGATGCCATGCACGGCAAGGGCAGGATCGTTTTCGAGGTCGAGGCCGCGGCGACCATTGCGGACACGCGGGCTCCCGTCTCGGTCAACGCTGACCTTTCAGGCCACCATGAGCTTTCCGGCAAACATGAGCTTGCTGACAAACATGGCTTCGTCGGCATTGCCGTCAGCGACACCGGCATCGGCATTCCGGCTGCGAGGCTCGAGCGCATCTTCGAGCCGTTCTTCACCACCAAGCAGGTCGGCCACGGCACCGGTCTCGGCCTGTCGCAGGTGTTCGGCTTCGCCCGGCAGTCCGGCGGCGAGGTGACAGTCACCAGCGAAGTGGGCCACGGCAGCACCTTCTCGCTCTATCTGCCGCGCGTGGCGCCGCACCTGCTGCCGCAGCGGCAGGCACCGAACACGGCCCCGGCTGTGGCCGGTAGCGGCATGTCGGTGCTGCTGGTCGAGGACAATATCGAGCTCGCCAATTTCGCGGCCGACGGCCTCACCGAGCTCGGCTACAGCATCACGCTGATCGACAATGCAACTGATGCGCTCGCCGAGCTGGTCATGGATTCCGATCGCTTCGATGTCGTTTTCTCCGACATCGTGATGCCCGGCATGACCGGGCTCGATCTCGCGCAGGCAGTCCGCGAGCGCGGCATCGGCGTGCCGGTCGTGCTGACCACCGGCTACAGCGAGGCGCTGTCCCAGGACGGCAAGGTCGATTTCGAGCTCGTGCAGAAGCCCTATGCGATCGATCAGCTATCGCGCGTGCTGCACCGGCTCGCGCGACGCCGGGTGCGCGACGGCGCCGCCGAATGATCCGACACTCGGAACCGAGTGGAACCTTTTGATTTAGCTTGCGTTATCCGGCCATGCAAAAGCCGGCCAGAAAGCGCGAATCGGGCAAGAAGCCGCCCATCGTCGAAATCGTCGGCGAGACCGGCGAGGAAGAGGCTCCGCCGCCGCCCGAGTTGGTCGAGCCCGACCCGGAGCAATCGCCCGAAGAGGCCGAGCAGGCCCGCAAGGACTACCTCCTCACCCGCTTCTGGATCAGCGCGCGCGGCTTCTGGGGCCGCAACGGCGACCGGCTGGCGTGGCCGTTCTCGATCGGCCTCGGCGTGCTGATCGTCCTGACCGTCGGCTTCCAATACGGCATCAACGTCTGGAATCGGGCGATCTTCGACGCGATCGAAAAACGCGAGGCGTCCACCGTCTTCCATCTCACCGCGGTGTTCTTCCCGCTCGCGATCGGCAGCATCGTGCTCGGCGTGGCGCAAGTGTTCGCGCGCATGGGCATCCAGCGGCGCTGGCGCGCGTGGCTGACGGCCAGCGTGCTGACGCGCTGGCTCGGCAACGGCCGCTATTACCAGCTCAATCTCGTCAGCGGCGACCACAAGAATCCGGAATACCGGATCGCGGAGGATCTGCGCGTCGCGACCGATTCGCCGGTGGATTTCCTCGCCGGCGTGACGTCCGCGCTGCTGTCGGCCGCGACCTTCATCGTCGTGCTCTGGACCATCGGCGGCGCGCTCACCGTCACGCTTGCGGGATCGTCGGTGACCATTCCCGGCTTCCTGGTGATCGCCGCGATGCTTTATGCGGGAATCGCATCGGGCTCGATCCTGGTGATCGGCCGCCAATTCGTGCAGGTCTCCGAGGACAAGAACCAGGCCGAGGCCGATTTCCGCTACACGCTGACGCGCGTGCGCGAGAACGGCGAGAGCATCGCGCTGCTCGGCGGCGAGGAGGAAGAGCGCGACGGCATCGACCGCAACTTCACGAATGTACTGCGGCAATGGGCGCGACTGGCGGGCCAGCACATGCGCACCACGCTGGTGTCGCAGGGATCGAGTCTTGTTGCTCCCGTGGTCCCTCTCCTGCTCTGCGCGCCAAAATTCCTCGACGGCAGCATGACGTTGGGGCAGGTGATGCAGGCGGCTTCCGCCTTCACCATCGTGCAGAGCGCGTTCGGCTGGCTGGTCGACAATTATCCGCGGCTCGCCGACTGGAATGCCTGCGCTCGCCGCATCGCCTCGCTGATGATGTCGCTCGACGGCCTCGAGCGCGCCGAGCAGGGCGACGGAATCGGTCGCATCAAGCGTGGGGAGACCAGCAACGACGCCATGCTGGAGCTGAACGACCTCTCCGTCACGCTTGATGACGGCACCGCCGTGGTCGGCGAGACCGAGGTGGTGATCGAGGCTGGCGAGCGGCTCCTGGTGGCCGGCGAATCCGGCACCGGCAAGAGCACGCTGGTGCGCGCCATCGCCGGGCTCTGGCCATGGGGTGGCGGCAGCGTCAATTTCCATCCCGACCGGCGGCTGTTCATGCTGCCGCAGCGACCCTACGTGCCATCAGGCTCCTTGCGCCGCGCGGTCGCCTATCCCGGCGCGGAAGATGACTGGACCGTCGAGGAGATCGGCGAGGCCTTGCACAAGGTCGGTCTCGACCATCTCAAGGACAAGATCGAGGAAGAAGCACCGTGGGACCAGACGCTGTCTGGCGGCGAGAAGCAGCGTCTCGCTTTTGCGCGGCTGTTGCTGCACAGCCCTGATATCGTCGTGCTCGACGAGGCCACCTCGGCGCTCGACGAGAAGAGCCAGGACAAGATGATGAAGATGGTCACCGACGAGCTGCCGAAGGCCACCATCGTCAGCGTCGCGCATCGTGTCGAGCTGGAGGCCTTTCACAGCCGCAAGATCGTGCTGGAGCGCCGCAAGGGCGGTGCAAAACTCGTCAGCGATATCGACCTGATCCCGCGCAAGGGCAAGCGCAAGCTGCTCGGGCGATTCCTGGGCCAGCGCAAGGCGCCACCGAAGAAGGCGGCGTGAGGCTAGCAGCTGTAGCCCGGATGGAGCGTAGCGCAATCCGGGACAGTCCATCGAGAGGCGAAACCCGGATTGCGCTGCGCTCCATCCGGGCTACCGACCCCTCGTGAACGATTGGAGTCCCCGGCAAAACCGGCTATGCATGCGCCGCTTGCAACGAGGACTTTGACTTGGCGACCGACAATGCCCCTTCGTCCGCGCCGTTCGGCGCGTTTGCGCCGAATGCGGCGCAGGCCGCGATCATTCGCCTCGCGACACAGTCGCGGCTGAAGCGCGGAGCGTTCCGGCCCTGGCTTTCGCGATTGGTGAACCTGCTGCGCAGTGGTCCCGTCGACGTGCAATACCAGGGCGCATCGTTCCGCTTCTATCACCAGGGCAGCGCGACCGAGCGCGGCGCGCTGTTCAATCCCGATTACAATCTCGACGAGCTCGACTTCCTGCGCCAGCACACCCCGGAGGCCGGCGTGTTCGTCGATGTCGGTGCCAATGTCGGCACCTTTGCGCTGGTGATGGCGCGACAGGTCGGGCCATCAGGCAAAGTGGTCGCCATCGAGCCGCATCCGATGACGTTTGGACGGCTCTCGTTCAACCAGGCCGCATCGAAAGCGACGCAGGTGCGCCTGGTGCAGGCGGCCGCCGGCGACAGCGACGGCGAGCTGATGATCGAGAGCGGCGGCGGCAATCTCGGCGCCACGCATGTCGTCACCGGCACGGCCAGCGCGGAGGCGATCAAAGTACCCTCGCTGCGGTTGACGCGCATTCTCGACGAGGCCGGCATCACCAAGGTGGACGCATTGAAGATTGACGTCGAGGGCTTCGAGGATCGCGTGCTGATCGGCTTCTTCCGCGACGCGCCGCAATCGCTATGGCCGCGCGCGGTGGTGATCGAGCATTTGTCACAAAAGGAATGGCGGGACGATTGTATCGCTGACATGGTCGCGCGCGGCTTTGTGGTTGCGCGCAAGACGCGGAGCAATACGTTCCTGTCGCGCTGACGACGAACGACGGAGGTTGCGATGATCGACCATATGGGTTTCCCGGTCTCCGACTATGAGCGCGCCAAGGCGTTCTACGCCAAGGCATTGGCGCCGCTCGGCTACAGCCTGATCATGGAGGTCACGCAGGAGCAGACCGGACACGATCCGGCCGCCGGCTTCGGCGCCGACGGCAAGCCGGATTTCTGGATCGGCGGCGAGGGCGCGCTGAACAAGCCGGTGCATGTCGCGATTCTGGCGAAAGACCGCGCTGTGGTGGATGCATTCTACAAGGCGGCGATTGCGGCGGGCGGGCGCGACAACGGGCCGCCCGGGATCCGGGCACATTATCATCCGACCTATTACGGCGCCTTCGTGCTCGATCCTGATGGACACAACATCGAGGCGGTTTGCCACGCGCCGGAATAGATAAAGTTCCTTCTTCCGGCCGGAACCTCGTTCCGCGCCCGCCGTTGTCGTCCCTTGCAAGAAGGAGCACGACATGGCCAACGACAATGCTCGCGACGTCGATCGCGATTTGGATCGCGTGTGGGATCTGATGAAGTCGATCGGATTCGCGATGCTGGTGACGCGCGATGGCGACAAGCTCCGCGCGCGGCCGATGAGCGCCTATCTCGATCGCAACGCGGACACGATCTATTTCCTCACCGACGCGCGGCGTCACAAGGACGATGAGATCGCGCGCAATCCGTCCATCAACCTGTCGTTCGCGGATGCGGGCAGCCAAAAATACGTGTCGCTGACGGGCACTGCCGTGGTCTCCAATGACCGTGCGAAGATCAAGGAGCTGTTCGCGACGCCGGCCAAGGCGTGGTGGGACTCTGCGGAAGATCCCAACATTCGCGTGCTCAAGGTCACGCCTGACGATGCCGAGTTCTGGGATTCGCCCGGCACGGTGATCTCCTATGTGAAGATGGCGGCCGCGGCGGTGACGAACACGCGGCCCGATCTCGGCGACAACCGCAAGGTCTCGATGTAATGCCGATCGAGCCGCCCGAGATTCCGCCGTCGACGCCGGGCACGCCCACCGAGCCGCCGCCGGGGATTCCGCCGGGCAATCCGCAGCCTGAAATCGCGCCGCCGGTGCGCGAGCCCGGCGCGCCGACGCCACCCGACGAACTGCCGGGCCGCATGCCTGAAGAGATTCCATCGCGCGGGCCGAACGGACCGCTCACGCCGAATCCTGCGACGGATGCAAGTCCGCCGCGGGATCGCGCATGAGGCGACGCATCACATCGGAGGCAATTGCAACCTGCGTCTGAATGCGCAATGAACGTCACTATAGTGAGGTGATTTGCGTGCAGAAATAAATCGCGCCGCGTCGGCTTCGTCCGCCACAATCCGGCCTAACGCGTAGCTGTTCATCCCAACACTTCGTCAAAGAACCTTCCGGGGAAGTTCACCATCATGACTAATCTTCGTTTCGTGCTGCTTGCCACCACGGCTCTGACCGCGATGCAGTTCGCAAGCTCCGCATCACATGCGCAAGGCGCGCCGCCGCTCGTGGTCGCGCAGGCGCAGCCACAAGAGACCGGCCCTGACGGAAAACCGAAGGAGCCGCCGAAGGGAGCGCCCGCGCGCCCGGCTACACCGCCGCCTGCGGCGCCCGCGCGCCCGACCGCACCGCCGCCCGCAGCTGCACCGCCCCATCCGCCCGCGCCGCCTCCGCCGGCGGCCGCTCCGCAGCGCCCAGCAGCACCGCCGCCGCCTCCGCCGCCACCTGCGGCTCGTCCGGCACCGCCGCCGCCCCCACCGCCGCCTGCCGCCCCGAAGCCGCCTGCGCCGCCCCCGGCTGCGGCTCCGCAACAGCATGCGCCGCCTCCTGCACCGCCCGCGGCACGCCCGGCTCCCACGCCTCCAGCGCCGCCGCCCGCCGCGGCTCCGCAGCAGCACGCACCCACGCCTCCGCCGCCTGCGGCTCACCCGACACCACCGCCGCCACCGGCAGCAACTCCTCAAGGCCATCCCGCGCCGGCGCCCACGGGGACACCGTCGCCTGCGCCCGCGCCGACGGTGCGACCGGGCGCGCCCGCTCCGGCCGCCACACCTACACCGACAAGTACACCTTCACCGACCGCGACGCCGGCTCCGGGCAGTACGCCGCCGACTGGCCGTCCCGGTGCGCCGACCCCCGGCGGACGTGCGCCCTCGGCGGCGGGATCACCGACACCGGCTCCAGGCGCCACGCCCGCTCCAACGACGACACCGGCGCCAGGGGCCACCCCGACGCCGTCCGGCCGTCCGGGTCCCGCGCCGAGCGCAACGCCGGCACCGGGCGCAACGCCCGCGCCCGGAGCAACCCCTGCCCCGACAACGACGCCGGCCCCCGGTGGCGCCGTGACATCGCCCCCGGGACGCCAGGGTGGTGCACCCGCTGCTGGCGCGCCCGCTGCCGGAGCTCCGCCGACCCAGCCGCAGACAGCTGCCCCGTCCCGGCCGCCGGCTCCCCCCGCCGGCGCCGCAGCACCGAGCACCGTCCCGGGCTCGGCGGCTGCGACCCCGCCGCCCAACAGGGCGCAATACGCGACGCCCACGGTTGCGCCGGCCTTCCGCGCCGCGCCCACGACGACCACGCCCCTGCCGCCACCGCCGCGTCCGCCGCAGCGTGACCTGACACCGCTCGCGATCGGTGCAGGTGTCGTTGCCGGTGCCGTGATCGGCGCCACCATCGCCGACTACCGCAACCAGCGCCGCGAAAGCATCGAAGGCGGCCGCACCGTCTACACCGAGCCGGACCGCATCATCATCCGCGATCCGGGTGGGCAGACATACGTCCGCGGCAACGATCTCTATCGCTTCCGCTATGGCGCCCGCGACATCCGCACCGAGACTGTCGGCGCCGATACCCGCACCGTGGTGATCCGTCCCGACGGCAGCGAGATCGTTACTGTTGTCGGTCCGGACGGTCGGCTGCTGCGGCGAATCCGCAGGGACCCGGCCGGGCGCGAGCTCGTCATCATCGATAACAGCTACCGCGATCCGCAGTCGGTCGGCGGTTTCTATGTCGACGCTCCGCCGCCCGTCGTGAACATTCCCTACGATCGCTATATCGTCGATGCCGAGGAGGCGTCGCCGGACGTGATCTATCAGACGATGGTGGCGCCGCCGGTGCAGCGGATCAACCGTCGCTACACACTCGACGAGATCCGCTACAGCCCCAATGTTCGCATGCAGATGCCGAGCATCGACCTCAACACGATCAACTTCGAGACGGGATCGTGGACCATCCCACCAGACCAGGCGGCGAAGCTGCAGTCGATCGCCGACGGTCTTAACCGTGCGATCCAGGCCAACCCGCGCGTGGTGTTCTTGATCGAAGGTCACACCGACGCGGTCGGCAACGACGTCGACAATTTGTCATTGTCGGATCGTCGTGCGCAGGCCGCGGCCGAATTGCTGACCCAGCAATTCGGTGTGCCGTCCGAGAACCTGACGTCGCAGGGCTATGGCGAGCAGTACCTGAAGGAGCAGACGCAAGGACCGAGCGCGATCAACCGCCGCGTCACCGTCCGCAACATCACGCCGTTGCTCAACGGCGGCCAGGCTTCGCTGCCGCCGCCCCCGCCCGGCACCGCGCCGCCGCGGTAACGGCACGCACAAACGCAAATGGCCGGGAGCAATCCCGGCCATTTTTGTTTTGCTTGTAGGGTGGGTTAGCCGAAGGCGTAACCCGCCACTGTTCGTATCCGCAGAGACAGAAGAGGTGGGTTACGCTGCGCTAACCCACCCTACGCTTCAGCCCTTGTCGTTCTCCAGCCGGAAGATCTGCGAGCCTTCACTGCCCGACAGCAGGCCCGTGTCGCTGTAGAGCTTCAGCTTGGCGCGGGTATCGTTGATGTCGAGGTTGCGCATGGTGAGCTGACCGATGCGATCGGCCGGCGTGAACGCCGCGTCCTCGACCTTTTCCATGCTGAGCCGCTCCGGCGCATAGGTCAGGTTCGGGCTTTCCGTGTTGAGGATCGAGTAGTCGTTGCCGCGGCGCAGCTCCAGCGAGACCTCGCCGGTGACGGCGCGGGCGACCCAGCGCTGCGCGGTCTCGCGCAACATCAGGGCCTGCGAATCGAACCAGCGGCCCTGATAGAGCAGACGTCCCAGGCGCATGCCGCTGATGCGGTACTGCTCGATGGTGTCTTCGTTGTGGATGCCGGTGACGAGGCGCTCATAGGCGATGTGCAGCAGCGCCATGCCGGGCGCTTCATAGATGCCGCGGCTCTTGGCCTCGATGATGCGGTTCTCGATCTGGTCGCTCATGCCGAGGCCGTGGCGGCCGCCGATCGCGTTGGCTTCGAGGAACAGCGCGACGGGATCAGAGAAGGTCTGGCCGTTCAGCGCGACCGGCTGGCCTTCCTCGAATCGCACCACGACCTTCTCGGCCTTGACGTTGCAGTCGTCACGCCAGAATGGCACGCCCATGATCGGGTTGACGATCTTGATGCCGCTGTCGAGGCTTTCGAGATCCTTGGCCTCGTGCGTCGCGCCGAGCAGATTGCTGTCGGTCGAATATGCCTTCTCGGCGCTCATCTTGTAGGCAAAGCCCTGCGCCGTCATGAACGCCGACATCTCGGCGCGGCCGCCGAGCTCGTCGATGAACTGCTGGTCGAGCCAGGGCTTGTAGATGCGCAGGCCCGGATTGGTCAGCAGGCCGTAGCGATAGAAGCGCTCGATGTCGTTGCCCTTGAAGGTCGAGCCGTCGCCCCAGATGTTGACGCCGTCCTCCTTCATCGCCGCGACCAGCATCGTGCCGGTGACGGCGCGCCCCAATGGCGTGGTGTTGAAATAGGTGATGCCGCCGGTGGAGATATGAAAGGCGCCGGACTGGATCGCGGCGATGCCTTCATGGACGAGCTGCGTGCGGCAATCGACCAGCAGCGCTTTCTCCGCGCCGAACTCCATCGCCTTGCGCGGAATCTCGTTGTAGTCGGCCTCATCGGGCTGGCCGAGATTGGCGGTATAGGCGTAGCAGCGCGCGCCCTTCTGCTTCATCCAGAGCAGCGCCGCTGACGTGTCGAGGCCGCCCGAAAAAGCGATGCCGACTTTCTCACCCTTGGGCAGGCTTTTCAGGATCGTGGTCATGGGGCTTCCAATCGGTCTCGAAGGGCGGATGTCGTTTCACGGGTTGACCGCGCGAATATCAAATTTCGCGGGGCTCGGCACCCCTTTAATGGCTCAAACTGACGGCTCGGGCCCCGTCTTGCGGCCGAACAGGCGCTGGCGCAGCCGGTAGGCAGGCATGTTCAGGCGGGTCAAGGCGGCATCGACGGCCTCGTCCGAAAACCGGGTCCGCGGCCAGCGGTAAATCAGCGCGTAGGCAAACCAGATCACGACGAAGGTGACGAGGCCGGCGATCGATACGTCGGTGAAGAAGTGGCCGCCAAATGCCATCCGCAGGCCGCTGGTCACGAGGCCGAACACCACGGCTCCGGCATAAGCGAGCGGCCGCCACGGCGGCGGTGCCAGTGCGGCGGGCGCCAGCGTCCAGAACGCAGTCGCGCCCTCGCCCGAGAAGAACGAGCAGTTGCGCGCGCAACCGCCGCGTGGGTCCCACCACGGCACGAATTGCTGGTCGCCGGCAAACTGCGTCACCACCACCGGGCGCGGCCGGCCCCAATGGGTCTTGAAGGCGAGGTTGGAGAGAATGACGGCTGAGAGGATAATCGTGGCCAGCAGGAACACGATCGCGCGGCCGGATACCATCAAGGGACGGTCAGGCCGGATCATCTTGACCACAAGCGCGACCAGCGCAGGCAGCACGAACGCCCAGGCAACCCACATCGCGGCGTCCCGCGCAAAGCTGGCCCAGCCGTTCAGCTTGAGCGGAAATGTCTTGGTCTCAGGGTCGAAGAACAGCGCGGCGAGCTTGAGATCAAGCTCGGGATAAAGGCCGAAAACGACGCCGATCACGAGCCACAGCGCCAGGGCAATGAAGAGTCCGGTCCGGTTCATGGCGCGCGGTTTAGCCGAGTGGGAAGGGGATGAAAACCCTGGAATCCGTCATTCCGAGCGAAGCGAAGCAATCCAGAATCCATCCGCGGCGATAGTCTGGATTGCTTCGTCGCTTCGCTCCTCGCAATGACGGCACCTCAATCCGGCCTTGAATTCGAGGGCAGCGGCGGAGGCGGCTTACGCGGCAGCGGCGGATTGCGCCAGGCACCGGCATTGCGACCGGCGATCAGCCAGTAGACGACACCGGCGACGATGCCGGCGCCGGTCATGATCTCGAGATGGCGGCGCACGATGCCTTCGAACTGCAAGGTGTCGGAGTGAAAGGGAATGAGGCCGAGATAGCAGGCGAGGCCGACGAGGCCGCCGCCGACGGCATAGGTGAGAGCACTGCGGATGTAGAGCGCCTCGGTGATCGCGACGATCACCGCCGCCGGCACAAGCGCAAAGCCAGAGACGAAGATGAAACCGAACCCGAGCAGGATGTCGATCGTGCCCTGATCGACGGGACCGGCGCCGAGATCGGCGAACTCCGGAAACAACAGCGCGATGACGACGATCATGCCGCCGACGAAGCAGGCGGCGAGAAAGCCGATGAAGATGACGATGAGGCGGCCGATCAAGGACATCACACCACCCTCGCCGTCATTGCGAGCGTAGCGAAGCAATCCAGTCTGCCTCTGCGGAAAGACTCTGGATTGCTTCGCTGCGCTCGCAATGACGAGGATGCGAGAGCATTTGCGCGCATCAACTCAATCCGTCATCGCCATGGCGCGCAGCGTCTGGCGTTCCCTGGCGGAGAGTTTTTCGGTCTCCGACTTCAGCTGGCCGCAGGCGGCGAGAATGTCGCGGCCGCGCGGGGTGCGCACCGGCGAGGAATAGCCCGCGTTGAAGACGTATTCGGAGAACTTTTCGATCTGGTCCCAGTCCGAGCATTCATAGGCGGTGCCGGGCCAGGGGTTGAACGGGATCAGATTGATCTTGGCGTGAATGCCCTTGAGCATCTTCACCAGCAGCTTGGCATCGTCGAGCGAATCGTTGACGCCCTTGAGCATCACATATTCGAAGGTGATGCGACGCGCGTTCGAGGCGCCGGGATAGTCGCGACAGGCCTGCAGCAATTCCTTGATCGGATATTTGCGGTTGAGCGGCACCAGCTCGTTGCGCAGCTCGTCGCGCACCGCATGCAGCGAGATCGCGAGCATCACGCCGATCTCCTCGCCCGCGCGCACGATGTTCGGCACCACGCCCGAGGTCGACAGCGTGATGCGGCGGCGGGAGATGCCGATGCCTTCGTTGTCGCCGACGATGAGCAGCGCATCGCGCACCGCTTCGAAATTATAGAGCGGCTCGCCCATGCCCATCATCACGATGTTGGTGACGCGACGCGTACCGTCTTCGCGATCGGCCCAGTCGTTCAGACGATCGCGTGCGACCATCACCTGTCCCACGATCTCGCCGGCGGTGAGGTTGCGCACCAGGCGCTGCGTGCCGGTGTGGCAGAACGAGCAGTTCAGCGTGCAGCCGACCTGGGAGGACACACACAGCGTGCCGCGATCGGTTTCGGGGATGTAGACGCACTCGACTTCATGCGCCCGCTCGACATTGTCGCCGCTCGGCAGCCGCAGCAGCCATTTGCGGGTGCCGTCGTTGGAGATCTGCTCGGCCACGACTTCGGGCCGGTCGACGGTGAAATGTTGCGCGAGCTCGGCGCGAATGCCCTTCGAGACCGAGGTCATCTCTTCGAAATTCTGGGCGCCACGGAAATACATCCAGTGCCACAGCTGCTGCACACGCATCTTGCGCTGCGCCGGTGCAACGCCGATCTCGCCGAGGCGATCGGCAAGCTCGGTGCGCGACAGGCCGATCAGCGAGGGCCTCGCCGGCGGCACATAGGTTTCGAGCGGAGTCTTCTCCACCAGCGTTGCGTTGTGCGGCTCGGTCATCGGTTGCATTGAATGGCCTGATTAGGTGGTCGTTCCGGGATGGTCCGAAGGACCAGACCCGGAACCTCGAGATTCTCAGGTGCGCAATTGCGCACCATAGTTGGCGCTTCGCGCGCCCCGGAATGACGGGAGAAAGTCTAGTCCGCCCTATATAGCAACCGGAACCGCCGATTGCGACCTTATCGACCGCAGGCTTAACGCCTGCAATCCTGCGCGATCTTGTCGAGCGCCTGGGCGAGGCCCTTCAGCGAGAACGTGTCGGTGGTCTCGGTCCCCTTGGACGAGACGCCCTTGACCACGAGATCGGCGGATTTACGCATGGCCTCGACCATCCGCTCTTCCTCGGCCGCATTCTTGATCCAGAGACCGTCGCCCTGCGAGTACATGGCGAAAGCGGCGCCACCGACCTCGACCGACGATTCAGAGCCCGGCTTCAGTGCGTAGCCGATCAGGACCGAGACTTCGTTGTTGACCTTCTCCGCCGGGCGGGTGGAGACGAAGGCATAGGCAGGATCGCGCGGCCGATTCGGCGGGTTGGTCTTCGACGACGACGGCTTGGCCAGCGCGAAGCAGACCTTTTTGCCGTTGGGCGCGGCCGAATAGGCGCCCCAGGTGCCGAACTGACCAATCAGGGTTGGCTCTGCGCCGCCCGCAACCGCCGCGTGCGGAGCCACGGGCTTGCTCTCGGGCTTTGCAGCCGTCTTTCCAGTCGTATTGGTCGCCGGCGCAGCCGATTTCGGCGCGGCCTCTTTCGGTGCAGTTTTGGGCGCGGGCTGCGCCGTCTGCGCCCGCGCGGAATCGACGATTCCACAGGCCGCCACGCCCGTCATCAAAGCTAAAATCAGCACCCGCCACATGCTGGAGTGGTTCCCTCAATATTGTGACTGGAAGATGGCCCGGTCGCGCATTGTCCCCGCGGCAGGGATAGCCGGGAAAGTCCAATTTGGGAAGGCAGTTAGCGAAGGTCGCGGCGACTAGGCCCGGGATCGCGCCGCGCGTTGCTCCGCCCATTGCGCATCGGTCCAGCGCAACAAATCCTCGGCGCCTGAGCTGCGCAAATGCGCGCCACCGTCGATCACCACCATCTCGCCGTTGATGTAGCCGGCACGGTCGGAGACCAGGAAGCTGGCGAGGTCGGCAAGCTCGCGGTGCTCGCCGGCGCGTCCCATCGGGTTGCGCGCGGCCCACCCTTCGTCGCGACCCTCGGGGCGGAGCTGACCCGAGGCGCCCGCGGTCGGGAACGGTCCCGGCGCGATCGCGACGGTGCGGATGCCCTTCGGGCCCCATTCCACGGCGAGACTTTTGGTCATCGCCAGCACGGCCGACTTCGCCATCGCCGACGGCACGGTGAAGGCGCGGCCGGTGATGGTCGAGGTCGAGAGGATCGAGAGCACGACGCCGCCATGCTTGCCGTCGATCCAGCGCTTGCCGGCGGCAAGCGTGCAATACATCGCACCATGCAGCGTCGGCGCAAGGATCGCATCCGCAGCGCGAAATGAGAGATGCTCACTCTGCGCGATGAAAGTCGCAGCCGCGTTGTTGACGAGAATATCGAGCGGCGCCTCGCGCCAGATGGCGTCCATCATGCTCTCGACGGCGGTGCCATCGCGGATATCGCAGGCGATCGTCGTGACTTTGCCGCCGATCTCTTCGCGCATCGCGCTCGCCGCCGCCTCGAGCCGATCGACCTTGCGGCCGCAGATCACGAGTTCAGCGCCGAGCGCGAGGAAGCGGCGCGCCATTGCAGCACCGAGACCCGAACCGCCACCGGTGACGAGGATGCGCTTGTCCTTGAGCAGGCCTGTTTCAAACATGGTTTGAATCCTCCCTTTCTGTCTTCCCGTCATTGCGAGCGCAGCGAAGCAATCCAGGCTATTTCCGCGGCACGGATTCTGGATTGCTTCGCTGCGCTCGCAATGACGAGAGGATAGGCCGGTGCGGTCTAATAGACAAAGAAACCGGATTGTCGCCCGCACCTAAATCCGGCAGAAACGGGCAAACTATAAATCCACTCGAAACGCCCAGTACTTCACTTCTCAAGAAGGTGCCGCCATGAAAGCCATCCTCTGCTCGCAATATTGCCAGCCCGACGATCTCGTTCTGGCCGACGTGCCGGATCCGGTGGCCGGTCCCGGCGAAGCCGTGATCGCGATCAAGGCTGCGGCGCTGAACTTCTTCGATATCCTGATGATTCAGGGCAAGTACCAGATCAAGCCGCCGTTCCCGTTCTCGCCGGCCGCCGAAGTCGCGGGCGTGATCGAGAGCATCGGCCCCGGCGTAACCGATCTGAAGGTCGGCGATCGCGTCGTCGCCTCCTGCGGCCACAATGGCGCGCGCGAAAAGATCGCGCTGCCTGCGGCATCGATCGTGAAGATCCCCGACAATCTCGATTATGACCGGGCGGCCGGCATCATCATCATCTACGGCACCGCGCTGCATGCGCTGGAAGATCGCGCGAGCCCGAAGCCGGGCGAGACGCTCGCGGTGCTCGGCGCCGCCGGCGGCACCGGACTTGCCGCGTGCGAGCTCGGCAAGCTGATGGGCCTGAAGGTGATCGCCTGCGCGTCGTCGGACGAGAAGCTCGAATTCGCGAAGGCGCACGGTGCAGAACTCACGCTCAATTACGGCAAGGAAGATTTGAAGGAAGGCTTGCGAAAGCTCACCGGCGGCAAGGGCGTCGACATCATCTTCGATCCGGTGGGCGGCACCTATGCCGAGCAGGCGCTACGCTCGATTGCCTGGGAAGGCCGCTTCCTCGTGATCGGATTTGCCGCCGGCGACATTCCGAAGATGCCGCTGAACCTCGCGCTGCTGAAGGGCTGCGACATCCGCGGCGTGTTCTGGGGCGCGTGGACCCGACTTAACCCGGAAAAGAACCGCGCCAATCTCGAGAAGCTCGTGAAGTGGACAGCGGAGGGGAAGATCTCCTCGCATGTCGATCGCGTCTTCCCGCTGGCACAGACTGCGGATGCGCTGAAGGTGCTGGCGGGACGTCAGGCCATGGGCAAGGTGATCCTGCATCCGTGAGGCTATGCGGCGTGGCGTGTGTCGGTACGGCCGCTCGCCACGAGCTCAACTGTCATCGCCCGGCTTGACCGGGCGATCCAGTACTCCGAGACGTCAGTCATTGAATCGAGAAGCCGCGGCGTACTGGATTCCCGCCTTCGGGGAGAATGACAGCGAGCGCGGGACAGGCAGTGTCCGCGCCGCCGCCGGATCAATCCCCGTCAACCATTACCGACAAAATTGCGGGGCATTCCTTCGCCTCGCCCCAATCAAACCCAAATATCTCCCGATTCGCGCAAGCCGCCGACTTTTTTTGGGCTGATTCAGACGGCGATTTACCGGCTCCAGTTTGCGGGGCATTTCTGGACAACAACAAAAAGACTGAAGCCGGGATGCCCCAGCGTTGCGTTAGTAAGGGGGAGCATCACCATGGAGACGACGGCGTACCGCCCGTCCAGGGAATCGAGATCGGTCGATTCCGATCAAGCTGCATCACATCCGGCCGTCGCGTCCTATATCCGTGCGCGCGCCGCGCGGGTCGATCTGTCACCGGAAGATCCAATTCCACTGTTCCTGTCCGATCCGCTCGGTGTGCCGGATTCAGCCGAATATACGGCGCGGGCGTTGAGTCCCCGGCTCAGATTTGTCCCGCCTGTTCTCGCGGCGGTTCTCGTCGCATCCACGCTGGCCGTTGCGGCCGCGCTGTTTCAGCCCAGTCTCCGCAATCTCTTCGCCGCCGACGCTGCCAGCCCGACGGGTGCCGAGCTGGACCAGGCCATGGCGTCGGCCGACGTGCCGGACAGGCCTCAAACCGCGTACAAGGACCCGGCGCGCTTGGGCAACACGAGGCTGGCGAGCGCTGACGCGCAGGATCTCCCCGCAGCCTCAGCTCCGAGCCGCGAAGCGATTGCGACTGCCTATCAAACCGCGCTGCAAGCCCAGGCGCCCGGGCCAGTCGCCGCGCCGCCTGCGCCCCCACCGCCCGCCAAGACGCTCGATGCCGACACACTGGCTGGGCTGATGGCGCGCGCGAACGGTCTGTTGGCGGTCGGCGACATTGCCGCGGCGCGCCTGCTGCTCGAACGCGCCGCCAATGCACAGGATGCAACGGCTGCATTTCTGCTCGCGCAAACCTATGACCCGGCGGTGCTGGGCACGAGCGACGCGCGGCGCGTTGCTGCCGACGCGACCGCCGCGCGCGACTGGTACCAAAAGGCCGCAGGCCTTGGATCGGCGGAGGCGCGGCAACGCCTCGCCCAGCTTCAGAACTAGAACTCTTTAGGGGATATCATGCGTAACGCTTTGAGAATGGCGCTTGCCGCCATCATGACGATCTGTGCCTTCGCGGCACGCGCCGAGCAGACCGAATATGATCCGGCCAAGGTCTCTGACAGCCTGAAAGCCATCTTCCAGTTCGGTTCGAGCTCGACCAAGCAGTCGCTGAACGCCAACACCGTGACGTTGATCACCGGCACGATCGGCGGCACCTATGTGCAATTCGGCGCCGACCTCGCCTCCGTGCTCGACGACGGCAACAGGATTCGTGTGTTGCCAATCGTCGGCCGAGGCTCGGTGCAGAGCGTTGCCGACATCCTGTTCCTGCAAGGCGTCGATCTCGGAATCGTGCGCGCGGATACGCTCGACTATCTCGAGCGCAAAGGTTTTGCCAAGGACATCAAGAAGCAATTCACCTATGTGACGAAGCTCTACAACGAGGAGATGCAGGTGATCGCGCCAAAAGCGGTCGCGACACTCAAGGATCTGGAAGGCAAAACTGTAAGCGTCGATCTGCCGAACGGCGGCACCTTCGTCACCGCGCTCACCGTGTTCGAGCGGCTCGGGATCAAGGCGAAATTCGTTTATGTCGAGCAGCGCATCGCGATGGAGAAACTGAAGGCCGGCGAGATCGACGCCGTCATCGTGGTCGGCGGCAAACCGTACAAGTCCGTTTCGACCTTCGGCAATGACGGCCGCTTCCACCTTGCGACCGTGGATTATGCAAAGCCCCTCCAGAGCGACTATCTGCCGGCGACGCTGACCGCCAAGGACTATCCGAACCTAGTCAAGGAGGGCGAGAGCGTGGACACCATCGCGGTGCCGGCGGTGCTCGCGGCCTACAACTGGGCGCCCAACACCGAGCGCTACCGCAAGCTTGCATTGTACGTGGACGCGTTCTTCACGAAGTTCCCGACGCTGCAGAACCCGCCTTTCCATCCCAAGTGGAAGGAGGTCTCGCTCGCGGCGCCCCTGGCGGGCTGGAACAGATTGCCGGTGGCGCAGCAATGGCTCAACCGCCACGGCGTCGAACCGGTGACGCGGCAACGCTTCGAGGCGTTCCTGCAACAGAGCCCCTCGGCCGCAAAAGTGTCCGACGCGGATAAGGAAACGCTGTTCAAGCAATTCCAGGCGTGGGACGCGGAAAAGGCGCAGGCGCAGGCGGAAAAGAAGTAGCGAGCAGCCATCCACAGCTGTCATCGCCCGCGAAGGCGGGCGATGACAGCATTCCGAGACGGTTATGGTTCAATCGGAAGGCGGCCGCGGCGTACTGGATTCCCCGCCTTCGCGGGGAATGACAGCGGAGTATGCGGCGACAGCTACTGCGCGGCTTCCACGTCCACCTCATCCACCCCGCGCTTCAGCGCGGCGCGGGCGGCTTCGCGATGCTCGTTCGTGATGTGGCTGGCGACCATGCGGATCGCAGTGGCGAGCACGGCGGCGTCATCGGTGAAGCCGAGGATCGGCATCACGTCGGGGACGAAATCGAACGGCAGGATGAAATAAGCGATCGCCCCGAGCAGCGACGCCTGGACATGGCGCGGCGTCTGCCGGTCGAAGGCGCAGTAATAGGCGGCGAGCAGATCCTCCGCGAACGGTAGTTGCGCGGCGACACGCTTCAGCTTGCGCCAGAAGCGGCGCCGCACGCTCTCACGATCTTCCGCGAGCCGGTCGGCCGGCTCGAAACCGACGCTGTGTTCGGCGGCCATTTTCGGCAAACTCCCCGTTCCAGCCTGGGGCGGCAGATCGCCGCATCCCGTGCTGATCACAAGATGGGGACGCGGCCGGGCCCTGCAAGACGTCAGCCTGGTGTCAGCTTGGCGATGGCGTTCATCGCCTTGGCGAGCGCGATGTCGAGCGCGGTGACGCCGCCGGCGTCGTGGGTCGACAGCACCACCTCCACCGTCTTGTAGACATTGCGCCATTCGGGGTGGTGGTCCATCTTCTCGGCGACCAGCGCCGCGCGCGTCATGAAGCCGAACGCCTCGTTGAAATCCTTGAAGACAAAGGTTTTCCCGATCGCGTCGCGTCCTTGAACCTCGGTCCAATCAGGTAGTCCGCCCAGCGCCTGCCTGCGCGCCTCCGCCGAGAGCCGTTCTGCCATCATCGCCTCCGTCCTTCAGGGGAACTTTACCTTAACACCGCACCGACGCCCCGGGTTCATACGGGATTAGACCCCATCCGCTAACCATGACGGAGATGTAACCCTGCCGGACAAGAAATTTGCTACACTTGCGGGCGTAAATCGCCGGCCAAGATGAAACTGAGCCTCAAGCGACTGTTCGGGAGATCGATGACCGGGGGATTGGACCTGGCCGAAGCGCCCACCCCGCCCTCGCCGCGATCATCGGCGCGGAAGACGGCGCTCGTGACTCTCGCGCTGGTGCTCGCGATCGTTGGCGCGCTCGCCGGCGGCTACTATTTTGCCATGCGGCCGGTGACGCTGAAGATCGCGGTCGGCCCCGCCAATAGCGATGACGTCAAGGTCGTGCAGGCACTGACCCAGGCCTTCGCGCAGCACAAGAGTTCTGTGCGGCTGCGCCCGATCCAGACCGACGGCGCCACCGCCAGCGCCAATCTGCTCGCGGAAGGCAAGGCCGACCTCGCCATCGTGCGCGGCGACGTCGACGTACCGAAGAACGCGCAAGCGGTTGCGACCCTGCGCAAGAACGTCGTGGTGCTGTGGTCCGTGTCCGGCAAGGGCAAGAAGAAGGGTCCGAAGATCACCAAGATCGCGCAGCTCGCCGGACATCGGGTCGGCGTGGTCGGCCGCACCCAGGCCAACGTCAATTTGCTCAAGGTGATCCTGCAGCAATACGGCGTCGATCCCGCCAAGGTCGAGATCGTGCAATACCCGGCAAGCGAAGCCGTCGAGGCGATCAAGGCCCAGAGGGCTGATGCCTATCTCGCGGCCGGTCCCGTCAACAGCAAGATCACGTCCGAGGCGATCGCCGCCTCCACCAAGGATTTCGGCACGCCAACCTTTCTCGCGATCGATTCCGCGGATGCGATCGCGCAAAATCATCCGGTCTATGAAGCGGCCGAAATTCCCGCGGGCACTTACGGCGGCTCGCCCGATCGCCCCGAGGACGAGGTCAAGACCATCAGCTTCTCGCACCACATCGTGGCGCGCAAAACTGTGTCCGAAACCACTATCGCGGCGTTCACGCGCCAGCTTTTCTCGGTACGCCAGCAATTGGTGACGGAATTCCCGCTGGCGGCGAAGATCGAAACGCCCGACACCGACAAGGATGCGGTGATCCCCGTGCATCCCGGCGCCGCCGCTTTCGTCGACGGCGAGGAAAAGACCTTCCTCGACAGATACAGCGATTACATCTGGTGGACCCTGATGGCGCTCTCGGCCATGGGCTCGATCGGCGCCTGGTTTGCAGGCTATCTGAAGAAGGACGAGCGCGACAACAACAGCCATCTGCGCGAGCGGCTGCTCGACATGATCACCGCCGCTCGAAAGAGCGAAACGAACGAAGATCTCGATCAGATGCAGACCGAGGCCGACGAGATCCTGCGCGACACTCTGCGCTGCTACGACCACGGCGCGATCGAGGAAGGTGCGCTCACCGCCTTCAACATCGCGCTCGACCAGTTCCATGCGGCGGTTGCCGACCGCAAGGCGGTGCTGTTCAGCCTGCCGCAGAACCTGCAGCGCGCCGGCGCGCAATTCCGGGCCGCCGGCAACGCGTAAGCGCTTGCACCCGTTATCGCTGCGTCACATTGTCTCAATATAGCGTCGGGCTCACCGTGGCGACCGCCCTGGACGGCCGCCTCACGCGATATCGAGACCATCCCATGAACATCAAATTCTCCCGCCGACGTTTCCTGACGACCGGTGCCGGCGCGCTCGGCGCGGTCGCAATGCCCCATCTCTCTCGCGCGGCCGACCGGCCGGCGGTGACCCATGGCGTGCAGTCGGGCGACGTCACCGTCGACGGCGGGGTGGTCTGGGCGCGTACCGACCGGCCCGCACAGATGCTGGTCGACGTGGCGACGACGGAGTCGTTCAGGGATGCCCGCGCACTGCCGCCGATCGCGGCGCTGCCCGAGAGCGACTTCACCGCAAAGATGCTGATCGAAAACCTGCCGGGCGGACAGGACATTTTCTATCGCGTCCGCTTCCGCGATCTTTCGCACACCGCGGTGGAGGGCGAGCCGGTGACCGGCCGCTTCCGCACCGCGCCCGCCGACCGCCGTGACGTCAGCTTCGTCTGGGGCGGCGACGTCGCAGGACAAGGCTGGGGCATCAACCCCGACGACGGCGGCATGTTCACCTTCTCGGCGATGCGCAAGCACCGTCCGGATTTCTTCCTGCACTCCGGTGACACCATCTATGCCGACGGCCCTATCCAGTCCGAGGTGAAGCTCGCCGACGGCAAGATTTGGAAGAACGTCACGATTCCCGAGAAGGCCAAGGTCGCCGAGACGCTGGACGAGTACCGCGCCGCGCACAAATACAATTTCACCGACGACAATCTTCGCGCCTTCAATGCCGAAGTGCCGATCTTCGTGCAGTGGGACGACCATGAGGTGACCAACAACTGGTCGCTGTCGAAGGAGCTGCCCGCGACCTACAAGGAGCGCGACATCGCGCTGCTTGCGGCCCGCGCAGGCCGTGCCTTCCACGAGATGTATCCGATGCGCGAAAGCATCGTCGAGCCCGGCCGGGTCTATCGGCAGATCTCCTATGGTCCCCATCTCGACGTGTTCGTGCTCGACGAGCGTAGCTATCGCGGCCCGAATGGCCCCAACCTCGAAACCGCTTACGACCCGGCCAGCTATTTCCTCGGCCCGGACCAGACCGCCTGGCTCAAGCGCGGCCTGTTGAATTCGCGCGCGACCTGGAAAGTGATCGCCTCCGACATGCCGCTCAGCCTCGTCGTGTCGGACACGCCGAAGGGTGGATCGGAAGCCATTGCGCAGGGCGACGGCCCGGTGCGCGGCCGCGAGTTCGAGATCGCCGACATCCTGCGCTTCATCAAGATGGCGCCGGTCAGCAACACCGTGTGGCTGACGGCGGACGTGCATTACGCCGCCGCGCATTATTACGATCCGAATAAGGCGCAATTCCAGGATTTCGAGCCGTTCTGGGAGTTCGTGTCGGGCCCGCTTCACGCGGGCACATTCGGTCCGAACGCGCTCGACAATACGTTTGGGCCGGAGGTGCGTTTCGTCAAGGCGCCGGGGAAAGACAACCAGAACCTGCCGCCGTCCGCCGGGATGCAGTTCTTCGGACACGTCAAGATCGACGGCGCTTCCGGCCAGATGACGGTGACCTTGCGCGACCGCGCCGACGTCGCGCTGTGGTCGACCACGCTCGATCCGAAGCAGGCCTGACGCCGTATCGCTAGTCCGCCGCGCGGACCTGGAGCGCCGCCTCCAGCGCTTCGCTCGAACACGGCTTCTGCAGACGCGGCTGGCTGGCGAATTCCGGCGGGATGCGCGCGTCAGCGCCGTAGCCGGTAACGAAGACGAACGGAATTTTCAGCGCCGCGAGCCGTTCGGCCACCGCAAAGCTGTTCTCGCGACTCAATCCGACGTCGAGCAAGGCGAATCCGGGGACGCGCGCCGCGATCGCGGCCAGCGCCTGCGCCACTGAACCTACCGTGCGCACGCTCTTCACGCCAAATCCGAGCAGGCGATCCTCGAAGTCGATCGCGATGATCGGATCGTCCTCGACGATGAGAACATCGGCAGGACAATTTGAACTATCGGAAACGGCGGGTGCCATCATCGTAACTTGGAGCATGAGGTTTCTCTGACTGGGATACCGGTCACGACGCCTGCACCCAGCGCGGAGGGTTCCCGGAACGAAACCCACCACATTACAGTTATTAGGTCTGTCCACTTGTGCACACAGGACCTCGACGGAACTCGCTAAGGTGGAGGCGGATGGGAGTTTGAGATGGACGCGCGGACCAGCAACGCCACCGAGATCGACAGCCGGCCGACCAACAATCTGCTGCGGCGCTTGAGCCCGGCCGACTTCGCCCTGCTTGCGCCACATGTCATGCTCGAAAGCGCCGCGGCGAATGAATTGCTCTACAACCCCGGCGATGACGTCCAGGTCGTCCACTTTCCCTGCGGACCATCGCTTGCGACCTTCCTCGTTCCCAATGAGGACGGCCGCGACGTCGAGACCATCCTGGTCGGCCGCGAAGGCGCGGTGGGCGGCATCGTCAGCGAAGGATTTTTACCGGCCTACACCCGGATCTGCGTGAAATTCGGCGGGCCGTTTGCGCGCATTCACGTCGGCAAGCTGGAGGCCGCCAAGCAGCGCTCGCCCTCGTTGCGCCATGTCTTCGCTCGCTACGCCGACTGCATGCTGGCGCAGATCTTCCAGTCCACCGCCTGCAACGCCATTCACTCGATCGAGCAGCGCACCGCCAAATGGATGCTGGCGGCGATGGAGCGGACCGGCGACGAGAGCAGTGTGCCTCTGACCCACGAGCAGCTCGCGACACTGCTCGGCGTCGGCCGCAGCTATGCCAGCCGGGTGCTTCAGTCGTTCAAGGCGGAAGGCGTGCTCGACACGCGACGCGGATCGATCCTGGTCCGCAACCGCGAGGGCCTGCGCCTGCGCGCCTGCATGTGCAACGAGGCCGTGAAGTTGCACTTCGAAGAGGTGCTGCGCGGGGTCTATCCGACCGAAGAGCGGCAAGCCGGCTAGCCACCTGCCTCGCTCCTCTTCGGGGATAAGAAGCGGCCGCACTATCCCGCCGGGCGGGAACCTGGGCTAATGTCCCCCCGCATGAGCGGGGCTTTCCTTCACACTCTCTTCGACATCGCAGCATGGCTGGCTGCGGCCGTGGCGCTGTACTGGCTGTCGCGACAGGGCTTGCTGTTTCCGGCGCAATCCTTCGAGCGGTCCTACCTCGCCGCTTTGGTGTTCGGTGCGGGCCTCGGCGCCTATCTGTTCGGCTCCGCCAATCTGTGGCTGTCGGGCCAGAGCGGCATTGCGCGCTCGGTCGAGGGCGCGCTCGCCGGGGGCATCGCGGCGATCGAGCTCTACAAATGGTCCGCAGGGATCACGGTGCGAACCGGCGCCCGTTTTGCGCTGCCGCTGGCCCTCGGCATCGCGATCGGCCGGCTCGGCTGCTATTTCGCGGGCCTTGAGGATTTCACCTACGGCACGCCGGCGGCATGGCCCTGGGGCCATGATTTCGGCGACGGCATCCTTCGGCATCCCGTGCAGCTGTACGAAAGCGCCGCGATGGGCGTATTCGCGCTGCTCTACGTGGTGGCGGTCTTGAACCGGAGCGCGTTTGTGATCACCAATGGTTTCTACCTCGTCCTCGTCTACTATGGCGCACAGCGCTTCCTGTGGGAATTCCTCAAGCCCTACGGCACGCTGATCGGCCCCTTCACGCTGTTTCACGTGCTGTCGCTGTCCATCCTGCTCTACGCTGTCGTCATGCTGGCGACGGCGCCCAAAGCGAGACCCATGCATGAACGCGCCGTTGCGTAAGTCGCGCCCCTATATCTTCTGGGGCCAGACTCAATCTCTCTGCGAGACCTGCCTGAAGCTGGTGCCGGCCAAGATCCAGATCCTCGACAACGAGGTCTGGTACGAGAAGCGCTGCAAGGAGCATGGCGTCCAGTCCACGCTGGTCTCGACGGACGCAGCCTATTGGCGCCTGTGCAAGGATTTCATCAAGCCCGGCGACCGGCCGCTCGCCTTTCAACGGCATACCGAATTCGGCTGCCCCTATGATTGCGGCCTGTGCCCCGACCACGAGCAGCATTCCTGCCTGGCCCTGATCGAGATCACCGAGCATTGCAATCTGACCTGCCCGGTGTGCTTTGCCGATTCCTCGCCGGCGCGGACCAGCTTCACGCCGCTGGCCAAGATCGAGCGAATGCTCGACGCGCTGGTCGCGAGCGAGGGCGAGCCTGATTTGGTGCAGATCTCCGGTGGCGAGCCGACGCTGCATCCGGACTTCTTCGCGATCCTCGATGCGGTGCGCGCCCGCCCGATCCGCCATGTCATGATCAACACCAACGGCCTGCGTATCGCCCGCGAAAAAGATTTCGTGGCGCGGCTCGCCGAGAACAAGCGAGGGCTTGAGGTCTATCTCCAGTTCGACTCGCTTGAACGCGACGCGCTGATCAATCTGCGCGGCGCGGATTTGCGCAAGATCCGTCAGCAGGCGCTGGAGAATCTCGAGCATTACGGCGTATCGACCACGCTGGTGGCGACCATCAAGCGCGGCGTCAACGATGCCGAGATCGGCGACATCGTTCGCCACGCGCTGACCTGGAAGTGCGTTCGCGGCGTCACGCTGCAGCCGGTGCAGGATGCCGGCCGCAACGAGAATTTCGACAAGAACACCGACCGCATCATGCTGTCGGAGATCCGCAAGCGCGTGGTCGAAACCGGCGTGTTCGGCGACAAGGACATGATCCCGCTGCCCTGCAACCCCGAAAGCATCTCGATCGGGTACGGCCTGCGCAACGGCGACAAAGTGCTGCCGCTGACCTCGCTGATCCCGCAGGAGCAACTCGTCGCATTGTTGCCCAATACGATAAGCCCGGAGAAGCATCCGGCGCTGAGGGAGAAATTCATCGATCTGTTTTCGCTGTCCTCGGGGCCGCTGAACACCAGCGAGCGCGTCTGCGAATTGTTGTGCTGCCTGCCGAGCTTCGAGGTACCGCAGGGCATCACGTACGAGAACGTATTCCGCGTCACCATCGTGCAGTTTCTCGACCGCTTCAATTTCTGCGTCGGCAACGTCAAGCGCAGCTGCATCCATTTCGTCACCGAGAGCGGCGCGATCATTCCGTTCGACACCTACAATCTGTTCTACCGGAACGGAAAGATCGACGGCATCCGCGCCGAACTGGCGGCGCAGTCAACCGAAGGAGTCCTGCAGGCATGAGCATCAGCGACACGCCGCCAGCCCCTCCGGGACCGCCTCCTGCCCCGCCGAACAAGCGCAGCGGCTGCCTGACCGCGCTCATGGCGATCTTCGGGATCATCCTGCTGCTGCCCGGCGCCTGTGCACTCCTGTTCGGCGGAATCTCCATATCCGACAGAGGCCGGATCGATTCCGACGTCGCGCCCCTGGTGTTCCTGGGCCTGGTCGTGGGGCTGGGCGGGGTCGGCCCTGATCTGGGCCGCCATCAAGGGCCGGCGCGGCTGAGGGCGGCTTTTCGCCTAACCCCCGGGAATCCCCGGACAAAATTCAATCAACCAACGGCCAAAGAACACATTGTTTTTTGGCCGTTTTTGCCTATATTGCGCCGCAACGCGTAGGGTGCCCGGTCGATATGCCGGGCTTTCCCTTTTGGGCGGAAAGCGCCCCGTTTCCAGTCTTCAAGCGTTGTTTCGAGAAGAGGTCCCGGTCTGACCGGCGAGATCGCGCTTAACCCATTGTCCGACCGCAAAGAAGCTCACTCATGAACCTTCGCAACATCGCCATCATCGCCCACGTCGACCACGGCAAGACGACTCTGGTCGACCGCCTCCTCCAGCAATCCGGCACCTATCGCGAGAACCAGAAGGTGACCGAGCGCGCCATGGACTCCAACGATCTGGAGCGCGAGCGCGGCATCACCATCCTGGCCAAGGCGGCCTCGGTGCAGTGGAAGGACACCCGCATCAACATCGTCGACACCCCCGGCCACGCCGATTTCGGCGGCGAGGTCGAGCGCATTCTCAACATGGTGGACGGCGCGCTGGTGCTGGTCGACGCCGCCGAGGGCCCGCTGCCGCAGACCAAATTCGTGGTCTCCAAGGCGCTCAAGGTCGGTTTGAAGCCGATCGTCGTGATCAACAAGGTTGACCGTCCCGACGCGCGGGCGACCGAAGTCATCAACGAGGTGTTCGATCTGTTCGCGGCGCTCGACGCCAGCGAGGAGCAGCTCGACTTCCCGATCCTCTACGGGTCGGCCAAGCAAGGCTGGATGGCCGAGAGCCCGGACGGGTCGCACGAAGCCGGCATGCAGCCGCTGTTCGACCTGATCGTGCGTCATGTCGCGCCGCCGACCGTCGAGGAAGGCCCGTTCCGCATGATCGGCACCATTCTGGAGGCCAACCCCTATCTCGGCCGCATCATCACCGGCCGTATCTCCTCAGGCTCGATCAAGCCGAACCAGGCCGTGAAGGTGCTGGGCGCCGACGGCAAGACCATCGAGACCGGCCGCATCACCAAGATCCTCGCCTTCCGCGGCATTGAGCGCACTCCTCTCGACGAAGCCGAGGCAGGCGACATCGTCGCGATCGCCGGCCTGACCAAGGGCACAGTCGCCGATACCTTCTGCGATCCGTCGGTCGACACCCCGCTGGTGGCGCAGCCGATCGATCCGCCGACCGTCTCGATGTCCTTCATCGTCAACAACTCGCCGCTCGCGGGCACCGAAGGCGACAAGGTGACCAGCCGCATGATCCGCGACCGCCTGCTGCGCGAGTCCGAAGGAAACGTCGCGCTGCGGGTCGTCGAAGCCTCGGACAAGGACGCGATGGAAGTCTCGGGCCGCGGTGAATTGCAGCTCGCGATCCTGATCGAGACCATGCGCCGCGAGGGCTTCGAGCTTTCGGTGTCGCGTCCGCGCGTCGTGCTGCAGAAAGACGAGGCCACCGGCGCCACGCTGGAGCCGATCGAGGAAGTCGTCATCGACGTCGATGAAGAGCATTCCGGCGTCGTCGTGCAGAAGATGAGCGAGCGCAAGTCCGAGCTGATCGAGATGAAGCCGTCCGGCGGCAACCGCCTGCGGCTGGTGTTCTACGCGCCGACGCGCGGCCTGATCGGCTACCAGGGCGAACTGCTCACCGATACCCGCGGCACCGCGATCATGAACCGTTTGTTCCATGGCTACGCGCCGTACAAGGGCGAGATCCAGGGCCGCCGCAATGGCGTGCTGATCTCCAACGACCAGGGCGAAGCGGTGGCTTACGCCATGTTCAAGCTGGAAGATCGCGGCCCGATGATGATCGAGCCGGGCTGGAAGGTCTACAAGGGCATGATCGTCGGCGAGCATACCCGCGACAACGACCTCGAGATCAACGTGCTCAAGGGCAAGCAGCTCACCAACATCCGAACCACGTCGAAGGATGAAGCGGTGCGCCTGACCCCGCCGATCCGCATGACCCTGGAAAAGGCGCTGGCCTATATCGAGGACGACGAGTTGGTCGAGATCACGCCGAAGTCGATCCGCCTGCGTAAGCGGCACCTCGACCCGAACGAGCGCAAGCGCGCGGAAAAATCCAAGGAAGCGGTGGCTTAAGCTACCGCCCTCGTGCCCCGGACGCAGCGCAGCACGCAGTGATGCGCTGCTGAGCCGGGGCCCAGTTACTCTCACAACCTCCACATCACCTTGGGTCCCGGCTCTGCGGAGCGGCGTTACACGCCGCACCGCGTCCGGGACACGTGAGCTGTGTGTCCGCCCGGCTTCAGCACTCTTTGCGAACGTGCTAGAGCCCGCCCATGAGCTCCCTTCCCTCCTCCGTTGACGTCGCGATCATCGGTGCGGGCGCCGCCGGCCTCGGCGCGGCGCATGCGCTGGCAGGATCCGGCCTCTCGACAATCGTGCTGGAGGCGCGCGACCGGCTCGGCGGGCGGGCCTGGACGGTGCAGGCCTCGCCCGAAGTCACCTTCGACGTCGGCTGCGGCTGGCTGCATTCGGCGGACAACAACTCCTTTGTCGCGATTGCGAAACAGCTCGGTTTCGAGGTCAACAAGGACCTGCCGCCCTGGCGCGAGCGCGCCTATGGCAACGCGTTTCCGCAGAGCCAGCGCGACGAGTTCATGCGCGCGATGGACGCATTCTACGAGCGGCTCTGGCAGGCCGCGCAGAAAGGCAAGGACGAGCCGGCCAGCCTGAGCCTGGAGCCTGGCAATCGCTGGAATCCCATGATCGACGCGATCTCGACTTATATCAACGGCTGCGAACTGAAGGACATGTCCACACTGGACTGGGACGCCTATGAGGACAGCGACCTCAACTGGCGGGTCCGCCGCGGCTATGGTGCTCTGATCGCGGCCTATGGCGCGCCCTGCCCGGTGGCGCTGAACTGCAACGTCACGGTGATCGATCATTCCGGCCAACGCATCCGCGTCGAAACCTCCCGGGGCACGCTGATCGCGGGCAAGGTGATCGTCACCGTGCCGACCAATCTGATCGCCGACGAAGCCATCCGCTTCTTCCCTGCCTTGCGCGCCAAGGTCGACGCCGCAGCCGGCCTGCCGCTCGGTGTCGACGACAAGGTGACGCTTGCGCTCGACGATGCCGAGGCCTTCCCGAAGGAAGGCAATTTGCGCGGCGCCACAATGCGCACCGACATGGGCACCTATCATATCCGCCCATTCGGCCAGCCCTGCATCGAAGGCTTTTTCGGCGGCAGCTTTGCACGCGGACTGGAAGACGCCGGCGAAGGCGCGATTGCCGCGCAGGGCATCGACGAGATCGCAGGCCTTCTCGGCAACGATATCAGGCGAAAGCTGAAGCCGCTCTACGAGTCGCGCTGGGCCCACGACCCCTTCGCGAGAGGCTCCTACTCGCACGCGCTGCCGGGCCACGCCGGTGACCGCGCCGTGCTGGCGGCACCTGTGGATGGGCGGCTGTTCTTTGCAGGAGAAGCGACGTCGCCGAATTTTTTCTCGACGGCGCACGGGGCAAGGGACAGCGGCGAACGGGCGGCACAGGAAGCGCTGGGGGTCCTGGGCAAACCGTAGCCACACACGCTGTCATTGCGAGCGCGGCGAAGCAATCAGAATCTTTCCGCAGCCGGAGTCTGGATTGCTTCGCTACGCTCGCGATGACGAATTACTCAATCACCCGTGCTCGCAAATCGGCATCAGGCACGAAGCACGCGTCGTACTTGCCAAAGATGCGGTAGCGGTTGCGCGCAATGAGGCTGTAGACCGGGTCGCGCAACGCTTTCGGCACGGCGAACAACGCGCGCACCCAACCCCAGCCGGGGAGCTGCGACAGCACCGTCAGCGCGGCGTCCGACTTCATGAACACCTCGCCGCCGTGAACCACGGCGTTGGTGTCGGGATCAGCGGGATCGATGCCGAACGTGCGCGCGAGCCGGGCGCCATAGTCAGACTGGATCGGCGTGAAGCGAAATCGCTTCGCCGTGTCACGTTTGGCGACGAAGCGGACCCAGCGCGAGCAGAAAATGCAGACCCCATCGAACAGGATGACGTCATCGTCAGGCCATTTGGGCATCAGCGATTATCCAATATCAGGAAATGCAGCGTCATGGCTTTTTGCCAGCCGCCGGCTTCAGAGCGCGATCGAGTTCGGCACTCGCGGATTTGACGCCGGCCTCGCTCTCGATCATCCAGTGCCCTTCGCTGCCCACGCCCGGCAGCGCACGGAACTCGACCTTGCCGCCGCTGCGCCGAAACGCGTCGACCAACGCAAGCGAAAATGACGGTGCAAAGTAGCTGTCATTGGCGGCAACGAGCCACGTGACGGGGATGCGCGCGGCCTTGCCGAATTCCGCCGCCGCCGCGAGAAGCGTATGCGGCGCGCAGATCCGGTTCGGCTCGTCATTGGCATGGCCACCGCGGCCCGGCGCAAGGACGATGATGGCGGAGGTCGTCTTCGGATCGGCATTCGCGAGCGCCAGAGCGCCCCAGCCACCGGCGGAATGGCCGATCACGATCGCGGCGTCCTTGCGGATGAAATCCTGCTTTCGCAAATCCTCCAGCGCGAGCGCGATTTCGTCGGCCGTTAAACGGCCCGAGCGCACATAGTCCGCCTCGTCGCAGCCACCCTGGTCCTCGACATAGCGGCCGCCTGTACGCCATGGCCGAGCCGTTCCGGCACCAGCACGGCGAAGCCGCGCGCGATGAGGAATGCCGTGAGTGCGCGGTATTCCGGCTGGGGCATTTGCGCGCGTCGCAAGGCATTTTGCGTCGATGCGTGCGCGATCACCGCAAGCCGGAACGGGCCGGCACCCGGCGGGCGAAACAGCAGGGCATGAGCGGCGATGTCGGTATCCGGCGATGGCACGCGCCATTGCTGCCGGCGAAACGGATCGCCCTCCGCTCCGGACGAACCAAAAGTGACCTGAGCGCACACAGGCGACGCAGTCAGCAAGGCCAACAAAGGCAGAAGCACGAGGATATTGAGGAGCCGCATGAATTGCCGGAGGCGAGAACTGCGACGGTCACACTAGTAGGAACGAATCAATATCGGCAGACTTTCTGCGTTGCCATTGCCGTCCATTCGTTGCCGCAAAGCGGTTTTGCACCGGCGCAGAGCACCCCGGTGCCATTCGAATCGGCGTCTTGTCTTTTTTCGGTACAACATGGTTCAAATACTGATGCAGAAAGTCCACACGTTAACCGATAATTAACGATAGGTCTTGCCGCCGGCGCGGCGACTTGGTTTGATCACGTCCATGAGCACAACCCTGATCGAGGTCCGGCCGGCCAAAGCCGCAGATGCAACTGCGGTGGCGTCCACCCATGACGAAGCCTGGCGCTCCGCCTATCAGGGCATCATTCCCGGCGCCGAACTGGAGAAGCTGATCAACCGCCGCGGTCCGCAATGGTGGGACAGTGCGATCCGCAAGGGCAGCCGCGTCAGCGTGCTGGTGTTCGGCGACAAGATCGCAGGCTACGCCAATTACGGCCGCAACCGCGCCCGCAGCCTGCATTTCGACGGCGAGGTCTACGAGCTCTATCTGCGTCCCGAATTCCAGGGCCTGGGCTTTGGTCGCCGCCTATTCACCGCGGCCCGCCGCGACCTGATGCAGAGCGGCCTGAAGAGCATGGTGGTGTGGGCGCTCTCGGACAACGATCCGGCCACCGAGTTCTACCGTGCCCTGGGCGGCCGCATGGTGGCGCGCTCCTCGGAGCGTTTCGGGCCGAAGTCGCTCGACAAGGTTGCCTTCGCTTGGACCAATTGAGCTGCTGAAGTCCGCTCGGCAGCGTTTCCCTTCCGTCGATACCGTTGCCGTTTGAGCCGGTGATCGCTGGATTCATTATTTCACAAAAACGCGATGGATCAGCGGGCCAAGCCCGCGTATGACAGCGCCAAAATCGCTGCCGGGTGCGATTTAACCTTGGCAACAACGGAGCCTTGAATGCGTATCGATGCGGTCTCGATCGGGAAAAACGTACCCCACGACGTCAACGTCATCATCGAAGTCCCCGTGGGCGGCGAACCGATCAAATACGAGATGGACAAGGAAGCCGGCACGCTGGTGGTCGATCGTTTCCTCTACACCCCGATGCGTTACCCCGGTAACTACGGCTTCATCCCGCACACGCTGTCCGATGACGGCGATCCCTGCGACGTCCTCATCATCAACACCCGCGCCATCATCCCCGGCGCGGTCATGAGCGTGCGTCCGGTCGGCGTGCTGTTCATGGAAGATGAGGCCGGCGGCGACGAGAAGATTTTGGCGGTGCCCTCGTCCAAGCTCACCCAGCGCTATGACAAGGTGAAGTCGTATTCCGACCTGCCGGATATCACGCTCCAGCAGATCCAGCACTTCTTCGAACACTACAAGGATCTCGAACCCGGCAAGTGGGTGAAGATCCTGCGCTGGGGCGGCCCAGAGGATGCGCACAAGCTGATCCTCGAAGGCATCGATCGCGAGAAGAAGAAGAACGGGTAAAGCTACCGCGTCGAGCGATGGTGTGCTCCCTCGCCCCGTTCTTACGGGGAGAGGGATCGCTTCGTAATCGACCTCTCCCCGCAAGCGGGGCGAGGTGAAGAAAACCTACACCGCCGACTTCGGCAGCCCTGCGATCGCGCAGGCCGCGCGCAAGGTGTTCACGAGCAGGCACGCGACCGTCATCTGACCGACGCCGCCCGGCACCGGCGTGATGGCGCCAGCCACGGCGAGCGCTTCCTGATAGGCAACATCGCCAACGAGACGCGTTTTGCCGTCGTCCTTCGGGATCCGGTTGATGCCGACGTCGATCACGGTCGCCCCCGGCTTCAGCCAGTCGCCGCGCACCATCTCGGACTTTCCGACCGCGGCGTAGACGAGGTCTGCGCGCCTCACGAGCCCGGGCAGGTCACGCGAGCGCGAATGCGCGATGGTCACCGTGGCGTTCTCGTTCAGCAACAGCTGCACCAGCGGGCGGCCGACGAGGTTGGAGCGGCCGATGACGATGGCGTTCATGCCTTCGAGCGAGGCATGCACGCTCTTGGTCAAAATGATGCAGCCGAGCGGCGTGCAGGGCGACAGCGCCTCGAAGCCGCCGGCGAGGCGGCCGGCGTTGTTCGGATGCAGCCCATCGACATCCTTAGCGGGATCAATGGCATTGACGACGGCCTCGGTGTTGAGGCCCTTGGGCAGCGGCAATTGCACCAGAATACCGTGCACGGCGGGATCGCGGTTAAGTTTTGCGACGAGCGCCAGGAGATCTGCTTGCGAGACGTCGGCCGGCAGCTTGTGCTCGAACGAGGCCATACCGGCGGCCTGGGTCTGGGTGTGTTTCGAGCGCACATAGACCTCGCTGGCCGGGTCGCTTCCGACCAGAACGACCGCAAGGCCCGGTACCAGATTGTGCTCGCGCTTGACGCGTGCGACCTCGTCGGCGACGCGGGCGCGAAGTTCCGCGGCGATGACTTTTCCGTCGATGATCTTGGCGGTCATGTCAGTTCCCTCAGTCCGTCGATTTGGCTGATGCGAGCAGGCGCAGCGCTTCGCCGAGCCGCGCCGGATCGCCGTCGACCGCGATCTGCTTCAGCCGCGAGGTCGCTCCCGACAGGAGTTTGACGCTGGCCTTCGGCACGCCCAGCGATTTCGCCAGCAGCACCAGAACGGCCTTATTGGCCTCGCCGCCATCCGCGATAGCGCGCACACGCACCTTGAGCACGCTGCGGCCATCGGAGAGCTGCTCGATCCCGTCGATATCGTCGCGGCCGCCGCGCGGCGTCACCCGCAGCGCGATGCTGATACCTGCGGCCCCGTAACGCCAAGGTTCCTTGATGACAAGGTTCTTTGGCAACCCAGGGCGCTCCAGCCTGCTTAGATCACGTTCGGGTAGATGTAATACAGGATCACCCGCTCGATGAACATGATGAGCAGGATCAGGATGATCGGCGAGATGTCGAGGCCGCCGAGGCTGGGCAGGAAATTGCGAATCGGCGCCAGGACCGGCTCCGTGATCCGGTACAGGAACTCCGCCACTGCCGACACGAACTGGTTGCGGGTGTTCACGACGTTGAAGGCGATCAGCCAGGACAGGATCGCGGACGCGATCAGCAGCCAGACGTAGAGGTCGAGCACGATGATGACGATGTCGAGAACGGCACGCATGGCTTTTAAAAACTCTGGCTTCGGTCGGGATTGACGTCTTTTGCTAGATATCGGTTCCCCCCGGTCCAAACAAGGGAAGTCGGTGCCGGGATGGCTAAAACCGGGTTACAGCCGTCCTTGACTTGACCTTGGCGGGGACTTAAATGGCGCCCGGTTGTCGGCCGCATTGACCAGAGCGGCCTACAAAAGGGGCCATAGCTCAGCTGGGAGAGCGCGTCGTTCGCAATGACGAGGTCGGCGGTTCGATCCCGCCTGGCTCCACCAGCCTTCGCTCGCTTCGCGAGCTACGGCTCGGCAAGCCCGGACAGTCCCTCGTAGCGAAACGAGCGAAGGCTGCCGCGGCGTAGCCCGCAGGGCGAAGACGGACTGCCGACGAATCCCTCCTACTTCCCCGTAAACCTCGGCGGCCGCTTCTCCATGAAGCTCGCGACTCCCTCCCGGAAATCGCTGCCGTTCAGCGCTACCATCATGTCCCGATTGGCTTCGATCGTCGCCTCCGCCAGCGTCTGGAACGGCACCTCGTAGAGCTGCCGCTTGATCACGGCCATCGCGCTCGGCGAGACGAAATCGGCGAGGTCGCGCGCATAGGCGTAAGTCTCCTCGCGCAGCTTCTCGGGCGAGCAGAGCCGGTTCACCAGCCCGATCCGCAGCGCCTCGTCACTCGAAACACGGCGTGCCGAGAGCAACAGATCCATCGCATTGGCGTGGCCGACGATTCGCGGCAGCATCCAGCTGATGCCGTGCTCGGCGATCAGGCCGCGCCGCGCGAAGGCGGTGGTGAACACGGTGTTGTCGGCGGCAAAGCGCAGGTCGCAATAGAGCGCGTGGACGAGGCCGATGCCGGCGGTTGCGCCGTTGAGCATGGCGATGACAGGCTTTCCGATCGACGGGTAGAAGCCATAGCGCGTCTGCCAGTCGGGCCGCCGGTTCATGTCGAAGGGCGGCAGGTTCGACGCGCGCCTGACATCATCGGGGTCGAGCCCCTTCAGCGCGTCCATGTCGGCACCGGCGCAGAAAGCGCGGCCCGCGCCGGTGATGACGATGACGCGGACGTTGTCATCGGCGCTCGATGCTTCCATCGCATGGCGCACGTCGCGCTCCATGATGGGCGTCCACGCATTCATGCGGTCGGGACGGTTGAGCGTGATGGTCGCGACCTTGTCGCTGACCTCATAGAGAATGTGTTCGTAGCCCATGGCGCTCTCCCTTTGTTTGCCGGCGCAGTTACGCGCGCGCACGTTGGCAACGAGCCTACCATACAAGGGGATGAGAAGAGCTTGTGCTAAGGCGCGATCACTCGGCCGCCTGCGCCAGCAACGGCCGGCGCGTCAGCCAGCCGTCGACGAAATGATCGAGCCAACCGCGTTCCGCGGCATCGTAGATCGCACGGTCCGCGAAATGATGATGCCGCTGTCGCGCGCCGGGCGCGCTGAGACCGTCATAGCCCCGGGTGGTCCAGCGATGCATCATCGCGTAGGTCACGTCGGGATGGAACTGCACGCCGAAAGCGTTGCCGGTGCGGAATGCCTGCACCGGAAAATCATCGCCTTCGGCAAGCAGTTCAGCGCCAACCGGCAACTCGAAGCCTTCGCGATGCCAATGATAGACCCGCGCCGGCCAATTCGGGCAGAGCCCGTGTCCCGCTGCTGTCGGGCGAATCGGATAGTAGCCGATCTGGGTCAGCGCGTCGGCATGCGGCGCGACGCGGGCCCCCAACTGCTTCGCCAGCATCTGCGCGCCGAGGCAGATGCCGAGGAACGGCCGCTGTTCGCGGAGCGGAATTTCGATCCAGTCGATCTCGCGGCGGATGTAGTCGTCGGGATCGTTCGCGCTCATGGGACCGCCGAAGACCACAGCGCCGGCATGCTGGTCGAGGGTCTCGGGCAGCGGATCGCCGAACCGGGGACGGCGGATGTCGAGACGATGGCCGAGCGCGCGCAGCGCATTACCGACGCGGCCAGGCGTTGAGGATTCCTGATGCAGGATGATCAGAACCGGCAACCGGGTTTCGGAGGCGGCGACGTCCGGCGTCCTTCTGGGGAAGGGCACCACTTCTGCGCCACCAAACCTGTTCGTCCGGAACGACATGGTCTCTGCGAGTGCTATCGGTTCAGACCGCCAGCATAACTAAGCGATCGTTAATTTCGTGTGAGTTTGCGCACACACCCACCCGATAGAAAGCAAGCTCCGGGCCACGACCGACCGAGAGCTCGCTTTAGTGTCTTTGCCTCTGAAACCAGCTGGTGGCAGACAGAATGAAGCCGCGCGGGAAGAAGCGCAGCGCGAATGGCACGATCTTGATGCCCAGACCGGGGAGCACTGCCCGCTTGTTGGCCATCAGGCCGCGATAGGCCTGCCGTGCGACCTCGGCGGCAGGAACATTGAGAAGGGCCGTATCATGTCCGGAGCCAACGCGGGCGCGGGCCTGGAATTCGGTGGGCACCGGGCCCGGGCAAAGGACGGTGACGCGAACGCCGCG
Source organism: Bradyrhizobium sp. JR4.1 (assembly GCF_040548605.1). Lineage (NCBI taxonomy): Bacteria > Pseudomonadati > Pseudomonadota > Alphaproteobacteria > Hyphomicrobiales > Nitrobacteraceae > Bradyrhizobium > Bradyrhizobium sp. JR4.1. Next base: position 204,365 of record NZ_JBEPRY010000013.1, read on the forward strand.
CGGTGCAAGCTCCGCCCGCAAGGCCTCGGTGAAGGAAATGACATAAGCCTTGGACGCGTAATAGACGGCCATGCCGGGGCCGGGCAGAAAGCCGGCGACCGACCCGACGTTGAGAAGACCGCCCTTGTTCCTGATCAGCTGATCGGCAAAGCGCAGCGACAGATCCGTCAGAGCCCGGACATTGACGTCCACGATGCCGACCTGCTCGACGCGGTCGCGCTCAACTGCGTCACCGAATACGCCAAAGCCGGCATTGTTGACGAGATTGTCGAGCTCGACGCCTTCGGCAGCGAGTGCGGCGGCGATCTTCTCGCCGGCATCCGCGTCCTGGAGATCGCAGGCGATCACGATCGGCTTCTTGCCGCCGTTGGCGGCGAGCTCGTTCGCGAGCGCCTCGAGCCGGTCCGCGCGTCGCGCCGTCAGCGCAAGACGGTGTCCGTTCGCGGCGAACACACGCGCCAGCTCCGTGCCGATGCCCGCCGAGGCACCGGTGATCAACGTTACCCGCTCAGTCACGATCGAGATCTCTTGAATTGAAGTTTTTGGCCCCGGAATGCTGGAACGAGAGCATAGGCCGAGCGCGACAGGCAAGCGGCGCCGCCGCATAGCCACTTGAGCGGGAAACGGGGGAAGCAGGCAAACCACGGATTTACAGGAGAAATCCGGAACCCGGACAGCCCGAGGCTACATTAAAGTTTCGTCATGTGACCTGCACAACCGTCAATTGGCGGTGTTGGCACGGATCACCCACCGACCGCGTCGTCCTTGACCTGGCCGCCGGCACGATCTGCGACCGCGTGCTTCAGGTCGATCCGGTCGCGTTGCGAAATCCCGAGCAGGTCGGAAGCGCGCCAGACCACATTATCCTCGAACTCGGTAACCTGGCCGTCGGCGTAGACCAGCTCCCACATCATCTGGACGACGCGCTTGCGGCCCTCTTCGTCGAGCGAGCGCATCATGATGCTGGTGAAGTGATAGAGGTCGACCGCCTCGCCCTCGACCTCCGTCGCATCCGCGATCAGGCGATCCGCGGTGCCGCGATCGAGCCCGAAGTGGCTTTCGATCAAACTGTGCAACTTGCGCTGCTCGGCAGCAGTCGGCTGGCCGTCCAGCGAGATCACGTGAACGAGCAGCGCGGTCGCCGCCAGCCGGTAATCACTGTCACCGAATGCGCGGTCCTGGGCATGGGGAGCAACAATGTCGGCGATGAATTGGCGCAGGCCGTCGAGCATAAGGTCCTACCGAAATCGATGAAGCCGCGGAGCGCGACTGCTACCAGCATTATATGAGCAGGAAACCCAACCGGCGCAACGTGCGTCAGTTCCGCGCGCCGCATTACGTTTCGGCAATCTGGGAGCGTTGGTTTCTGGAGGGCGGCTAAATCGTCTCTCCGACGTCGTCCTGGCGAAGGGCCAGGACCCATTACCCCAGGGTGTAGTTTGGCGAAGACTGGTTGTGGTCCGGTACGCCGACCATCCGCAATCGATAGATTCCGCGGTATGGGTCCTGGCCTTCGCCAGGACGATGTGGGGGGCAACACCTCACGGTATCTCGTACACCACCATCTTGTCGGCGATGCCGCGCAGGGCGGCCTGCTTCTGGATCGGCCTGATTTCGCGCTGCTTGAGGACTTCGGCGACTGCCGGTGCATCGAGCACCGGGCCGGTGATGTGGATCTCCTGCGCGGTCGAGAGGCTCTGCACGCGGGCGGCGATGTTGACGGTCTGGCCGAAATAATCCTGCCGCTCGTTCAGCATCACCGCGAGGCACGGACCCTCGTGGATGCCGATCTTGACGATGAGATCGGCGGTGCCGCGCTTTTTGTTGAGCTCGTCCATCGCCGCGCGCATCCGCAAACCCGCCGCGATCGCATGCTCGGGACGGACGAAGGTCGCCATCACGGCGTCGCCAATGGTCTTCACCACCGCGCCTTTCTCCGACGAGATGATCTCGAGCAGTGCATGGAAATGCGCGCGCACGAGGTCGAAGGCGGCGAGATCGCCGACGCGCTCATAGAGTGCGGTCGATCCCTTCAGATCGGTGAACAGGAAGGTCAGCGAGGTGATCTGGAGCCGCTGGTCGAGACTGAGATTGTCCGCCTTGAACACGTCGCGAAACGTCTGGTTCGACAGCATCCGCTTGGCGGTCAGGAACGGCTTGCGCTTGCCGATGAGGTGATGGAGTGCCTCGGCCGCGATGAAGACCGACGGCAGCACGCGTACGCCGGCCTGGTTCTCCAGCGACAGCCGCAGCGGGCCCGGCCGCATGGTCGTGGTTCCCGTCGGCGCCTGCACCCTGTTGTACATGATGGCGAGCTGCTGACGGTCCTTGGTCGGCTCGCCCTGCACGTCGATGAAATGGGCCGCGTGAGTCACCGGTTCGAAGATGATGATGAAATCGTTCGGCAGTTGCAGCGACATGGTCGCCTTCTCGCCGGCCGGCAGCTCCATCGTATCCAGCGTCACCTCGTTGGCGAGCGTCGCGAACGATTCCTTGTTGAAGTCGACGCCGGAACTCCAGAACACCTGCTTGAAGTACTCCCACACCGGAAGCGTATCAGGATCATGCGCCGCAATGCGCCGGACACGTGAATTGACGGTGAAGGAGACTTCGACCTGATCATCGACGGAGGCCTTGTAGCCGCAGGCGCACAGCGCACAATGATAATCATCGGGCTTGAGCGCCTTCAGGGTCGAGTGCGCACCCAACACGCCGCCGCAGCCCGGGCACAGCACATTCCAACCCAGATCGAACAGGCCGAGCCGCGCCGAATGCAGGAATGCCGAGATCGCGTGCTCTTCATCGAGACCGTGCTGCTTCGCGAAATCGAGGACATTGACGCGGTTGAGCTCGTGATCTTCGCCGTCCTCGATGAGGCGCGCGATCGCGTCGACCACTTTCGCATCGGCGGTCTGCTTCAGAACGGAAAACTGGGCCTGGATATCGCTCATGGCGCAACTCTATCTGGTGTGGATCACGCCGTCCGCCAGGCGAACGCCTGTCACCGACGCGTGATGCGGAACAGCGGCGAACGGTCCGGCTGGGTCGTGACGACGCCGAGCGGAATGACAGGGCTGGTATCGGCAAGCTCGACACGGAACGCACCGATCAGCCGGGCCAGCGCCAGCACGGATTCGGCTTGCGCGAATGGTGCGCCGATGCAGACGCGCGGACCCGCGCCAAAGGGCAGATAGGCAAACCGATCGGGTGCTTCCGTCGACATGAAGCGTTTTGGAATGAACGCGTTCGGCTGATCCCACAGCTTCTCGTGCCGGTGCAGCAGCCACGGCGCGATCATGATGATGTCGCCCTTGCCGATGGCGACGCCGGCCGCGTTGTCCTTCTCGCGCGCGGCCCGGGCGATCAGGAAGGCCGGCGGATAAAGCCGCATGGTCTCCTCGATCGCGGCGCGGGTGAACTTCTGGCGATCGATATCGACCATGCTGTCGAGGTGCTCGCCGCGGGTCTCGGAGGCGACCTCCTCCTGCGTATCGGGATCGAGGGCGAGCAGATAGAGCGCCCAGAACAGCGCGGTCGCCGTGGTCTCGTGACCCGCGAGGATCATGGTTGCGACTTCGTCGACGAGTTGCTCGTCCGAAAAGCCTTTGCCGGTTTCGGGGTCCCGCGCCTCGTCCATGAGATCGAAAAGATCGCGCGGCGGCGCGCCCGCTTTCTTGCCCATCTCCCGCCGCTCGGCGATCAGCATCGCGACGAATTCAGTCCAGCGCTTGCGGAAACGGGCGCGGGCAAAATCCATGGGGCTCGGCCAGGACAGCGGCAGCACCATGTCGAGCAAGTACGGCCGCCCGAGTCGGGCTCCATACTCCATGACGAAGTTGCGCAAGGTCGGACCATGCCGGTCCATGCCGAACGAGAACATGGTGCGTCCGGCGATCTCCAGCGTCATGCGCTGCATGATCTCGCGCAGATCGATCGGCTCGCTCGTTCGCCCGTCCAGCTTCGCGATGGTCTCGTCGAGCACCGCCGTCATGTGCGGAACGAGATTTGCCGTCGCACGCGGCGTGAACGCCGGCGCGAGAGTGCGGCGCTGAAACGTCCACGAATGGCCCTCCGCAATCAGAAGACCGTCGCCGAGCACGGGACGAAGCATGCGGATGCCCGCCGGGGTACGCGAATAATTCTCGTAATTGCTGAGCAGGACATGCCGGATCGCATCCGGCTGGTTCAGGATGAAACTGTTGCGGAAGAAGAAGCGGCCCTCGATGACGTCTTCCTCGTAGGCGCGCTGGCCCCAGGTCGCGATCATGTTCCGCTTGATCACGGCTAGCCGGCCGAGGAACGACATGTCGTCGGGCGCACGCGGCGGGGTCGGAGGGACGATGGGCCGACGCACGCTGGCGATGTTCATGGCTCGCTCCCGCAGAGGTGACGCAGGCAATTAGCTAGTAAGTCAGCTCGGCAATCGCAATCCTGTTCTCGGAGGCAGGCCAGGCGCGTGCCACAATTCGTTCTTCGCCAAATTGGGCCACGATGTTACGCCCCACCTCGCCGGCCGGAAGGCGCAGTGTTGCTGTCGAATCTGTGGGCACACCCGATTTGACGTCCGCCGGCTCCTTGCCGTCGAGCAGCACCACATCCCGCGGCAGGCCGAAATAGCCGCGCGGACGCGACATGATCACCACAGCCCCGGCGTCCTTGTCCGCGGGCCCGAGCGGACGCGCGGCGCGCAGATGCACGACGTCCGACGAGCGCGGGAAGGGTGAGCGGTAGATATGCGTCGTCGGCGCATCCGGCGATGCGACGACGAATTCGAGCGACCAGGAAGGCTCGACCTGCGCCGGTCCCCAGCGGCCGTCGGCACCGGTCTTCGCACTGTGGACGGCGTTGCCCTTGCGCTCACCGGTTTCAGGATCGACCCGAAACACGTCGACGGTTGCGCCGGCCATCGGCCGGTTGGTCGACACGCCGCCGGGCGCGCCGGTAACAAGCCCACTCAGCTTCACGCTCTGCTCCGGGACAATCGCGATTCGCGCGGGCTCGCGGGCGGCGATGAATTTGTAGATCTCGCGGAAGGCCCGGAGGTGGAACGCCACCTCGCGATGATCGAGCGCGCCGAGCACGAGGTTGGCCGCCCCCTTCAACTCCGGACCTTCGACGTTGACGCCGGTCGGCGTACCGGGCTTGCCGATGAAACGGCCATCGGCCTGCGCGTATTTGTCCATACCGTCGCTGCGCAAGGTGAGGAAGGCGACATCCGGCGTCACCTCGCTCTCGCCCTCGTTCAGGCCGCGCAAGAACGCGCCGCGGCCGTTGAACTCGCTGTTGGGCTGGTCGTCGGTCGCGAACACGCCGTGATTGGGCGTGCCGCACAGCACGGCATGGCTGACATCGCTGGCGCCGCCGTTCTTGATGACGTTGCGGATGGCATAGCCGCCGCGCGAGCTGCCAACCAGCGCCACGCGGGCCGCGCCGGTGCTGCGCTTCAATTCGGCTATGGCGGCGGCGAGCTCGCGGCGCTGGTCCTCGGTAGAGGAGCGGCCCGCCTGCTCGACCTTGTCGTCACTTCGTGCATTGGGATCGGTGAAATTGATCGCCATCATGCGGTCGCGCGCGATGCCGTTGGATTCCATCCGCCACAAGGTCGTCATCCAGAGCGCGTCGTATTCGCCATTGCCGTGGACGAACAGGATCGGCGGCACCTCGCCCGACGCGGCAGGTGAGGGCTGGGCCAACGCGCCCGTCCGCAAGCTCGCAATTGCGAAGGGCAAGCTGCCGGCCCCTAGCATGATCATTCGTCGTGACAGCTTCATCTGTTCCTCCCCCGCAAAACCATCTCTGTGCACCGCTTATACCGGCCTAACCACTGGACAGCGAAGGACTTTCGCAGGCATCACTGAACTTGCCGGAATCGCCCAAAGACCACTCCAAGACGACTTCAAGACTACTTCTGCCAGCCCATCTGGAAGGGGATATGACCGAGCAGACGAACCGCCAGAAAATTGCGACCGACGGCATCATGGCGCCGCTGCGGTACACCGTGTTCCGGCGCATCTGGCTCGCCAGCCTGCTCTCCAATCTTGGCCTGCTGATCCAGGGCGTGGGCGCCGCCTGGGCGATGACGCAGATGGCCGCTTCGGCGGACAAGGTGGCGCTGGTGCAGACCGCCCTGATGCTGCCGATCATGCTGATCTCGATGCCGGCCGGCGCCATCGCCGACATGTATGACCGCCGTGTCGTCACCTTGATCGCGCTCATGATCGCGCTGACTGGCGCGACCGCGCTCACGGTCCTGGCCTGGTTCAACTACATTTCTCCGGAAACGCTGCTCGCGTTCTGCTTCGTGGTCGGCAGCGGCAACGCGCTGTTCGGCCCGGCCTGGCAATCCTCGGTCAGCGAGCAGGTGCCGCCCGATGCCCTGCCGTCGGCCGTCGCGCTGAACGGCATCAGCTACAACATCGCGCGCAGCTTCGGTCCGGCGGTCGGCGGTGTCATCGTCGCCGCGCTCGGTGCGGTGGCGGCGTTTGCGTGTAACGCGATCCTCTATTTGCCGTTGCTGGTGGTGCTGCTGCTCTGGCGGCGCAACACCGAGCCCTCGCGGCTGCCGCGGGAGAAGCTCAACCGCGCCATGGTGTCGGGCTTCCGCTACATCACCAATTCGCCGCCGATCAAGATCGTGCTGTTGCGCACGCTGGTGATGGGCCTGATCGGCGGTGCCATCATGGCACTGATGCCGCTGGTCGCGCGCGATCTGCTGCATGGCGGCGCGCAGACCTACGGCGTCATGCTCGGCGCCTTCGGGATGGGCGCCGTGGTCGGTGCGCTCAACATCCACGAATTGCGTAAGCGCATGAGCGGCGAAGCCGCGATCCGCGCCTGCACCATTTCGATGGCGTTTGCGATGGCTGCGCTCGCCGTGAGCACCGAGCCGGTGCTGACCGCGGCTGCCCTGGTGCTCGCCGGCGCGGTCTGGATGGCCGCCGTCGCACTGTTTAATATCGGCGTGCAGCTCTCGGCGCCGCGCTGGGTCGCCGGCCGCTCGCTCGCGGCGTTCCAGGCCTCGATTTCGGGCGGCATCGCGGTCGGCGCCTGGGGCTGGGGCCATCTCACCGACTATGCCGGCGTCGAGGTCGCGCTGCTGACGGCTGCCGGCCTGATGCTGATCTCGCCGGTGCTGGGGATCTGGCTCACGATGCCGCGCGTCGGCGCCCGTAATGAAGACGCCGATTTGCTAGCGGATCCGGAAGTCAAACTGTCGCTCACGGCACGCAGCGGGCCGCTGGTGGTCGAGATCGAATACCGCGTCGCCCAAGACAACGCCCGCGCCTTTCACAACGTGATGCAGGACGTGCAGCTCTCTCGTCAGCGCAACGGTGCTTACGGCTGGTCGATCGCGCGCGACATCGCCGATCCCGAATTGTGGACCGAGCGTTACCACTGTCCGACCTGGCTCGACTATCTACGCCAGCGCAACCGCTCGACCCAGTCCGAACGCGCTCTGCATCAGGAGGCGATCGATTTCCACATCGGCCCCGATCCGGTGCGGATCCGCCGCATGCTCGAGCGTCCGTTCGGCTCGGTGCGCTGGAAAGAGGAGACGCCGGATCAGGCAGCAAGTGAGGTGCTGCCCGTGGTCGCCACTGCGGCGGGAAGCAGCACGTAGGGTTTCGCGAGTCCGTAGCGACGTCTTACTGCCCGTGATCCGTCAGCACCTTCTCGCAGCCTTTGGTGAGCCGCGTACGGTTTTGCTTGAGGCAGGCGAGCACAGCCTGATCGCCATTGTTCATCACCGGGCGGCAGAAGCGCGTCACATCGCGCGCACAGGCGTCGTGACCGGGCTGCTGCGCGGACGCAGCCGATGCAAACAGGATCAATGGAATGATGAAAAGAAATCTGGTCATCGCGTAATGCCTCTTACCCGGAAGATGTGCGGGCGAAGCTAGAGCGACGATCCCGAAGCCGCAACGGCTTTATTGGCAGGCGGGCTTGCGCTGCCGCGTGGCCCCGGCTTGACGCCGGGGCACATCGCGAGGGGAGCTAACCGACGCAACGACGCTATCGTTACTGTTACTGAGCGTCCTGGGCGTCAGCGACCTTGCGTGACGCGCCGCCCTTGGCGAGGTCCTTGTCCATCACCGCACGGCAACCGGCGCTCAGATCCGAACGATGCTTCATCATGCACGCCGTGATCTTCGGGATGTTCGGGATTTCCGACGAGCACAGGCGGAAAGCGTCGCCGGTGCACTGCTGCTGGGCTTCGGACGAGAAGGCGAAGCTGGAGCCGGTCGAGGCGATCGAGAGGATGGCGGCAAAGCCCAGAGCCAGGCTGGTGTCGCGGATCTTGCTACTCAAGGACTTGGTGTTCAGAGACTTGGTGTTCAGCGAGTTGGTCATTTGAAGCTCCCATTGGCACCGCTGGAAGCGGGCCCGTTGTTGATGGGATCGACCATGCTCCAGCAAAACAGTTTCCACTGTGATGACGGTCACGGGAGGCCCACCCTCTGTGACTATGGTCACGTTGGCGCACCTCGCTGAAATTCCTTCATATCCGCTGTCGTGTTGGTGTCACGTTAACTGTTCCTTCGCATTAATGGCTCGTCGAGCGGGAAATTCCGCCGGTTTGGTTGCGTAATTGGAAAGAATGGCGATGCGTAATGCGTTGGGCCTGATGCTGGCCAGTGTAGTTGCGGCGGTCGTGATTGCCGCCGGCGGTTGGTTTTATTATTCCTCGCGCGCCGACCAGGCCGCTCCCAAGACGATTGCCGCCCGTGCCGCCGATCAATTGCCGGCACAGGCGAAGCTCGCCGCCAAGGACGACGTCACGACCACGGCGGCGATTGCGGCCAAACCGGCGGCAGCCGCCCCGGCCGCCGCACCCGCGCCGATGCCGGTTCAGCAGAAATCGACCTGCGCCAATCCCAACGCGCTCGGCGTCTCCCGCGTGGTCGAGATCGACACCACCGGCGGTCCGGGCTTCGGCTTCGATCATTTCAAGCAGTTCGACTTCCTCACCGACAAGGAGGTCGTGCTGACGTTCGACGACGGTCCCTGGCCGGTCAACACGCCCGCCGTGCTGAAGGCGCTCGCGGATGAATGCACCAAGGGCCTGTTCTTCTCGGTCGGCAAGCATGCGACCTACCATCCGGAAATCCTTCGCCAGGTGCTGGCGCAGGGCCACACGGTCGGCACTCACACCTGGTCGCACGTCAACCTGAACGGCAAGAAGATGACCGAGCAGATGGCCAAGGACGAGGTCGAGAAGGGTGTTAGCGCCGTGAAATACGCGCTCGGCACCAACCCGGCACCGTTCTTCCGCTTCCCGCAGCTGCAGCACAATCCGGCGATCGTGAGCTATTTCGGCACCCGAAACGTCGCGATGTTCTCGACCGACATCGACTCCTTCGACTTCAGGAAGGGCGCCACGCCGGAGAAGATCATCGAGACCGTGATGACCAGGCTCGACAAGCTCGGCAAGGGCATCATCCTGATGCACGACTTCCAGAAGCATACCGGCGAAGCCATGCCTGCACTGCTCGCGCGGCTCAAGGCCGGCGGCTACAAGGTCGTGCAGATGAAGGCCAAGACGACGCTCGAGTCGCTGCCAGAATATGACGAGGCATTGCTGAAGGACCTGAAGGTGCCGACCTCGAGCGCACGTCCGATCGGGAGCGTGGTGCAGACGGTTTCGCAGTAGCGCGTCCAGTCCGATCCAAATCTCTTGCATCATGGCCGGGCTTGTCCCGGCCATATGCTTTTTGAGAGCAGGCACCTTACCAGTAGATGCCGTGGCGATGCAGCTCGCTGATGATGCGGCCTTCGGTCCAGCTGCGCTTGTGCTTCGACTTGTCCGCCTTGGCCGTCGTCTTCGCGGCGGGTTGGGTCGTCGTCGCGAGCGCTGAGGTCGTCGCGGTCGTCGGTGTGGGAGTCGCCGCAGGCGCAGTGAGCGAAACCGCCGGCGGGCGATCGAGATATTTCGGAGCTTCGGCGGCTGGCGCTGCTTCGCTCACCTGCGTCGGCGCGGCAGCGAGCGTCGGCGCCGTTTGCTGAACCGAAGCCGGCTCGCTCACCGCGGACAGCGACAGGCTGCGCGGGCCTCCGGCCTGGGCAGAGGCAGAGACCAGCACCATAGCGGCCACCAGAATGATCTTGCGCATATGAAATCTCCCCGTGTTTGGCGTGAGCTGGACACTAGGGGAGCCAATCGCGAGTTTATGTGATCACGATCACTCAGACTGCCGTGCGATACTGAATCCTCCGACGGTGAGGCAATGGCCGCGCTCTACCGGATTCATCTGCACCAGCGCGCTCATGGTGACCAAATGCGCCGGTCACAACGCCTGGCTTGGGGAGATCAAATGAGCTGTGAGCGACCCGAGACATAGGTGACAGTTCGTACCGGACACATGGGTTACACTTTCCGCTTTTGTTCTGCGGGAGGTGTAGATGCCGTGGAAAGCG